>NZ_CP045503.2:5562500-5851320 GCF_007004545.3 Shewanella eurypsychrophilus | reverse complement strand
GTACTTATCCCCAAAAGATCAAACAAAGAGGGCTATTCTATAGTGAGACCACTAGGATCGCTATCGTTTAAATATAATTATCCCCAGATAGATCACCTTTAAACTTGAGTTGCCGATCCAAAAGGATCGGGCGAGATCGTCTCATGTGTAAAAAGCAGCAAATCCAGCTTTATAAAGCGATCCAGATCGATCTATAATTATTCTTCTTTGATCTCATCAATGATCTGCTGAACCACAAGATGTAGTGGTCATTCACAGACTTATCCACAATTACTAGTGGATTTAAACTGAGAGATTAAAGATAAATTGGCACTAATTTTATTACTAAGCGTTTTACGTGTTGACGTGCAAACGTAAAGTGATTACAATTCGGCCTCTTTTTTAGCCCTTACTTTAATTCATTTTAAATGTCAGGTTTATTAACTTACACAAAGACGGATTGCCACAATGAGTAAACGTACTTTTCAACCAAGCAACCTAAAGCGTAAGCGTTCTCACGGATTCCGCGCTCGTATGGCTACAGTTGGAGGCCGCAAGGTCCTAGCTCGTCGTCGTGCTAAAGGTCGCGCTCAACTTTCTGCTTAATCGTAGAAATGCAAGTGACTAGCTATGCCTTTACGCGGGAGTTACGTTTGTTAACTCCCGCGCAATTCAAATCTGTATTTTCAAAACCTATCAAAGCTTCTTCTGCTGAAATTACTTTACTTGCTATCCCAAACTCAGAGCAACATCCACGTATTGGATTAACTGTTGCGAAACGTTTTGTAAAGAAAGCCCATCAGCGAAACAAAATTAAACGTATCATCAGAGATAACTTTCGTTTGCATCAGCACGAACTACCTCCACTTGATATTGTTGTTTTGGTCAGAAATGGCGTTGTAGAGATGGACAATGCAGAGCTCCATAAATTGGTAGAAAAGCTATGGCGAAAACTCAATCGCCGTTACAATGGCTAGCAACCACGATTATTCGTGGCTACCAAATCTTCATCAGCCCTCTACTGGGGGCTAATAAGTGCCGCTTTCATCCAACTTGCTCATTTTACGCAATTGAAGCCATTCGTTTGCATGGATTTGTAAAAGGCTGTTGGCTTACAGCAAGACGCGTATTAAAATGTCACCCTTTACATCCGGGCGGTATCGACCCCGTCCCCCCAAAAAAACACAGGTGTAATAAATAGGCTATGGAATCTCAACGGAATATATTGCTTATCGGTCTGCTTTTTGTCAGTTTTTTACTTTGGCAACAATGGCAAATGGATCAAGCTCCACAACCGGTAGCAACTGAGCTAACTTCAGTATCTACGGTATCGAATACAACAAACGCGCACAGTTCAGATGTTCCAGATGCCGATTCTGCACTTCCAGCAGCTGTGGCAGCTTCTAAAGAACTCATCACAGTAACAACTGATCAGTTGATCATTAAGATCAACCCAATCGGTGGTGATATCGTCTATTCGGCCCTAGTTGAACATAAACTAGAGCTAGATAATGACGAGCCATTTGTACTGCTAGAGCAAACTAACGATATCAACTACATTGCTCAAAGTGGTCTTATCGGTCGTAACGGTATCGACAGTAGCTCTAAAGGTCGTGCACACTTCGACAGTGCTTCACGTGAGTACACGTTAGCTTCGAGTCAGGACACTTTAGAAGTTCCGTTGACATTTGTTGCTGAAAACGGTGCTACTTACACTAAGATGTTTATCTTCCACCGTGGCCAGTTTAAGGTTGATGTTGATTACGTCATCAACAACAAGACAGACCAGCAGCTGCAAGTGCAGATGTACGGTCAGATTAAGCACAGCATCAAGCAAAGCGAAAGCAGCATGATGATGCCTACTTACCGTGGTGCGGCTTTCTCAACTCAAGATACTCGCTACGAGAAGTACAGCTTCGATGATATGGCTGATAGTAACCTAGATAAGAAAACAATTGGTGGCTGGGCAGCAATGCTACAACACTACTTTGTTTCTGCTTGGGTACCACCAGCTGACGATCAAAACATTATCTTCTCTAGCATCAGTGCTGGCGGCCAGGCTAACATCGGCTTCCGTGGCGCTATCTATGATATCGCCCCAGGTACAACTCAAAGCATTAACTCTCAGTTTTATGTAGGTCCTAAAGATCAGGAAGCTCTTTCTGCGATTTCAGACTCACTAAACTTAGTAGTAGATTATGGTTTCCTTTGGTGGTTAGCGGTACCTATCTACAAGTTGTTGATGTTCTTCCAGTCACTCGTCACTAACTGGGGTATTGCGATTATCTTAATCACCCTAACAGTGCGCGGTATGTTGTACCCACTAACTAAAGCTCAGTACACCTCTATGGCGAAGATGCGTAATCTGCAACCTAAGCTGGCTGAACTTAAAGAACGCTTTGGTGATGACCGTCAGAAGATGGGTCAAGGTATGATGGAACTGTACAAGAAAGAGAAAGTTAACCCTATGGGTGGCTGTCTTCCTATCTTGCTGCAGATGCCTATCTTTATCGCACTCTACTGGGTACTGCTGGAAAGTGTTGAATTGCGTCACGCACCATTTATGCTTTGGATCACCGATTTGTCGGTACAAGATCCTTACTACGTGATGCCTATTCTTATGGGTATCTCAATGTTTGTGATGCAGAAAATGCAGCCTATGGCACCAACTATGGACCCAATGCAAGTTAAGATGATGCAGTGGATGCCAGTGGTGTTTACCGTGTTCTTCCTATGGTTCCCAGCAGGTCTGGTACTATACTGGTTGGTCGGTAACTTAGTTGCTATCACACAGCAGAAGATCATCTACGCAGGTTTGGCGAAGAAAGGCTTAAAATAAGCCTGAGACCGAACAAGCGTTAATAGAGAAGCGGTTTAATACTTAGGTATTAACCGCTTTTTCTTTTTATGAGAGACGTAATTTAATCTCTTTCTCAGTTAGCTTTTCATTATACAGAGTAGGAATCACAGTAATGACAACAGATACTATCGTGGCACAAGCAACCGCTCCTGGGCGCGGTGGTGTAGGTATCATTCGTATCTCAGGCGATCAAGCCAGCGAAGTCGCTATGGCCATGCTTGGACACATACCCAAGACACGTTATGCAGATTACTGTGATTTTAAAACTGCCGATGGTGAAGTGATCGATCAAGGTATCGCGCTTTACTTCCAAGGCCCTAACTCTTTTACCGGTGAAGATGTCCTAGAACTACAAGGCCACGGCGGCCAGATAGTTCTGGATATGCTGATCAAGCGTGTCATGGAAACCCAGGGGATCCGCATCGCCAGACCCGGTGAGTTCAGTGAACAAGCTTTCATGAATGACAAGTTAGATCTCACCCAAGCCGAAGCCATTGCCGATCTTATCGATGCCACCAGCGAACAAGCTGCTAAGAGCGCCCTGAACTCACTGCAAGGCGAATTTTCGACAGAAGTACATGCATTGGTCGAACAGGTCACTAACTTGCGCCTATACGTCGAGGCAGCTATAGATTTTCCCGATGAAGAAGTAGACTTCCTCTCAGACGGTAAGATTGCCGGCTCACTCAATAAGATCATCAGCAGACTGGACTCGGTTAAGGCAAGCGCCAAGCAAGGTTCGATAATCCGTGAAGGCATGAAGGTGGTTATTGCCGGTCGACCCAATGCCGGTAAGTCCAGTCTCCTTAACGCTCTGGCGGGTAAAGAATCTGCCATTGTCACAGAAATAGCAGGCACAACCCGAGATGTACTACGCGAGCATATCCATCTAGATGGCATGCCGTTACATATCATAGACACAGCAGGCCTGCGTGAAACGGCCGATACCGTCGAGATGATTGGGATTGAGCGTGCCTGGGCCGAAATAGAAACCGCCGATCGAGTGCTATTTATGGTCGATGGCACTACCACAGATGCCGTCGATCCACACGAAATCTGGCCAGACTTTATCGACCGCTTACCTAATAGACTCGGTATCACAGTCGTACGTAACAAGGCAGACATCACTGGCGAGTCATTAGCACTCACCGAAGATCACGGCCATCCCGTGTTCCGTATCTCGGCCAAAACAGGTTTAGGTATTGAGGAGCTCAAGCAACACCTTAAATCACTTATGGGTTATCAGAGCAATCTCGAAGGCGGCTTTATTGCCCGTCGTCGCCACTTAGAGGCACTCGATTTAGCCAGTAGCCACCTGATGCTAGGTAAAGAGCAGTTAGAAGTTTATCTAGCCGGTGAGCTATTAGCCGAAGAGTTACGCATGACTCAACTTGCCCTATCTGAAATCACGGGTAAATTCACTTCAGATGATCTGTTGGGCAAGATTTTTAGCAGTTTCTGCATAGGGAAGTAATCTTCTAAGAAGGTCCTAGGTTTTAGATCCTAGGAACTAGGGGAAAGACAGACGCTTCGCTATTTCAAGATCCTAGGATCTAGACCCTAGGGACTAGACAAAAGATGACGCTTCGCTGTTTAAAGATCCTAGGTTTTAGGACCTAGGAACTAGCACCTATCTTCACCCTTCCGTCTTTCCGGTATGTTTGTGGCCGGAATCCAGCGTTCTAGGAACAAGTGCTAGGGAAAAGACAGACGCTTCGCTGTTTGACGGGCTTCGCCCTGATAAAGCTAAGACGACGCTGCGCTGTTTAAAGGACCTAGGAACTAGCACCTATTTCTTCTCTTGCGTCTTTCCGGCATGCTTTTGGCCGGAATCCAGCGTTTAGGTATCCAACATCTCTTCGTTAATGATGAAGGTGATGGAATAAACCCTGCGAACCATGCCCTCGTGTGCCCTGTTATTGGTTAACCGCTTTTAAGAAAATCCCCCCCTTTTAATTACTCCTTTTAAGCAATAATAAGCAGATAAACCTTGTCCTCAAATAAAAATAGTGAAAACCGCTATGGATAGGTGTTCTGAAGCAAACTACTCTAAAAGGATCGATTTAATCAACAGAGATATCAACAGGTAGCCCGACTGACTCGCAATACTTCCCCACAACAAGACAAAACACATAAGCAGTTGTTTTTAATTAAAAATAAACTTAAATCCTAAAAAAAACACATAGATCTCGACTAAAAAAACACGATCTTATAAAAAAGTTATACTCAAAGTGATCTGAATTTTTGTTTGAAAAAGATCTCTACTAAAAATGATCATCATTTACTGTATATCGATCACTTTACTCGATTTTTTATACCTGACTTTCCAGCCCTGCCAACGAGGTAACTCCCAACGCTTAGGCCCAGCCTTTCTTCCACCCTTGGTATAGCACAAGATCACCAATTTTCGCTTAGCTTGATACTCGACATCCAGTTGTAGATCAGGCAAAACCAACTTGTGTGGAAAAAGCTGATCAAACTCTTCACGTTCCCACTCAGGTATGCCATCAAACAGCAGATCTTCCGCTTCAATTAACTGTAGATCATCATAACTTTCAACACCAAGATCGATAAGCTGATGATGTAAATAGTCATCAAACTCCAACAAGTCAGCCTCTTTATCCGCCTTCCCTAATGCAACCCAGATATTCCAAGCCGCTATATCGTTTTCCAGCTGCTTTGCTAGCCCTTTAAACTGACGCCCAAGCTTAATACTTCGAACTATCGCCTCGATGGCTTGGTCTCCCTCCACCTCTTTTAATCGGGAGGCTATTACCCTGCCAGCATAGACAGTCTCAACCATAACCTTATGTCTTTGGCCCTGTTCTTTATTATCGGCCAGGCGTTCTTGACCTAACTTGGCATCCATTAGTAAATTCAGCGATATTGGTGCCATACAACTCGCTAAGTTGAGTGTCTGCTTACTCCCCTTACCCGCAATAGAATGCTGGTCGAATACCACAGCAGCTAGGGCGCTATTGTTACCATTCAAACTTTTAAGTTCAGTACAAAAACGGCTGTCTCTGCCAATCTGCACCTCACTAAAGCCATTGCCCAATGCACTAATGCGCTTTTCCCGTCTGATAAATGCCAATTCCGGCGACGCCTTAATCACAGCTAATAGCCAACGGGTACGTAACTCATGATTACTAACACCTAATGAACTAGCCTGCTTGATGCTTTCTAACCCCAATGCTGCACGTATCTGCTCGGCTAACATGCGTGCTTCTTTACGCGCACCCATGTCTATATATGTTCGGCCCGATCCCCCTGCTTTAAGAAACTCAGCAATAGGCTCACGCACTAGCTTAACTAGAGTAAACGCATCACAAGACAGAGGTTCCCACTCATTGAGTTGCTTCAGATCAAACTCATCTTCAGGCAGTTTAAACAAGCTTTTAGGTACGGTTAACGCCGCAGCCAGATCGACCATTAACCCTCGGCATTTATCATCTGGCATAGCACTTATCAAATGAGCAAACTGAGTATCTATCGGCAATGGCGATATTTTCATGCCATGAGCCGTCACTATGCCATGAGCATCGATAGCGCCCATAGCTGTCAGCTTTTGCTGTGCAATCGATAAAGATTTTTCAGGCAAGCTATCAACAAAACTCAATTCAGATAAGCGGTAACCACAACAAGCCGCCGCTAACATAGGTTCCACTAACTCTTCACGCTGCAGCTCTGGCGGTGTCATCGCCTCCATAGGCGCACTCTTTCCCCATAACCGAATACAGATACCGTCTTGCGTACGGCCAGCACGTCCCATTCGTTGAGCGCAGCTCGCTTTAGAAATGCGCGCCAGTGATAGCACTGTACGGCCATTGCGCTGGTGGGTTCGACGCTCCAGGCCGCTGTCTACAACAGCTGTGACGCCAGGAATGGTCAAAGAGGTCTCAGCCACATTGGTAGCAAATATCACCCTTTGGTGATCGCTAGGCTGCAATACCTTCTGTTGTTCATGTGGGCTAATCCCACCATGTAATGCAAGCAGCTCAACCCGAGAGCCTTCAGCTTCTCGAAATAAAGAGCCACACGCCTGTAAGCTGTTCTGTATTTCACGCTTACCCGGAAGAAACACCAGAATATCGCCTGTGGTTTCATTTAATAAACTAGCAACCGCTGTTTTAACTGCTTGTTCCACGCCGCGAATGTCAGGAAGATGGTGACTTTCACGAGCCTGAAATCTAAGTTCCACGTGGAACCTTTTCCCTTCCGCGACTAATCTGTGAGAATTGTTGCTGCCAGAAGACGCATTAGCTGGAACGCTAGTTAAGTCATTACTTAAGTAACGTGTTAGCCGCTCTCCATCTATGGTGGCCGATGTCAGTATCAGCCTAAGATGTTGAGAATCAAGCGCTTTTAACTTCAATATAGCCAGCAGCAGATCCGTATCCCAGCGGCGCTCGTGGAACTCATCGATAATCACAGTATCGAAATTAGCCAAGCCATCTTGTTGTAACCAACGCAGTGCAATCCCAGGCGTAACGAACGCTATCTGCGTCTTATCGGTGATCGTCGAGTCAAAACGTATGGCATAACCAACTTTATGAGCAGAGCCCTCTGCATCCTGTAATAAAGAGCCGACAAAACCAGCCAATGCGAGACAGGCCACCCTTCTCGGTTCTACAACTAAGACTCGTTTACCCTTGCCACCTTCAACAGCTTCTGCACACCAAAGCGGTAAACGAGTAGACTTACCCGACCCCGTATCCGACTCAACGACTAAATGTTTGTCTTTAATCGCTAATTTAAACTCTTGATAGAGTTTGTCTATCGGGAGACTGATACTTTTGACTGACGTTTTTGACATGAAGATACTTGATGCAGGCTATTGATAGCCCAATGATAACTTGATTAATGACTTGTCAGTTAACAAGTCCTGCAAATAGCTTATCGCTTCATTTGGCTGGTTGGATGTTTGATGGATTGAAGGGAATCGTATATTCATTGTGACTTGTCACCTCCGGTGAGGGATGTCATAGAACGGCCATGTTTTGGAAGCTCGCAGCTGCATCTACACCTGTTGGTAAAGCCAGAGATCACTTCTTCGACTTAGTATTGGCTTTTCTCCGTGTTCTCTGTGGTGAAAAACTTTGGCTATATCTTCTTTTATAATGATTTTCATCATACTCTAACCCTCTAGCCTGATTGGATATAGTTATATCCATTTTAAGCACTTTTAAGCTATAATGGACACTACTGTGTCCCATGGGATTTTCTATGCCTCCATTTCAATTACTAGATGATAAAGATGTCCAGTTAGCTTTTGCTGTTCATCTGAGGAAGTTGCGAGAGCAACAAAGCCTTTCCCGTGATGCATTAGCACTGCGTAGCTGTGTTCCTGCACCTACGATTAAAAAATTTGAGCTAACTGGTCAAATATCATTTCGTCAATTGCTGTTGTTATGGCAAAGCTTAGATGAATTGGCACGATTATATGAGTTGACGCGAACCTCCTCATTAATCAAGCACTCTAAAATGCCGACTTCAATTGAAGAGGTATTAAAAGATGAGTTTTAAGCCAATTCAGAAGCTGGAGATCAACAGAACTTTAATGTCAGGAAAGCAAGTAACTGTTGGTCAATTAGCTCAAAACCGTCAAGGTGTATACTTTCAATACAGTAACGATTACTTGCAGCAGTTTGGTAACCTTTCGCCATTTACAATGTCTGACAGTAGCGAGTTACAACTTGCCCCCAGAGCACCTCACGGTGGTTTACATGGTGTCTTTGCCGACAGCTTACCTGATGGATGGGGGCTTCTACTGCAAGACAGAGTGTTTAGGCAGCAGGGAATAGGGTTAGCACAAATAACCGCAATGGATCGGTTAGCCTTTGTTGGCTCAAATGCTATGGGATCACTCATTTTTACGCCTGAGTATCAATACCAAGAAAAAGTGAATGATGATGTCGATATCGCTCACCTTGGCTTGCAGGCACAGGCTCTATTTGATGGCCAAACTGATGAGGTACTTGCAGCCCTAGTCACAGCAGGCAGTTCTGGCGGTGCTCGCCCTAAAGCGCAAATCTATCTGAATGAAAGTGATCATAAAACCTGTCGAACAGTACCCAAGCAAGGTGATGAGGCTTGGCTTGTTAAGTTCACGTCAAAAAACTTGTCACTCGGCCATGAAGAAGGGCTATGTGAGGCCGTTTATCTTCAAATGGCAAACAGGTTGCAGCTTGAGCCTCCAAAATGGAAATTATTAGAGGCACCCGCAAGTAGCGGAGCTCCAGCTTGGTTGGCGTTAAAACGTTTTGACTGGGTAGATAACGGCATAGATAAAACCGCTGGTCGCATTCACATGCATAGTGCATGCGGTCTTTTAGATGCAGATTTTAGAATGCCGAGTTTAGATTATGAAGACTTGATTAAGATGAGCCGTCATCTATGTAAATCACCTGCAGTAGGCAGGCTGCAATTTAGTCGTGCCATGTTTAATCTCTTTGCCTGTAATCAAGATGATCACAGTAAAAACTGGGCCTTTTTGCAAGATGACTCGGGTCGCTGGAGTCCAGCACCGTTTTACGATACTACCTACAGCCCACACCCATTTAATGAACACTCAACTTCATTTATTGGTCATGGGAAACAGCCACCTTTAGCCACAATACAGAAGCTAGCCGAAACCGCAGGCTTTAACCGCTGGCAAGAGGCCAAGCAGCATATAGAGAAGATAGTTGATGTCACAGCGAGCTTTACTGAATTAGCAAAAAATATTGGCGTATCGAGAGCAACAATAAAAGAGATAGAGCAAACCCTGTCGCAACGTAGAGCCGAAAACCGCTGGTAGTTACTTAGGGCTTGAGGATAAAGAGATCGCTGTGAATTAGGCCAAAATATTTTCAATGAGCAAAATTCAATACCTGGCCCTAAGTTCATTATTGGCCCTGACCCTATATTTCCGTGTATTCATTTTTAAATACACAATACACAATACGCATAAACGTATTGAATTATAGATACTAAAAATGAATATAGCTGACAAGAACCACTGTATATCCACTCGAACCAGCGACTTGTAGTTAGCAAGTCCTGCAAATAGCTTATCGCTTCATTTGGCTGGTTGGCTGGTTGGCTGGTTGGGTGGTTGGATGTTTGATGGATTGAAGGATTGAAGGGAATCGTACCTTCATTGTGACTTATCACCTCCGGTGAGGTATGTGCAGATACTTCTACGAGACGGTGAATGTGGCGTAGCCATGTGCCTATGAACGAGAGGCATGGATGCCGAACTGGCTTTTAGATAGGATATCATTCAAGCACATCTGACGTGAATGGATTCACAAATGCCGTGGTGACAGGGATGTCATAGAACGGCCATGTTTTGGAAGCTCGCAGCTGCATCTACACCTGTTGGTAAAGCCAGAGATCACTTCTTCGATTTAGGTTGTTTCTTTCTCCGTGCTCTCTGTGTACCAATAACGTCCCTGTTAAACGGCCACTTCGCTATCCCTAGCTCTCGCTCATGGCTTCGCCGTGGTGATAGCTTTGATTTTGTCGCTTTAGATTCACGCTTTAAAAAATAAGAGCATTCTCACCACGGAGCGCTACGCTACACGGAGTTAACTTACTTGTCGGTTAACAAGTTTGGCAAATAGGCTTTTGGTTAGCCTGTTGGGTTCGTTGGGCTGTATTTTTGTTTGGTGGGGGTTTAGTAGTTCATGACATTTCTGATGTTAATCGCCTCCAGCAGGGTATGTGCAGACGCTTCTATGAGACGCTATGAAGCCATCTCTGGCCGCTTTGCGGTTTCCAATAACCTCCCTGTTAAACAGCCAGTTCGATATCCCTATCTCTCGCTCGAGGAGTTTCATTTCTTGAAACCTCGCCCTGTCATCGAAGCTCGCAGCCGCATCTACACCTGTTGATGACAGGCAAAGAATACAGGCAGTGAATTTCTTCTGTTTTGTCGGTTTAACAGTCATTGAGGCGATTAAGCCTATTATTCGCCTCACATAGTGAGTAGAATAAGAGTATTATTTGACTCATAGCTACTCATAGAGGTTCTATATGTGGATTTGGCAACAAGCTAACTGGCCTGACTTTCGCTGGGAAACCGATAATATAGCCTTATTATTACGTCAGGTTAGTTTCAACCAGGGTTTGCTACTTGGTAAGTTAGATAACGAGCCATCTGCTCAAATGACACTTGATACCTTACTGGCAAATATCATTCATTCCAGTGCCATTGAAGGCGAAAAACTCAATGCATTCTCGGTACGCTCATCTTTGGCTAACAAGCTAGGTATCAGTGATGAGAAGCCCTATCCCACCACGGTTCAAACTGATGGCTTAGCTGAAATGACACTAGATGCCCTGCAGAACTGGCAAACAGAGTTAAGTTTACAGCGGATCATGGATTGGCATACATTACTCTTCCCCGAAGGCTATACCCTGTTTAATCCCGTTCAAGGTGGCGTGTTACGGGGTATCGAGCCTATGCAAGTTATCTCGGGACGCATAGATAAGCCTAAAGTCCATTTTGAAGCCCCACCTCGCTCTGGACTCGAAGATGAACTCTCAAGGTTTATAGATTGGTTCAACAAATCACAGCAAGATGTGGCAATGGATCCCTTGATCCGTGCAGCCATCACTCACCTGTGGTTTGTGACTCTGCATCCACTCGATGATGGTAATGGTAGAATAACTCGCTTACTCACAGATTTAGCTCTCGCACAGGCTGAAAACCGCTCTATCCATTTTTATGCCATGTCAGTGAGTATCCTAGAGCGCAGACAAGCCTATTACGATATTTTGGAAAGCACTCAAAAAGGCGAGTTAGATATTACCTCTTGGTTAGTCTGGTTTTTAGATACGCTCAATAGCAGTTTGCAGAAATCACTCAATGATATCGCTCAAACAGTAGCGAAAACTAACTATTGGCAGCGTGTAGATCAGACGTTATTGAGCGGTGAACAAGTAAAAGTGCTTAACCGCTTATTGGATGCCAGCCCTGGAGATAGTTTTGAGCTGGGCATAAGCAGTAGCCAATATCAAAAGGTCGCTAAAGTCAGTCGTGCAACTGCAACTCGTCATCTGGCTCAACTTGTTGAACAAGGTTTTTTGACTAAAACGAATGCTGGTGGACGAAGTACTCGATACTTAATTGCTAGCAAGTAACGTAATTAGCTTTAGTTGGGTTCATTGGGCTGTATTTCTTCGACTTAGTCTTTTCTCCGTGTCCTCTGTGTACCAATAACGTCCCTGTTAAACGGCCAGTTCGCTATCCCTAGCTCTCGCTCATTAGCACATGGCTTCGCCGTGGTGAATGGCTTTTGTTCTTAGCAAAGATAAAGCGGTTTCACCACGGAGATAATTGGACTCCCCTCCTTCAAAAGGAGGGTTAAGATACTTAGCTCTCACACAAAGTTCTTAATTGGAGTCCGTAATATGAAGAATACTATTGTTGGTGTTGATTTGGCAAAAGATGTTATTCAGGTATGTATAACCAAGCGAAACAAGGTGCTCTCCAATAAAGAGATGATACCGTCTGAATTTAGCGCTTGGCTTGCAACCTCTAATTCAGCCACCATAGTATTTGAAGCATGCAGTACTGCCAATCATTGGCAGCAGCTTGCTCACTCTTATGGGCATGATGCAAGGCAAATAAGTGCAAAACTGGTTGCTAATATTCGACAAAACCAGAAAACAGATAAGAACGATGCACTTGCAGTAGCTCAAGCCTGTAGCTTGCCAGAGGTGAAGTTCGTCTCAGGTAAAACCTTTAAGCAGCAAGAGCTGCAGTCTATAGTTCGAATCAAAGAATTGAGCGTCAAACACAAAGTTGCGGTAGAGAACCAAATCCGAGCGCTTCTACTTGAGTTTGGTATTCGTACACCAACTAAAGGTTCGATAGTAAACGTTGTTGAGCTCACTCTTGAAGATGCTGACAACGGTTTTTGCGATGAACTGCGTGATTCTCTGGCAATAGCTTTTAATGGCTATCTCGACCTAGTTGGTGCAATTAAAAAGTATGAATCCGCATTAGAGCGAGTTGCTAATAGCAATGCAGACTGTCGTAAGCTCATGGCGCTAGAAGGCGTGGGGCCGATGAATGCCGTTAACTTATATATGCTGCTGTCATGTGGTGAAATGGGTACTTTTCGCACAGGAAAGGATGCATCAGCTTGTGTAGGCTTAACACCAATACAGCATTCAACGGGTGGAAAAGCCAAGCTTGGCAGTATAGGTAAACATATCCGTAATCATAGTATGCGAAGTGTGTTAGTGAGTGGCGCGATGGCTGTATGTAGCCAGGTCAAACGCAGAGTGCCACGCACGACAAAAGAAACTTGGCTAAAAGGGTTAATCGAACGTAGAGGGATGCGTTGCGCTGCCGTTGCTTTAGCCAATAAAACCGTTAGAACCGCTTTCTCCCTGTTAGCCAATGATACTGAATATAAAGCAATACCAGTGGCTAGCTAGGAAGTAAGAACCATCAATATAAATGCTTAATTTAGATAAAAATCAGCAACTTTAGTCAGTGAAGCGCTAAGAGCATAATAGCTCGCCATGGAGATATGACAAAGTCGTTCGCGTAAAAATCATTGAGCCTGGGATAGCTTCCCAAACAGAGCTCGTACATAAGCACGCATTAAATCTAAAGCAAGGCATATATGTTGTTGACACGGGGGAGTCCACATAAGCGCTTCGCTACACAGAGTTAACTTACTTGTCGGTTAACAAGTTTGGCAAATAGCCTTTTGGTTAGTCTGTTGGGTTCGTTGGGCTGTATTTTTGTTTGGTGGAGGTTTAGTAGTTCATGACATTGCTGATGTTAATCGCCTCCAGCAGGTGCTGTTACTTGTCAGTTAACAAGTTCTGTAAATAACTTTAGTTGGTTTCATTGGGCTATATTGTTATTTGATGGTTTTTAGTAGTGCATAACATTGCTGATATTAATCGCCTCCAGCGGGGTATGTGCAGTTACTTCTGTGACACGGCGCAAGTATATCCCTATAGCCTCGACGGCGGCATCCATGCCGCCAACGGTCACAGCCGCATCTACACCTGTTGGTAAAGCCAGAGAGCAACTCTTCAACTTAATTAGTTGTTTCTGAAATAGCGGGGATTGGTAGACGATACAGTTCAAGGAAATGGATTAGTGCTTTGGGATCTTCGGATTCAAATAGGGTGACACTTTCTTCATCATTTCCTATTTCGATATCCCATTCAGAAACGCTGAAACGAGTAGCTGTTGCTGTGATCACTGTGTAGCGACTAGAGCCAGTATTCTCACGTTCATCTTCTTTTAGATAGTCTATCCACAAGACGAGGTATTGCTCACTTTGCTCTAGGTCAGCAGGTTTTTCTGAGTTCACCTTAACTTTAAACATAAAGCTTGGGCACACATCATTGTACCAACTTTTATCGACTAAAATGGGGAAATATTCAAGGCTGAACCTCAGCCAAAACATCAGCAACCAATTGTTTAAAAAGAGATTTAATTAATTACAAATAACTAAGACATTAATATTTAAAACGAATTTAAAAATTTGACATGTATATACATACAGCTAAAATAGGTACTTATATAAGTTTCGGATTGGAAACATATAATGAGTACCAGAGTAAGTATAAAGGAAGCGTCTCTATTTCTAGGTTTTAGCGAACAAAGAATTCGAACTCTGTGTAGATTCAAAGCTATAGCAGCAGAGAAGATTGGCAGTATCTGGGTGATTAACAAACGTAGCATGGAAAAATATTCAGAAAGTATGAAACATATAATTGCAGAAGATCATCCAGCTTATAATGTTGGGCAACAACTAAAACCAATTGCGTTAAGCTTTTTCTCAGGAGCTATGGGGTTGGATTTAGGTATAGAAAAAGCAGGTTTTGACATTAGATTAGCCTGCGAAGTAGATAAATACTGCCGACAAACCATAGCTATAAATAGGCCAAATACAGCATTATTAAGTGATATTAATGATTATGAAGCTAGTGATATTAAAAATGCTGCACGTTTAACTAATGAAGATATAGATTTAATTGTCGGTGGGCCCCCTTGCCAAGCTTTTAGTACTGCAGGTAAAAGAAAAGGATTTAATGATGATAGAGGAAATGCTTTTCTAAAGTTTCTACAGTTATCTATCGATTTAAACCCCAAATACATAGTGTTAGAAAATGTAAGAGGGTTACTTTCTTGTCCTATGGAGCACAGACCTCACGAACATAGAGGTGAAGGCTACCCGGATCTTTCGGAAGATGAACTAAAAGGTGGAGCTTTAAATTTTGCTTTAAAAATGCTGGATAAATCTGGTTATGGTTATTCCTTTGAATTATATAATTCAGCCAACTTTGGTACATCTCAAACTAGAGAGCGTGTTATTATTATTTGCTCTAGAAATGGACAAACACCTCCATTTTTAACTCCTTCACATTCAGATAATCCTAAATTTGGCTTACCGCAATGGAACACACTAAAGCAATGTATAAGTAATATAGATAAGCATGATCATCTCAATTTCCCTGAAAAGAGATTAAAATATTATAGACTTTTAAAATCAGGGCAAAACTGGAAAAATCTACCAGTAGATTTACAGAAAGAAGCAATGGGAAAATCTTACTTTTCAGGTGGAGGAAAAACAGGTTTCTTAAGACGTTTATCATGGGATAAACCATCACCAACATTAGTGACCCATCCAGCTATGCCAGCTACAGATCTAGGCCATCCAGTAGAAAGTAGGCCTTTATCAATACAAGAATACAAAAGAATTCAACAATTCCCTGACGATTGGAAACTTGCAGGCCCATTAATCCAACAATATAAACAGGTTGGCAATGCTGTACCAATCGGACTAGGCTATGCTGTGGGTAAGCATATACAAGATTTGTTGGAGTCTATAGAAATTAAAAACATTCCATCATTCAAATATTCTCGCTATAAAAACACTTCAAGTAAGGAATGGAAAATTCAATTTAATATTGCAAAAGAAAAGTTATTAAAAAACATATAGACTAAAGGGCTTGAAAGCCCTTTTTAGCTATACATTTAACAATTTCTTTTTAGTTATCACCCCAACATCTTGAAATACTTTGATTAAATCTTTATAGGTTCCTTTCCCTCCAATAAAATCCCAGTACTCTTCACCGATCATCACACATTCATCAATATGCATATTAAACAGTTTGTTTGCGATAGAGTGGTTATAATCACTTTTAACAAGCCCATACGGATTATAATAAAGTGCAAATATCGGTTTGCAATTAACATTAGCAGCTTTCAAAAATAGCATATCTTTCTTTGCTTTTTCAGACTGATCCAGGTTAGGTTTTACTGTTTTTATTGATATAAAGTATTCCACGCTATCTTTTTTTAACCAAAGATCTGAGATTACTCGCCTAACAACTGAATCACCTAAAGAAAAAGATGAGATAGTTTTAACTTCTTTCCCCCAGTTAGGCTTCTGATTTCCTTCCCTAAGAGCATTTCCAATTCTTTCAACTTCATCAACAGCACCTTTGTACATATTCAGCATTATTTCATGCTGTCTTTTAGCTTCAAACCCATTATTTAAGGCTAAAATTTCCGAAATTTTTTCTACCGGTCCCTGCCCGAATGATGTAGAAAATGAACGTTCGAAACTAGATATTTTTACTATCTGCTCAGGTAACAATGCTCGATGAAAAGGCTGATGAGATTTATTGTTTTTTAACCTATCTTCAGTTCTTTGAATAGCTCCACTAACACAATCTTGAAGAATATTTTTAATCTGAGTTATTATTTTATCTTTCATATAGTAAATCCATGGAAAAACATCAGTAAAAAATACCATACATACAGAACTTAATATATTGATATTACGTAATTTTGTTTAATATCAAACTAAGATTCAACAAGAGTAAAGAATATTTAGAAATTACTAATGTTGATAATTTATCAAATTTTATAGCAGAACTAATACAGCTTTATTCACCAATGCCACTCTCGTGTGGCATTGGTGAATAAAGCTGATTGGTTAGCCGGTGAAGGCTTAGTACTCGCTATCGCATACTTCCAACAAAACACGTTAAATCCTATTAAGTGCTTAGAAGCTCATAAGAGTCAAACCACAGACAATAGCTATCAGGTTCCACATTGGTTCTTGGCACAAACTAACAATCGGTAATCAAGAATAGATCAACGCTATCATCTGTCTGGAACTAAGCTAACTAATTCGAAGAAGCCATCTGCTTTTTAGAGACAAGGTGTAGATACGGCTGCGAGTTTCGGTTTCAGGGATGAAACCGCAAAGCGTATAGGGATATATTCACAGCGTCTCGCAGAAGTGTCTGCACATACCTCGCTGGAGGCGTTTAACACAAGAAAGGCCATGGTTCCCCATAAATAACCAAGTGAAAAACAAGCCAAATGAAACCAAAAACACACTAAAAAATTCCTTCAACCTTGTGAATCTACAAAGCCCCACACTTGTACTTAACCTTGTACAACTAACATATTTAAACTAAACTGTACCTAACCACGTACATGTTGAGGTTTTTTATGAGTGTTTATAGTTTTACCGAGGTTAGAAGTAACCTAAAGTCAGTTTGTGACAGCGTGGTCAACGACTGCGAACCTGCTGTGATACATCGTAGAGGTGCTGAGAATGTTGTTATGTTCTCTGAGTCAGAGTTCAATAGCTGGAAAGAAACTATCTACTTACTTTCAAACCCAGTAAATGCAAAGCATCTGTTAGATTCTATAAAGCAGATTGATGATGGCCAAGCTCAAGAGCGTGAGTTACTGGATTAATGAAAACTAATACAACTACCCTTTTCTCGACCTTTTATTCAGATCAGGCCTGGAACGATTACCTTTATTGGCAACAACAAGATAAAAAGACGTTAAAGCGAATTAACCTGCTTATTAAAGATTGCCAAAGGACACCTTTTGAAGGTATCGGCAAACCAGAAAGATTAAAAGAGAACCTTTCTGGTTATTGGTCTAGACGGATCACCGATGAACATAGTTTAGTTTATAAGGCGACTCAGGATAGGTTAACGATCGTTGCCGTACGCTATCATTACTCTTCCTAAAGTACACAGCCTAATTCAAACAACACTTCTTGTATTTCTTACCACTGCCACAGGGGCAAGGGTCGTTACGGCCTGCTTGGATATCGGCGATAAAAGGCTGTTTAGGATCAAAGCTCTCAAAGTACCTTTCATCTAGTTCGTCTGGGGTATTCATCAAATCATCGAAGACGGCCATAAGGTCTGCATCATTCATCTCAGATTCAGCATTGAAACCTGCCCACTGGCTAAGTGAATCAATCACATCATACTCACCGCTTATTAGGCCACTTTCCCACTCTGAATACCCTATAGACTGATTATCCCAATCTATAATGCACTGGTTCTCAGCTGGACCTTCATCTATCAATTTACTCTCTACATAGCTCAAAAACTGGCTGTGATATTGATTGAACTCATTAGAAATAAGCAGATTAATCAGTTCAAAAAGTGCAATGGATTGATCGCTTTTAAGCAGACTTTCGATAAAGTCGGGAATGTTCTTATTGAGTGTGTCTCGATCAATTTGGCCAGTATGCAGTTGTGAGAACAGTGCACTCAAGGCCGCCATCTTAACCAGTTCACCCGCTTGATCAGAGTTAACTAAATAACCTAGTTGCTCAGGCTTACCTTGCGCCAAAATATAGTAAGCGGTAGATAGATCTGAAGCGATAAAGTCACCGAGTAAGAGCTCTAACGGACTATTACAGTCATCCTTGTTGGTGAGCTTTATCAGGGAATCAAATTGACTAAACTGCTTACGGTCGATAATCAGACAGATGCCAAAGAAGAGCAGGTTGGACTCAGGATCGGTCAACGCCTCTTTAGCAATAAACTGCTGCATCAAGTCATCAATAACAGGCTGTAACTCAGACCACCGCTCTCTAGCCGCCAACAAGGCATCAACAGGAAGTTCTGTTAGGTCGCCACGACTCAGGGTGGTAATTATCTCATCTAATTTCATATTACATTCAAGGCTAAAAGGTGATTTAGCCCTATATAATAGCAAAACAACACACTAAAGCCCCTTTAGCTTTCAATCATCAAAAATAAAAAGACATCTAAGAGGTAACCGCGGTTTAATTTCAAATTTTTACCTCCGTGCACTCCGTGTAGCGAAGCACTCCGTGGTGAGAATACTCTTGTTTTTTCAAACGTTAATATAAAGCGACAATCCAAACTATTCACCACGGAGGGTGAACATAACGGCAGTGATAAGCTCGCGAACGAGAGACTCTAGGTCGAACAAACACTTAGATAGGGATTCGTTACAGAGAGCACAGAGAAAGAAACAACCTAAATCGAAGAAGTTATATCTGGCTTAGGACCCCAATTTATTGGCAAATAATAGGCTTACTCACTGCCTAGATCTTCAATCAGGCTATAACGCCTAGTCTCCTCCAGCAGAGCCGCTTGCTTGGCTAATTTTACAGTAACTTCTGCCTGAGCCAGTTCGACTTCATTCAGTGACTGCTCATCAAAGTATTCCGATGCATCTTGGTAAGTTAACCAGAATGCGTAAATGATGGTGATTGATAAAATAAAACGTAACATAAGGACTCTTTATTCACCTATTTCGTGAAGTGGTTCGTGAGGCTGTTCGCGACGTAACTCGAGAAACTTTTAACTAATGTCACCACTAAAAACTAGCTGTAATGTCCATATTTATTAGTAGTAACGAGATTATAGAAACCATTTTAGAGTAAAATTCATACAGCCGATACTGTCAATATGCTGTCTGATTTGTCTGTATTTATTGAGTTTTGACTGGTCATCATTTACGTCAAACATCCTGCTTAGTGCCATTTTATTGAACGCTTAATAAGTGGATGCTAAATGTGAGTTTTAGAAGAAATGAACCTATGTGTGACGAGTCTTTTTATAGACTTATCCAGACCTGTCATTAACGAATATAAAATTTATGGCGATGCCCATAACAAACTAAAGTAAATAGAGACGGGTGATATTTGATCAATACAAATAATCAGTTAGCTGTTTTCCATAAAGTTAATATCAAATAGCCAGTGACCTAGTCATTGTGAGTATGTTCATTTGAATTCAATATTGCCTGCTAGTAAACAAAGCGGTAAAAATCAAATTCACTAACCAATAAACTCTCACAGTAAGTTAAAGCACTTTTCTACTGATACCTGAAAAATCGCAATATTTATAACCAAAAAATATAGTTACTGAATAAAAAACTATAAAAAAACAAGCTAGCGAACCTTATGTAAGCCAGTGTTTAAGCCACTTTGACAAAAATATGACGCTATAACGCTTAGCTGTTTTGTAAGAAACATCACTCATCCGTAAATCCTACCCTAGTACAAATATCTCAGTAAAATTGAGTTTTAATAGCTAAGAGTTCTCAAAAACAGCAGAGAAACTACTGCCGATAGATCCTGTTAGAGGTAGAATGCCGCCGTCTGTTCCAACCTATGCATTTATGATGATCGATCTCGCTATACTGCCACTGTATTTAACCACTGTTATTGCCCTACTCCTTATACCTGGCCCTGACATGCTACTGATAGCAAGTTCTAGCTTAAGCTATGGTAAGAAAGTCGGTTTATTTGCCAGTTTAGGCAACGCCACCTCTGGACTCATACTGACACTACTTGCCGCTATGGGCGTCTCGGCATTAATTGCCATGAACCCTATGGCTTTGCAGGTACTCAGGATTTTAGGCGGCGCCTATCTATTAAAGATGGGCTGGGACTGTATGCGTAGTGGCGCGGCGGATACGCCAGAAATTGAACAGCAATCGGGCCTGGCTAAAATGCTGTATCGACGCGCGGTATTCAGTAATCTGCTAAACCCTAAAGCATTATTGTTTTTTGTGCTGTTTCTACCTCAGTTTGTTTCACCTCAACTTACAGCAACATCCGGCGAGCAGATGCTAGCGCTTGGCTTATTGCTAAATGTGATGGGGCTATTGTTTAACTTATTGCTGGTTATCATGGTGGGGACGTTAGGTAAGCCATTACTTAAAAATGAAAAGTTTAGAGCTAATCAGAATAAATTTATGGGAATGATATTCTTCGCCCTAGCTATCTGGTTACTCGGCTCTCAAGTACAGGCAATGAGCTAGCACTTCCTTCACTAGAGCGGGATACCTTTTAAATCAAAGGCTCCCGCCATAGCCATATCTTGTTTATCGTTTTATCACTAGTCGATTATGACCTGACGATAGAGAGCCACTCATCTCGCATATACTGACTTGTTCATCGTTTTTGACTGTAATCTATGATGGTCTGACGATAAAGGGATAACAAACGCTCATTTTCTACTGCTATACCCACTTTTTGTGACGCATGGCTCTGCCACTCATCGTGCATATACTGACGTTTATCGAATTTTTGTATTGTCATACCTTCCGCAGGACCATCGCTGACGACACGCACGGGTCCATCACGCAAGGTAAACAGTGATGGATCTATCACATAGGCAATAGCCGATGGGTCATGCACGTGACAGCCTTCCAACCCCACCTTCTCGGAATAGAACTTTAAGTAATAACGACTTATATCCCAAATAAACTGGCCAACCTCAGCGGCATCATCTCTGAGTCGATCCAGGTAATCTTTGGTGAAGAAACTTTGCTCGGTCACATCTAAGCCGATAATGACGACGGGCCAAGCTGCACCAAACACAATATCTGCAGCATGGGGATCATCATGAATATTGGCCTCGGCATAGGGAGTCACATTGCCCCTATGATCGTTGACGCCAAAAGCACCGCCCATTACCACGACTTCTTTAACCAGAGTCACTATTTCGGGAGCCGCTTCCAATGCCAAAGCCAAATTAGTCAGTGGACCCACGGCCACTAAAGTAATTTCACCCGGTTCGGCCCTGAGGGCGTCGATAATGTATTGATAAGCTGGACGCGGATCGGCTTTAACAGATAATTCGGCTGGCGCCAGTACATCACCTAAGCCTGACTCGCCATGCACCACAACTGTAGCCCCGACTGGCGGACGAACGATAGGTTTTGCGGCCCCTTTGGCTACATCGGCTTGCAAGTTATACTTCTGCTTAAGAAAAAGCGCGTTATGAGTAGCATTGTCTATGGTGGCATTGCCATAAACGCAGGTTATGGCCTTAAGCTCTATCTGAGGATGTGCCTCGGCAAAAATGATAGCCATGGCATCGTCGATACCCGGATCTGTATCTAAAATTATTTTACTTGTCATAAATTCTGCCGCTCTAATTAAAATAAATATTTCATATCCCCAAACCACCCCTATTGCGAGTTTTAGAGCCAGTGTGAGGTTATCGACTTTTGAATGCTGGTCTGATTTTATACTTATATCTGGTCATCATTCATGTGATGTACTACTGAAAATTGTAATTTACATTGGATCCCTTTCAATGTTTATGTTTACTGGAGTAGCATACCAACACGAAAACACAACAATAGACCATTACCCTTTACGTTATTTAAGGACGAAAACTGTACTAGGGACGGCCAACTATAACAATCATTCAGGAAGCCCCTAATGAAAGAAGTCGCATTTCGCTGGATAGATAAGTTTCTGGTAAACCTGAAAATTCAGGAAAATTTCTTAATCCTGTTTTGTTCTTCATTGTTGGCGATGATCATCGTTAGTTTTACCTTAGTCAATGCCATTCAAAATCAACAAGAACAGGCTCTACACCAAGAAGTAAGGTTAGTAGCAGGCCTGATTGCCAACACCGAACTCAATAGTACTCAAGTCTCAAACCTGCTCGCCGGCAGCAATGTGAAACAAGGAAGAAACGGACTATTTCCTATTCAGATAGCTGAAAGTAACCAATATCTGAGCGGCAGCGAGTTACCAGGACTATTTTCTTCATTAAATCTAAGTCATTTGAGTATTATCTCAATCTGTATCCTATTTCTGATCATGAGCAGTTACTACATCAAGACTTTCATGGGAGGCGCATTGTTTAACATCTATGATGCCGTTTTACGCCTGGCTAACGGCGACCTGGCCTCCCGTATAAACTATGCCCCTGCACGTAACGAATTTAACCTGATAGCTCAGACCATAGACAGGGTGTCAGAACGAGAGCATGTTTTAGTTAAGGCCACTCAAGAAGCGATAGCCTTGATCCAGCAGATAAGTTCACAGCTAGGCCAACGCAGCAATGAGAACACGAAGCTGACCAGCCAACAACAGGAGCAGATTGACTCTTTGGCCAGTGCCACCGAGCAGATGGCGGCATCAATACGTGAGGTGGCAGTTCATGCCCATGACTCATCGACTCAAACTGGCGAAGCGACTAAAACCACCGACCAGGGACAATCTCAGGTAGAGCAAACCTTAACTGCAATAAAGAAGTTAACAACAGAGATAAATTCAGCCTCGAGTGCAGTAACCAAACTAGACGCTAATGCTGCACAGATCGATGCTATCGTCTCAGCCATTAGAGCCATCTCAGAGCAGACCAACCTATTGGCGTTGAACGCCGCTATAGAAGCAGCAAGAGCCGGAGAGCAAGGTAGAGGTTTTGCCGTGGTTGCCGATGAAGTTCGCACCTTAGCCAGTCGCACTCAAAATGCCACGGTTGAAATTCAGAAGATGATAGAGACACTACAGACGAATAGTCGACAGTTGATGGCAGTGATGCAACAAACGGTCACAGAAGCTGAGACCAGTGAGCAGCTGATGGAATCGGTGAGTAAGAGCATCGAAGATATTTCCGGTCAAAATAAATATATCGCTGATCGCAGCATAGAGATAGCGGCTGCGGCCGAAGAACAGGGAGCTGTAGCTGATAACATAGCCTCAGATGTGGAACGGGTCCGTAGCGGCTCAGAGCATTTGGCTTCCATGGTGACTCAAGCATCAGCGGAGATACAGTCTCTGCATCAACAGGCAGATAATCTGGAGAGCCTAATGACAGATCTAAAGGTGTAATCGCTAACTTGAGCCCAGCGATACCTTTTCAATAAGCAAGTTTACGTATCAGAACATAATCATGATAGAGATCTTCATGGTTAAAATGATTAATACCGAAGGGATCCACACTCGGTTTAAATACTGCGTGGAGCCGGCCTTGTGGGTCGATAAGATAGATGGCGACCCCATGGCTGACCTTATAGGCGTCTTTATCTCCCTCAGTAATCTCTATTCTTACTCTTATTCCCAACTCCTGTTCAAACCGCTTAGACGCTCCATTAACTAATTCTGACTCTGCAGGCTTCAACCCAATGATGTTAGGCCCAAAAAATGGCACATACTCCGCCAACTTATCTACCGTGTCACGCTCAGGATCTATGCTATAGAACAGCAGATGAATATCCTGATATTTATTATCTGCTTGCAGGCGAAGCTGAAGTTGATTTAGTAATATCAGAGTGGTGGGGCAAATATCGGCACAATTGAGGAAACCATAGGCCAGCAAATGCCACTTCCCCTGTAGATCGAACTGAGTGAATGGTTTGTTGTGATGATCGACTAAGGTGAAGCTGGTTAAGGCCCGTGGCTGTTCTAGCAAAGTTGCGCTTCGAAGTAACTGATGAGCCGAACTACTGGTACTTACATACATAAATGATACTGTGAACAAGCCTAACAAGACCATAATTATCAGGCCTATGCTGAGCGTAAACTTGGTATGCAGGCTAATCCTCATATAGAGATTCCCAATAAACTATTTATGCCTTGAGCTGTGCCGCTTTATACCGAGAGGAAGGATATTAACCTGTTAACTAAAGTGTAATCTCCCTCTATCGCCATCAAGCTAATCAGCACAACGATAGCCAGTGGTGGTATAAATAGCAGCAGCTTTAATGCCAGCCGCTCCCATCTGACATGCATAAAGATAGTGATGATGAGCCCAGCCTTTAACAGCATAAATACAATGATCAGTGTCCATCTCAATATCCCCTGCACTTGATAAAAGTCGACCAAATACGACATGGTACTGAGCACAAAGAGCAGCCCCCAGATTTTCAGGTAGAGACTAATAGGATGAAGCTTAGGCTGCGCTTTATCCACCTCGTTCGGCACAGTATCTTTATCTGTTATCTGACTCATACACCACCTCAATCAGTACACTTATCACTTATCACTTATCACTTATCACTTATCACTTATCAAAATAAACAACCAAACCATAGTTGCGTCCAATAAATTTTTTACTTTGAAAATCTTAAAACTTATTTTCTATATCGCTTACCAGAGATAGAAAAGCCCAAAGATAAACACCCAAACGAGATCAACAAAGTGCCAATAGAGACCCGTTATCTCGACGATATGATAGCCTTTTCCTTCGTAATGACCGTTAGCAACGCGTCTGGCAATGACCAAGATAAAAATAACCCCAGCAGTAACATGCATACCATGAAAGCCAGTGATCATGAAAAAGGTGGCACCAAATTGCGCCGAGCCCATAGGGTTACCCCAAGGGCGAACTCCCTCCTCAATGATTAACTTGGACCACTCAAAAGCTTGCATACCGACAAATGATGCCCCAAGCAGCGCGGTTGCTAACATAAAATAGAAGGTCTTTTTCTTATCACCACGATAAGCATAATTAACAGCCATCGCCATGGTGCCGCTACTAGTGATCAGAATAAATGTCATGATGGCTATAAGCACTAGGGGAATATGATGTCCGGCAATCGTTAGGGCAAATACTTCACTGGTGAGAGGCCAAGCATCCATACTGGACATTCGCACATTCATATAGCCGACCAAAAAAACGCTAAAAATAAAGGTATCACTGAGCAGGAACAACCACATCATCAACTTACCCCAAGGCATATTGAAAACCTGTTTATCTCCTCCCCAATCGCTCACAGCACCTTGCCAATTATCCGGATCGGCATGGGTAGCGTTTTTTGTGGATCTGTTTGTGGGTTTATCTTCGACACTCATATTGCCGTCTCCTACAAGCCACACCAGGCTGCGATAGTGTTATAGGTACTGGGCGAAGCAGTTAAAAGCGTAAAAAGGAATAACCAAACCAGGAATAAATAATGCCAATACCAAGCACATAGCTTTAGGCTTTTATTTAGTGTCTCTAGTTGAGTTTTACCTGCAAAAATTACCACGACCCTAGCCAAGGCAAACAAGCCACCAAATAGATGCAAACCATGAATAGCTGTAAGCAGGTAAAAGTAACTATTGGCGGGATTAGAGTTAATCATAAATCCTTGCGAGCTCAGTTGTTGCCAGACACTCCATTGACCAAATAAAAACAACAGAGAACAGAGAACACTCGCAGTTAACAACATGAGTAAGCTATTTAGCTGCTGTTTTTTAGCCTGTGTAGCGCTAAGCTGCAGACATAGACTAGCCATAAATAACCAAACCGTATTCATCCATAACCACATAGGTTGATACAGAGGTGACCAAGGTTCGCCCCCCAGAGCCTGAAAGTCGGCATACTGAGAACGTGATAAATAAGTGACCGTAAACAGAAAGAAAATCACGGTGACCACAGCAATAAAAAATAACAAAGCCGTCTTACCCGGTGAGCCAGGCTGATATTCAACGAGGGCTTTATCAATGACCCCTGCAGG
This sequence comes from Shewanella eurypsychrophilus, assembly GCF_007004545.3. NCBI lineage: Bacteria > Pseudomonadati > Pseudomonadota > Gammaproteobacteria > Alteromonadales > Shewanellaceae > Shewanella > Shewanella eurypsychrophilus. The sequence continues at coordinate 5,824,963 of NZ_CP045503.2, read as the reverse complement.
CTGTGCTAACCAAGGCTTTTCAGTAAGCTGTTTGAGAATATTCATCACTCGGCTTCCTTATTCATCTGCCTTGGCTTTATATCTTCATCAGGCAATTCTGTTTGCATCACAACATCGCCTGGCGATACATTTTGCGGGATGAAGTCCTCTTTTACTCCAGGAACGCTATAATCATAAGCCCACCTGTAAACCACAGGATTAGCCTTGCCCCAATTACCATGTTTTGGTGGCGTGTGTTCAGTTTGCCACTCCAGCGTAGTGGCATTCCAAGGGTTAGGCCCAGCCAATTTCCCCTTAAATGTGCTCCAGATAATGTTGAACAGGAATATCAGTTGCACCACGCCGACAATCAGCGCCGATATGGTAATGCCTGCATTCAGAGATTGAGCCGACTCGGGAATGAACTCGGTTGGCCCCATAGCAAAGTATCTCCGTGGCACCCCAAGAAAGCCCAGATAGTGCATGGGCAGATAGATAGAGTAAGTCCCAAGAAAGGTCATCCAGAAATGAAACTTACCTAAACCTGAGTTGAGATAACGACCCGTTACTTTAGGAAACCAATGATAGATGGCGGCGAACAGCACCATAATAGGTGAAACCCCCATCACCATATGAAAATGTGCCACCACAAAATAGGTATCCGACAGAGGTAAGTCGACCACCACATTTCCCAGAAACAGCCCGGTTAATCCACCGTGAGTAAAGGTAAAAATAAAGCCGATGGCAAACATCATAGGTACTGTCATATGAATATTACCGCGCCATAATGTCAGTACCCAGTTATACACTTTCAGCGCTGTAGGTATCGCGATTATTAAGGTGGTTGTGGCAAAGAAAAATCCAAAATAAGGATTCATACCACTGACATACATGTGGTGGGCCCAGACTACAAAACTCAAGCCTCCTATGGCTACTATGGCCCAAACCATCATGCGGTAGCCGAAGATATTTTTTCTCGCATGAGTCGCAATAACATCAGATACCATGCCAAAAGCAGGCAGTGCCACAATATAGACTTCCGGATGACCGAAAAACCAGAATAGGTGTTGGAATAGCACCGGACTGCCGCCGGTATAATCTAAGGGCTGACCTAAAGACAAAATAGCAGGCATAAAGAAGCTGGTTCCCACCAACTTATCTAACATCATCATAATGGCACTCACCAACAAGGCTGGAAATGCCAACAGGCCTAAGATGGTGGCGATAAATATTCCCCAAATAGTCAATGGCATACGCATCAGAGTCATGCCTTTGGCGCGAGCCTGCAATATGGTGGTGACATAATTGAGGCCCCCCATGGTGAAGGCGACGATAAATATTGCCAGCGATACCAACATTAAGATAATGCCACCATCACTTCCTGGCGTACCAGGTAAAATAGTTTGCGGCGGATATAGAGTCCAACCAGCCCCTGTCGGCCCACCGGGAACGAAGAAGCTAGCTAACAATACAATGACTGCAAGAAGATAAGTCCAGTAGCTCAACATATTAAGATAGGGAAACACCATGTCACGCGCACCAATCATTAAGGGGATCAAATAATTACCAAACCCACCTAACAACAAAGCGGTAAGAAGATAGATAACCATGATCATGCCGTGCATAGTGACAAACTGCAGGTAACTACTGGGTTCTATAAAGGAAAAGCTATCAGGAAACCCAAGCTGTAACCGCATCATCCCCGATAAAACTAAAGCAACTAGACCGACAAAAATGGCGGTGATAGAGTACTGAATTGCGATCACCTTGTGATCTTGGCTCCAGATATACTTAGTAACGAAACTAGTCGGATGGTGAGAATTATCGGTTTGATCGGCAATGGCAGTGAAACTCATTGGCTCACCTCCTGTTGTTTATGATCTAGCCCTAGCACTTTTTCTGGTTGCACTTTTTTAGTTTGTTTCGCTAAAGATGGCGTTAATCGACTTATATAGGCAATCACATCATCTATGGCTTGCTCATTTTGTAATAAACGGGACATTAACAGCATCTGACTACCGTAGATGTCTTCACGGTGAGAACCACGGATGCTAGCTCGATAATGTTGTAATTGACGCTTTAAGTACCAAGCGTGTTGTCCCGCAAGTCTTGGCGCATTGAGGGCAAACCTCCCCTCGGCATTATCACCATGGCAATAGGCACAATTGGTAAATAGCCGCTGACCACTCTCTATGGATCGAGCCAGAGAGTCGTTATTCACCGAGGCAGGAAAGATAGCCAGAGCTGGCAATGATGCAATATAAGCCGTGACATCTTTTATCGCTTTAGCATCGACTAAGGTATTGGCCATAGCAGACATTTGCTGGCCATATGTATCTTGCTGGTTGCTGCCACGAATCTTGTTCTGATAATAGTGTAACTGCCGGGTTAAATACCAAGCAGACTGCCCCGCTAGCATAGGTGCATTGAGCGTTTCATTGCCCTGTGCATTATTGCCATGACAGACGGCGCAGCTGGCATATAAACTTTGACCTAACTGCAGATCCCCCGCTGGTGCATCGAGTGACTCTCTGAAGGTGAACTGTTTATCCAGCCAAGCTTGATAGTCTTGGGCCGTGTCCACCACAATCTGACCACGCATAGTGTAATGAGCCATGCCACACAACTCTTCACATAACATCTCGAAACGACCAAGTCGTGTTGGTGTAAACCAGAGAAAGGTCTCGATCCCTGGCACCAGATCCATCTTCACCCTAAACTGTGGCACGGCAAAGTTATGCAATACATCTTTCGATCTCAGCATGACTTTTACCGGTTGATCGATAACTATATGCATCACATTACTGGGGATCAATATGTCGTCATGGGCATTTAAATCATCTGGGTTAAGGCCAAAGGGATTAGTTTCACTAATTAACTCAACCGCACTTTGGCCTAATACACCATCTTTGCCGGGCAACCGATAACTCCAGTGCCACTGCTGACCAACAACTTCAAATATCTTGGCATTTTCCGGAACTGTCACAAATTGCCCCCACACGACTAAGCCAGGCGCTAACATAGCAGCGACTCCTATAGTCGTGATGACCGTCAGCCACACCTCTAATTTTTTATTTTCAGGTTCATAGTCAGCACGATGATTTTTTTTGAATCGAAAGCGGAAAACACAGAAGGCAAGAAAGGCATTGACCAAAATAAACACAATACCTGTGATCCAAAAGGTGATGCTAATGGTGTCGTCGATGGCAGTCCAATTTGACGCTATTGGTGTAAACCACCAAGGGCTAGCGAAATGAAATATTACTGATACGAGTACTAATAGCAGGATAACGACCGCGATAGCCATACCACCCATCCCTATAAGAAAGTAAACACTTAAAGCAGCTGAACTCTAGAGTGCCCACACTTAAAATAACGAGATAAAACGTTTTTCTGACTACTTAATACCATAGACTATAAATGAAGATCTCTCCTGATCTAGGGCTAAACATCAGCAATAAAAAAGCGCCTGACAGGCGCTTAATAACGTCAAAAAAAATTGCAGTTACAACATAAAACCAGCTTAGATTTTAGCTCTCTTTACTAAGGCATAGTCTTCATGAAAATATGAAATTTATCCTGCCAACGAACCACCCAGTGCGGTGTTGCTTCTCCTAAACCCGCGGGTTCTAGCTTTGGATGAGCATTAACAACTCTGGAAAATACAGGCTCCTGATTAGCATCGACATCGACAAATAACACATGTTTACCTTTATGTAGTAGCTCTTGAAAGCGTTCAAAATGAATATTGTTTCTTTGAATACCGATGAAACCGCCTTCCCAGGTACAAAAACCAAGTATGACTATTGCCAGAAAAATGAATGGTAACCAACCCGCTTCACTTGTGGTCCAACCCATCTGGTAGGCAATCATCAGTGTGGCCGAAGCAACCACTAAACCTATCACAGCGCCTACTTCGGTTGAATGAACCACGTCGAGTTTCAGCACGGGCTCTACTTCGTGTAGATGGTGATTTTCAACGTCAGCATCTTTTTCACTTAATACATGAATTTGTGGCTCTGTGATCCCTTCAGCTTCAAGTTCCTGCTCCACCTTCTCCAGATCATCAAGATCATTAGATATAAAGTAATGCCTTAACATGCTCTTACCCTCACAATAGATCTTTTCACGCTTGTCAGAAACGATTGAGCTACACCTATAGTTGGTATTACAAACAATGAAAAGTACCCGAGTCAATAACTCAAGTATAGCAGTGATTCATCATTCGCTAATGTGTGAAAAAGAGCGGATAACTAGCTGTGATAAGGATTAATAGAGCAGGCAAAGACTTGATATAATCATATTAATAATGCGTTTTTAAAATAAATATGGTGTTAGATAGGAGCAAAATAACTTCCAGTAACGATACCGGCCTTGGTGCGGCCAAAGAGATAGCTAAGGCTAACGACTTACTTTTTGCGACAAAACCAGCCAAAACTGAAGCTTATTAGGTCTAGATCCTAGGCTTTATCTATCAAAATTCTGATGTAAATCCTATTAAGTCACAAGATCCAAGTCGGTTTTTCACTTAATATGTACAGCAGATACTCAATCATTTAAGCCAGTAATAAGCTCTAATCAGAGCAAAATGAGGCTAAAAATAGCTATTTTGTACTGAATATTTAGGCTAAATAAGGAATAAACATGTCAAAAATAGACATTCTAGTGGGCACAACTTTAGGGAATGCGGAGTACGTTGCAGACGAATTTTCGACAGTTCTAAGCGGATTAGGACATGAAAACATCGTACATATGACCCCAAAACTTGCCGATCTAGACCCTAAATCATTGTGGTTGATCGTCTCTTCTACACATGGCGCTGGCGATCTTCCGGACAATATAGTGCCATTTTTTGATGAAATATCGATCCAAAAACCGGATCTCAGTGATACAAAATATGCCATCTGTGCGATCGGTGACTCGAGTTACGACACTTTCTGTCAAGGACCCGAAAAATTAGCGCAAGTATTAGAAGAATGCCAAGCAAAAGTCTATGTGGATAAGATCCAGATCGATGTACAGTACGATCATACCCCAGAAGATCCCGCGTTAGCTTGGTTAGCACAATGGCAAGATCAACTTTAAGATCATTTAAAAGGATAACAAAAGGATCTATTCACAATTTAGATCGTTGTTATCCACATATTACGATCTAAAATGATAAATCTGTGGATAACCTATTATTTTCTTCTGATCAACCTCTGTATTATTCAAGGTCCGATCTGGTCAATGATCGCCCCTGTGGATAAGTAGCCGATCTACCCACAAGCTTAAGCCAGTTTGATCTAGATTAGATCACAAGTTTCGATCGCGATTAACTCATGATAATAAAAGAGAAAAAACGGTTACCCACAGAAAATAGCTCCCTTAATAATAAACATAATAAGGATCTATATAAAGATCTTAAGATCTATTAAGCAGATCCACTTGCGATCTTTCGAGCTAAAATGATCATTCACCTTCTGTCATTCAGGTGCTAAAATGCGCATCTCAAATTCACAGTAGATCTTTATCGACGTCAGTTTTAATTTAAGGTTTTGTAATGCATTTTCATGAACGGTTTGATGTAATTGTTGTTGGTGGTGGTCATGCCGGAACGGAAGCAGCTTTGGCCGCTGCTAGAATGGGATCTAAGACCCTGTTGCTGACACACAACATTGATACGTTAGGACAGATGTCCTGTAATCCAGCGATTGGTGGGATCGGTAAAGGACATCTGGTAAAAGAGATCGATGCACTTGGCGGTGCAATGGCGACAGCGACTGATTTTGCAGGAATTCAATTTAGAACCTTAAATTCAAGCAAGGGCCCAGCAGTGAGAGCCACTCGTGCTCAGGCCGATAGAACCCTGTACAGAGCCAAGATCCAACAAATACTACAAAACCAGCCCAATTTAAGACTTTTCCAACAGGCTGTAGACGATCTGATTGTTGAAAATGGTCGTGTCACTGGTGTCGTTACTCAGATGGGACTCGCTTTTGAAGCCCCTGCAGTGGTGTTAACTGCTGGGACTTTCCTTAGTGGTAAAATCCATATTGGATTACAAAATTACAGCGGTGGACGCGCTGGTGATCCCCCATCGATCGCACTTGCAGATCGCTTAAGAGAATTACCGATCCGGATCGGTCGTTTAAAGACTGGTACACCACCAAGAATCGATGCCAATACCATAAATTTCGATCTGATGACTGAACAGAAAGGTGATACGCCTTTACCTGTGATGTCGTTTATCGGTGATGTTAAAGATCATCCTCGCCAAATTTCTTGTTATGTGACTCATACCAATGAGCGTACTCATGACATTATTCGTGGCGGTTTAGATCGCAGTCCTATGTATTCAGGAGTGATTGAAGGTGTCGGTCCACGTTACTGCCCTTCTATCGAAGATAAGATCAATCGTTTTGCCGATAAATCTTCACATCAGATATTTATCGAGCCAGAAGGATTAAATACTAATGAAATCTATCCTAATGGTATTTCCACAAGCTTACCTTTCGATGTTCAGCTCAATTTAGTGAGATCGATTCAAGGCATGGAGAATGCGCAGATCATTAGGCCAGGCTATGCCATCGAATATGATTACTTTGATCCACGAGATCTGAAAAATTCGCTAGAGACTAAAACGATCAATGGATTATTTTTCGCCGGACAGATCAATGGGACTACTGGTTACGAAGAAGCTGGTGCTCAAGGCTTATTAGCCGGAATGAATGCTTCATTGCAAGTTCAGCAGAAAGAAACCTGGTGTCCACGCCGTGATCAGGCTTATCTAGGTGTATTGGTTGATGACCTTTCAACTTTAGGAACTAAAGAACCCTATCGTATGTTTACCAGCCGTGCCGAATATCGTTTGTTGCTGCGTGAAGATAATGCCGATCTGCGTTTAACTGAAAAAGGTCATGAGCTTGGTTTAGTCGATGAAAATCGTTGGAGCCAGTTCAATCAGAAACGTGAGTCTATCGAATTAGAACTGCAACGATTGAGAAGCCTATGGGTTCACCCAAATTCACCGTTACTCGATGTATTAAACCCTGAGTTGAATACGCCTATCTCACGAGAAGCGACTTTTGAAGATCTGCTACGTCGTCCGGAAATGGATTATCCTAAATTGATGTCACTCGAAGGTTTTGGTCCTGGAATTGAGGATCAACGTGCTGCCGAACAGGTACAGATCCAAGTAAAATATTCTGGCTATATTCAACGTCAGCAAGATGAAATTGACAAGGCGCTTAAACACGAGACTACCGGACTGCCATTAGATCTGGATTACCAAGAGGTGCCTGGACTGTCGAATGAGGTGATCGCTAAGATGAATGAACATAAGCCAGAGACCATAGGTCAGGCTTCGAGAATTCCTGGTATGACACCTGCTGCAATCTCAATTTTACTGGTTCATCTTAAAAGACGTGGTTTACTTCGCAGAAAAGCGTCTTAATTTACTCATCATTTTAATGAATTATTACTAAGGGAAGCCTTTTGCGCTTCCCTTAGTCCGTACAGCGCCTCATAATAGCCAGTTAGTAATGACTAGCTTTTCTATTAAGGATTAATCCTGTGTTATCAGCCCAATTAGATGAATATCTAGCTGAAATGAACCTGACTGCTACCGAACAGCAAAAAAAGCAGCTTATCGGTTTTGTTGAGATGCTCAATAAGTGGAATAAAGCCTACAATCTGACAGCTGTCAGAGATCCCGAGCAGATGCTGATCAGACACGTCATGGATAGCTTAGCGGTATCTGAACATCTTGTTGGTGAGCATTTTATTGATGTCGGAACGGGTCCTGGTTTACCAGGGATCCCTTTAGCTATCATGAATCCTGACAAAAGCTTCGTCTTGTTAGATAGCTTGGGCAAACGAATTCGTTTTCAGAAGCAAGTTCAACATGAACTTAGCATTAACAACATTAGCTCAGTAGAGAGTCGTGTTGAAGCCTATGAACCTGAAGTCAAATTTGATGGTGTACTGAGTCGAGCATTTGCTTCAATCGAAGATATGCTGCATTGGTGTCATCATCTGCCTACCGAAAATGGTTGTTACTATGCACTTAAAGGTCAATTAGCCGATGATGAAATGGCTAAATTACCTGAAGGCTTTGAAGTCACAGATGTTATTGAACTGACCGTTCCCTGTCTCGATGAACAAAGGCATTTATTAAGAGTGGTTAAAAAGTAGCGTTACAGTTGCATTCTTTTTATGTTTCAAGCAACTTGGTATAGGTTTCAATTGTGTCGATAATATTTACACGACATACAGGATGGTATTGTGGGTAAAGTGATTGCCGTGGCTAACCAGAAAGGTGGCGTCGGAAAAACAACAACTTGTGTCAACTTAGCAGCATCTTTGGCTGCGACTAAGCGTAAAGTGCTTTTGATTGATCTCGATCCTCAAGGTAATGCAACCATGGGTAGCGGGATTGATAAGTACAGTGTTGAAAACACTGCTTATGAGTTGTTGGTCGATGAAAAGTCATTTGATGAAGTGGTTTATAGAGAAACCAGTGGAAAGTATGATCTGATCGCAGGTAACGGAGACGTGACAGCGGCAGAGATCAAACTAATGGAATTTTTTGCTCGAGAAATCAGGTTAAGAAATGCATTAGCACCAATTAAAGACGATTACGATTTTATATTTATCGATTGTCCTCCTTCGCTGAACATGTTGACTGTGAATGCCATGTCGGCTGCAGACTCGGTTCTGGTTCCCATGCAGTGTGAATATTATGCACTGGAGGGCCTAACAGCTTTAATGGATACCATCAGTAAGATTGGTGCCATGGTCAATCCAGGTCTGCATATCGAAGGGATCCTGCGTACCATGTACGATCCTAGAAATCGTTTAGCTAATGATGTATCCGATCAGCTCAAGCAACACTTCGGTGAAAAAGTGTATCGTACCGTCATTCCAAGGAATGTCAGGTTGGCCGAGGCGCCTAGCTTTGGTGCACCAGCCATGTATTACGACAAGACTAGTGCAGGCGCTAAGGCATATTTAGCCCTGGCAGGCGAAATCATTCGCAGAGCGGAACAGCATCAAGAGCTAGAGCAAGCTTAAATAAAGGCAGTGGAAATGACATTGAAAAAACGTGGGCTGGGTAAAGGTCTGGACGCATTACTCAGTACTAGCCATGCGGCAAGCAAGAAGTTTAATTCTGTTGAAGAAGCTGCTGAAGTTACGGCAAAAACAGATGACTTGTTAATGCTAGACATAGATTTGATGCAGCCAGGTAAGTACCAACCGCGTAAAGATATGTCTTCAGAGGCTCTTGAAGAGCTTGCTGAGTCGATAAAAGCTCAAGGTATCATTCAGCCCATTGTTGTGCGTATGATATCTGCTAGTAAGTATGAAATTATTGCTGGTGAGCGTCGTTGGCGCGCAGCACAAATAGCAAAACTTGAAAAAGTACCTTGTATCGTCAAGCAGGTGCCCGATGAAGCTGCTATAGCCATCGCATTAATCGAAAACATCCAACGTGAAGATCTCAATGCGATGGAGGAAGCGATTGCACTCGATCGTTTAATGCGCGAATTTGACCTGACTCATCAACAGATAGCGACCGCTGTGGGTAAATCGCGCGCAACAGTGTCTAACTTACTGCGTTTAAATGGCCTCAATGAGCCTGTAAAACGTATGCTCGAGTATGGTGATATTGATATGGGCCATGCCAGAGCTTTACTTGCCATCGAAGGTGATGAGCAAACTAATATTGCCAGATTAGTCTCTTCTAAAGAATTAACTGTTCGCGAAACTGAACGATTAGTTAATAAAACCTTAAACCAAGCTGAAATCGTCGAAAAGCCAGTAAAAGATCACGATGTAACCCTGCTCGAGAGCCAATTAATTGAAAGGCTAGGTGCGAAAGTTTCCATTACCCATAATAAAAAGGGTAAGGGGAAATTGGTAATAAACTATCAAGATCTCGCTGAATTAGACGGTATTATCAGTAAAATCAACTAAAATTCCCAAGTTAACGCCATATTACGTAATTTTGTGACAACTGTTAATTTTACACTTTTGCATATTTGGCGCTAGATCACGCTAAAAGACTCGGTTTTCCTCTGCTTAAACTTGCTTTGAGGGCCTGAAAAGGTATACTTTCGCAAGCTTTTTTGTCGCTCGACAGTGGTCGGATAAATATAATCCGGTCATCGAAACAAAAAGCGTTAATGCGGAGAAGATAAATTGAGTAAAGTTTTAGCTCGTCGTGGCCGGTGGTCAGCCTATAAATTGGTATTGATGCAGGCGGCGGTAGCTGGAATTGCTTCTGTTTTCTTTTTCGCCATGTGGGGAGCACAGTCTGGATTATCTGCTTTGGCAGGTGGTGCAATAGCTGTACTTCCTAATTTTGTATTCGCAACCCTCGCTTTTTCCCATACGGGAGCAAGTTCATCAGCTAAGGTCGTAAAGACTTTTTACTGGGGGGAAGCGGTAAAGTTGCTGCTTACAATGGCAATGTTTTCGTTAGTGTTTATCAATATGAAAATCGGCTTTATGCCACTTTTTGTATGTTATACCTTAGCGTTAATCGTTCATTGGACTGCTCCTTTATATTTCAAGCAAAGTTAAGTGGGATGAATCATGGCTGCAACTGGTGAAGCGTTAACACCGCAGGGCTATATCCAGCACCACCTTACTAATCTTCAGGTTTGTGCTACCGAAAATGGTTTAGCATTAAACGCTCCTGAGTGTGTAGGGAATTTCTGGACATGGCACATTGATTCGTTGTTCTTTTCGGTTGGGCTTGGTGTTCTGTTCTTGTGGCTATTCCGTAGCGTAGGAAAAAAGGCAACCACTGGTGTTCCTGGCAAGCTTCAATGCTTTGTCGAGATGATCATTGAGTTTGTTGATTCTAGCGTGAAAGAAACCTTTCATGGCCGCAACCCTGTTATTGCTCCGTTGGCATTAACTATTTTTGTATGGGTATTCATGATGAACTTCATGGATATGGTTCCAGTTGACTGGATCCCGGGTGCTGCTGCTTTAGTTGGCATCCCTTACATGAAAGTTGTTCCAACGACCGACTTAAACATTACCTTTAGCATGGCTATCGGTGTGTTCTTGCTGATTATTTATTACAGCATTAAAGTCAAAGGCATTTCAGGTTTTGTTAAAGAACTGACCATGCAGCCTTTTAACCATTGGGCAATGATACCCGTCAACTTACTGTTAGAGTCTGTAACTTTGATCGCTAAGCCAATTTCATTGGCATTGCGTCTGTTCGGTAACTTATATGCAGGTGAGTTGATTTTCATCCTTATTGCGTTGATGTACGGTGCAAATATGGCACTTTCAACTCTAGGTGTAACTTTACAGCTAGGTTGGTTGATTTTCCATATTTTGGTTATTACCTTACAGGCGTTTATCTTCATGATGTTAACCATTGTTTATTTAAGCATGGCACATGAAGATCATTAAGGACTGCTGTAAATTTTTATTAACTAAATCATAAACTAACTAGATTTAGAATATTTGGAGATAGAGATGGAAACTGTATTAGGCATGACAGCTATTGCTGTTGCTCTACTAATTGGTATGGGTGCTCTAGGTACCGCTATCGGTTTTGGCCTACTAGGTGGCAAGTTCTTGGAAGGCGCTGCGCGTCAACCAGAAATGGCTCCTATGCTGCAAGTTAAAATGTTCATTGTTGCGGGTCTTCTTGATGCTGTAACTATGATCGGTGTTGGTATCGCATTATTCATGCTTTTCACTAACCCTCTTGGTGCAATGCTGTAATAAACGCTTCTGTCTTTAAACTAAATAGGAGGCTGTTGTGAATATCAACGCTACCCTAATCGGTCAGACGGTTGCCTTTATTCTCTTCGTGTGGTTCTGCATGAAGTTTGTTTGGCCCCCTTTGATGAATGCCATCGAAGAGCGTCAAAAAAGGATTGCCGACGGTTTAGCTGATGCTGACCGCGCCGTAAAAGACCTTGAGTTGGCACAGGCGAAAGCCACTGACCAGCTAAAAGACGCCAAAGCTACTGCTAACGAGATCATTGAGCAAGCGAACAAACGTAAAGCTCAGATCGTCGATGAAGCAAAAGCCGAAGCAGACACTGAGCGTGCGAAAATCATCGCTCAGGGTCAAGCAGAAATTGAAGCTGAACGTAATCGCGTGAAAGAAGACCTGCGTAAGCAAGTCGCTGTACTAGCAATAGCTGGCGCAGAAAAGATTCTTGAGCGTTCGATTGATGAAGCCGCCCACAGTGACATAGTTAATAAACTAGTCGCTGAACTTTAAATAAGGAGTTTGAGTTATGGCTGAAATAACTACCATCGCTCGTCCTTACGCAAAGGCAGCTTTTGATTTTGCTATTGAGAAAAATGCAGTAGATAGTTGGGCAGAAATGCTGAACTTCGCGGCTATGGTGAGTGAAAACGAAACCATGAAGCCTCTGCTTGCTGGCGCCTTAGCTAGCAATAAGCTTGCAGAACTCTTTATTGGAGTTTGTGGTGAGCAGCTCAATGAGCAAGGTCAGAACTTGTTAAAGGTAATGGCTGAAAACGGTCGTTTAGAAGCGCTACCTGCTGTTTCTCGACAATTTGTTGAGATGAAACTTGAATGGGCAAAAGAGATTGAAGCTAATGTAGTTTCAGCTGTTGAGCTTACTTCAGTACAACAACAGGAAATTAGTGCTTCTTTAGAGAAGCGTCTAGCACGCAAAGTTACACTGACTTGCAGTATAGATGCCAGCCTTATTGCTGGTTTAATTATCACGGCAGGAGACTTAGTCATAGATGGCTCGGTCCGCGGAAAAATTTCGCGTCTGTCTGATATGCTGCAGTCATAATTGGGAGTTTGAGCATGCAACTGAATTCCACTGAAATCAGCGATCTGATTAAACAGCGGATCGAGCAGTTCGAAGTCGTTAGTGAAGCTCGCAACGAAGGTACAATCGTTGCAGTTAGTGACGGCATCATTCGCATCCACGGCCTAGCCGATGTTATGCAGGGTGAAATGATCGAACTGCCTGGTAACCGTTTTGCAATCGCGTTGAACTTAGAACGTGATTCTGTCGGTGCCGTAGTCATGGGCCCTTATGCCTCTTTGGCTGAAGGCGACAAAGTAAAAACAACTGGTCGTATTTTGGAAGTCCCAGTTGGCCGTGGTCTATTAGGCCGCGTAGTCAACACATTGGGTGAGCCAATCGACGGAAAAGGACCTATCGACAACGATGGTTTCTCTCCTGTTGAAGTAATCGCACCAGGTGTTATTGAACGTAAGTCTGTATCTCAGCCAGTGCAAACTGGTTATAAAGCCGTTGATTCTATGATCCCAATCGGTCGTGGACAACGTGAATTGATTATTGGTGACCGTCAAATCGGTAAGACCGCTTTAGCGATCGATGCCATCATCAATCAAAAAGATACTGGCATTAAGTGTGTATACGTAGCTGTAGGCCAAAAGGCATCTACAATTGCTAACGTAGTACGCAAGCTAGAAGAACATGGCGCTTTGGCGAACACCATTGTTGTTGTTGCTACAGCTTCTGAAGCTGCTGCACTACAATACTTGGCTCCATACTCTGGTTGTTCAATGGGTGAATATTTCCGCGACCGCGGTGAAGATTCACTGATTGTCTATGATGATCTTTCTAAGCAAGCAGTTGCTTACCGTCAGATCTCATTGCTACTTAAGCGTCCACCAGGACGTGAAGCATACCCAGGTGATGTATTCTATCTTCACTCTCGTCTGTTAGAACGTGCTTCACGTGTTAACGCTGAGTATGTTGAGAAGTTCACTAAAGGTAAAGTTAAAGGCCAAACAGGTTCTTTGACTGCTCTACCGATTATTGAAACTCAAGCGGGTGATGTATCTGCATTCGTACCGACTAACGTAATTTCGATTACCGATGGTCAGATCTTCCTTGAAACTGACCTGTTTAACTCTGGACTACGTCCTGCTGTTAACCCAGGTATTTCGGTTTCTCGTGTTGGTGGTGCGGCTCAGACTAAGATCATCAAGAAACTGTCAGGCGGTATTCGTAGCGCACTAGCACAGTATCGAGAGCTTGCAGCGTTCTCACAGTTTGCATCTGATTTAGATGATGCAACACGTGCTCAGCTTGAGCATGGTGAGCGTGTTACCGAACTTATGAAGCAAAAACAATATGCTCCTATGAGTGTTGCCGATCAGTCTGTGTCTATTTTCTCAGCTGAAAAAGGTTACCTCCAGAGTGTTGAGCTTAATAAAATTGGTGATTTCGAAGCGTCTTTGCTCTCTTTCATGAACAGCGAGCATGCTGACCTTATGAAGACCATCAACGAAACCGGCAACTACAATGCTGAGATCGAAGGTGAGTTGAAGGCTGGCCTCGATAAGTTCGTCGAAACCCAAACCTGGTAATCGATAGAGGTGTCGTAAGGCACCTCAGGTCCAGATTGGAGAGTTAAGATGGCCAACGCTAAAGAGATTAAAACCAAGATCGCGAGTGTTCAAAACACTCAGAAGATCACATCTGCAATGGAAATGGTTGCTGCCAGCAAAATGCGTAAAGCGCAGGAACGCATGGCTGCAAGTCGTCCATATGCAGAAAATATGCGTAAGGTGATCGGTCACGTGGCGCAAGGTTCTCTCGAATATAAGCATCCTTATTTGGAAGTGCGAGAAGCCAAGCGTGTTGGTTACATAGTTGTGTCAACCGACCGTGGTCTTTGTGGTGGTCTGAACGTTAACCTTTTCAAGAAGGTTATCGCAGACGTGAAAAAGCAACGTGATGCTGGTGCAGAAGTTGAATTCTGCCCAATCGGCGCACGAAGCGTACAATTTTTCACTAACTTTGGCGGAACAGTACCTGCTTCTGCATCAGGTTTAGGTGACGCTCCGGCGTTAGCTGATTTGATTGGAACAGTACGTGTGATGTTAGAGTCATACAATGAAGGCAAGCTAGATCGTTTGTACGTGGTATTCAACAAATTTGTGAATACTATGACTCAAACGCCTGTGATCGAGCAGCTACTACCTTTACCTAAGTCAGAAGTAGATGAGATTTCTCATCACTGGGACTACTTATACGAGCCAGATCCAAAAGAACTTTTGGATACTTTATTGGTGCGTTATGTGGAGTCTCAAGTTTACCAAGGTGTTGTCGAGAATATTGCATCTGAGCAAGCGGCCCGTATGGTTGCTATGAAAGCTGCAACAGACAACGCTGGTGATCTTATCAGTGACTTGGAGTTGGTCTATAACAAGGCCCGTCAGGCTGCGATTACGCAGGAACTGTCGGAAATTGTTTCAGGTGCCGCTGCCGTTTAGGTTAGGTAACGAATACAAGTTTTAGAGGATTTATCATGAGCACAGGTACTGTTGTCCAAGTTATTGGCGCGGTTGTGGACGTTGAGTTTCCACAAGATGCCGTACCTCAGATATATGACGCTCTAAAGATCGAAAGTGAAGGCTTGGTGCTGGAAGTCCAGCAGCAAATCGGTGGCGGTGTAGTTCGTACTATCGCCATGGGTTCTTCAGATGGTCTGCGTCGTGGTCTTGAGGTAACAAACACAGGTTCACCAATTTCTGTTCCGGTTGGGTCTGCGACTCTAGGCCGTATCATGAACGTATTGGGCGAGCCTATTGATGAATGTGGTGAAATCGGTGAAGAAGATCGCTATGTGATCCACCGTGAAGCTCCTTCATATGAAGATCAATCAAGCACAACTGAACTTTTAGAGACAGGTATTAAGGTTATTGACCTTATTTGTCCATTCGCTAAGGGTGGTAAAGTTGGTCTGTTTGGTGGTGCTGGTGTTGGTAAGACCGTCAACATGATGGAACTTATTAACAACATCGCAAAAGCACACTCAGGTTTATCTGTATTTGCCGGTGTAGGTGAGCGTACTCGTGAGGGTAACGATTTCTACTACGAGATGGAAGATTCAGGAGTACTCGATAAGGTGGCCATGGTTTATGGTCAGATGAACGAGCCTCCAGGAAACCGTCTACGTGTGGCACTTACTGGTCTTACTATCGCTGAGAAGTTCCGTGACGAAGGTAAAGATGTACTTTTCTTCGTTGATAACATCTATCGTTACACCTTGGCAGGTACTGAAGTATCTGCACTGCTAGGCCGTATGCCATCAGCAGTAGGTTACCAGCCAACTTTGGCTGAAGAGATGGGTGTACTTCAGGAACGTATTACATCGACTAAATCAGGGTCTATTACCTCTGTGCAAGCCGTTTACGTACCTGCGGATGATTTAACGGATCCGTCACCAGCAACAACCTTCGCTCACTTAGATGCGACTGTTGTATTGTCACGTAACATCGCTTCTATGGGTATTTACCCAGCGGTTGACCCATTGGATTCGACTTCGCGTCAGCTAGATCCATTGGTAGTCGGTCAAGAGCATTATGATGTTGCTAACGGTGTGCAAACCGTACTTCAGCGCTACAAAGAGCTGAAAGATATTATTGCGATTCTAGGTATGGATGAATTATCTGATGAAGATAAGACTACCGTAGCTCGTGCTCGTAAGATTGAAAAATATCTTTCACAGCCTTTCTTCGTAGCAGAAGTATTCACCGGTTCTCCAGGTAAGTACGTTTCTCTTAAAGACACTATTCGTGGCTTTAAGGGCATTCTAGAGGGTGAGTTCGATCACCTTCCAGAGCAAGCGTTCTACATGGTTGGTTCAATCGACGAAGCCGTTGAGAAAGCTAACAAAAAATAACTAGGTGTTCTGCACTAGTATTAAAGTATTAGTGCAGAGGACTAGTTTAAGGAGAACGGATGGCAGCCATGACAGTACAGCTTGATATTGTAAGTGCAGAAAGTAGCATCTACTCTGGCCTTGTAGCACACCTACAAGTGACTGGTGGAGAAGGTGATCTAGGTGTTATGCCTGGTCATGCGCCACTACTGACCAATATCAAACCTGGCATGGCGCGCATCGTCAAGCAAGATGGAAAAGAAGAGGTGTTTTACCTTTCGGGTGGTATCCTGGAAGTTCAACCTTTTTCTGTTTCAGTATTGGCTGACGTCGTTATGCGTGCCGATGATATTGACGAAAAAGCCGCTGTTGAAGCTAAGCAACGTGCAGAGGCCTCAATGGCTGATGCAGGTGCAGACTTTAACTATGCAGCTGCAGCAGTTGAGCTAGCCCAGGCTATTGCTCAGTTGCGTGTTGTCGATACCATCAAGAAGAACATTGCCAGATAAGGTTATTGTTTGATGAAAAAAGGCGTTCTCCGAAAGGTGAGCGCCTTTTTTGTGTCTGGAACACTTATGTAAATTTCCCATGGATGGAAAGAAATTGACGTTGTGTCTAAAAGAAGACGCTTGCTGCGCAAGCTGTAAGGACGGGCTTCGCCCTGTAAGACGCTTTGCTATAAGGACGTTCGCTTCGCTCTCTGTAAGTAAAAGAGTGGCCAAATTATGAGGGAGCTTGTCACACTTCTCTTTCTCGTCTTTTCGGCGCAGGCCGGAATCCATGCTTTTAGCCAACTTGTTGGCATCCACCAGCTTACTTGTAAGCGTCGAGTAGGCGAGCCGTCGTCTTTGTTTTACTATCCTTTAGCCAACTTGTTGGTGTCTACTAGCTTACTTGTAAGCGTCGAATAGGCGCAGCCGCCATCTCAGCACCATCAGCTTGCTGCACAAGCGTCGTCATAGTTTTACTATCCTTTAGCCAACTTGTTGGCATCCACTAGCTTACTTGTAAGCGTCGAACAGGCGCAGCCGTCATCTCAGCATCATCAGCTTGCTGCGCAAGCGTCGTCTTAGCCCTTCTTCCTATAGCCTCTCATAGCGTGATCTATGCTGAGATCTAACAAAGACTTGGGTGTTACCATTTAGTCACTAATTTATGGCAAGAGTATTCCTATGCAACAGGTTTTAATTATCGTCAATGACGCGCCTTACGGCTCTGAGCGGTTATTTAATGCTTTGCGTTTAGCTATTCAACTTAATGAGCAGGAGTGTCCACCTACTAAGGTGAGTCTGTTTCTGCTATCTGATGCTGTAACCGCTGTGTTGCCTAAGCAGAATCCTGTTGAGGGTTACAATATTCAGCAGATGTTGGAGATAATTTTAGCACAAGGTAGTGAGGTGAAATACTGTGGAACTTGTATACATGCTCGTGGCCTGAAAGCATTAGCCGTTATTGAGGGTTGCGAGCTCTCGACCATGGATGATCTTGCTCAATGGGTATTAACAACAGATAAAACGGTAACTTTTTAACTTTAAGAAGGACACTTGCTGCGCAAGCTTTAAGGACGGGCTTTGCCCTGTAAGACGCTTCGCTATAAGGACGTTCGCTACGCTCTCTATAAGTAACAGAATAGCAAGGCTATGAGAGAGCTTGTCATACTTCTCTTTCTCGTCTTTCCGGCGCAGGCCGGAATCCATCATTTAGCCAACTAGTTGGCGTCAATCAGGCGTAGCCGTCATCTCTGCACCATCAGCTTGCTGCGCAAGCGTCGTCTCTGCCTTCTATTTCCCCTGCTTTTCCGTTAAAATCAGCCCCACAAAAAATTCTTCCTCATTTTTCTTTATTATTTTTATCAGCATTAGCTCAAGGATAACTCCATGGCATTGAACGTAGTGATTTTGGCCGCAGGCAAGGGAACCCGCATGCGCTCAGATCTTCCTAAAGTCTTACACCCTATTGCGCATAAAAGCATGGTGCAGCATGTGATTGATACCGCCCATGACGTGGGCAGCGATGCGATCCAGTTGGTGTATGGCTATGGTGCAGAAAAACTACAGAGTGTCTTAGGTGAACAGCAACTTAATTGGGTTCTGCAGGCTGAGCAACTGGGCACTGGCCATGCGGTGGCTCAGGCTAGTTCAAATATCAATGATGACGATACCGTGCTTATTCTTTACGGTGACGTGCCGCTTATTCAAGCATCTACACTTGATGATCTGCTTGCTGCCCGTGAAGATAATGGCCTGGCGATTTTAACGGTGAACTTACCTAACCCAACAGGGTATGGTCGTATCGTGCGTACTCCTTGTGAAGGTCAAGAACTGGGCAAGGTTGTCGGTATTGTCGAGCAGAAAGATGCTAGTGCGGAGCAGTTACTGATCCAAGAGGTTAACACCGGCATCATGGCGGCTCCGGGTAAGCAGTTAAAAGACTGGCTCGGACAGTTATCATCAGATAATGCTCAGGGTGAGTACTATCTTACCGATATCGTCGCTATGGCGAATAAAGACGGGGTGGCTATCACAACGGCGCAGCCTGAATCGGCAGTTGAAGTGGAAGGTGCCAACAACCGAGTGCAACTTGCTCAGCTAGAGCGTGCCTATCAGGCTCGTGCTGCCGAGAAGTTGATGCTCGAAGGTGCAAATTTGCGAGATCCTGCACGCATCGATATCCGTGGTGATGTCACTGTGGGGATGGATGTAATGATAGACATCAACGTCATCATTCAGGGCAAAGTGACCATAGGTAATAACGTCACTATTGGTGCCGGTGCAATCCTTATCGATTGTGAGATTAGCGACAATGCCGAGATCAAACCTTACTCTATTGTTGAAAGTGCCAAGGTCGGTGTTAAAGCCAGTGCCGGACCATTTGCGCGTTTGCGCCCAGGAGCTGAGTTGAAAACAGATGCTCATGTCGGTAACTTCGTCGAGATTAAGAAGGCTGTGTTAGGTGAGGGCTCCAAGGCGGGTCATCTGGCTTATATTGGTGATGCACAAATAGGTGCAGGAGTGAATATAGGCGCTGGCACTATCACTTGTAACTATGATGGCGCTAATAAACATCTCACCGTTATCGAAGATAATGTGTTTGTCGGTAGTGACACCCAGCTTGTTGCTCCGGTGACAATAGGCAAGGGAGCTACACTTGGTGCAGGCTCTACGATAACCCGTGATGTTGCAGCTAATGAACTTGTTATTACCCGAGTTAAGCAACGTCATCTAAGTGGCTGGGTAAGACCAGTAAAAAAGCCTAAATAGTTGATGAAATCACTTCAATTATTATTGAAGTAAAGAGTTTGAAAGCGACGTTAACGGGTCGCTTTTTTTGTATCTGCTTTATGAAAAACCTCCATTATCAAGACTAGATAATTTGTTGTGATAATGAAATATTTTGCAAAATATGGAGGAATTATCTAGTAATTTAGTACTAGCTCACAGCCAATTGTAAATTTCCGTAAAGAAGCTTAAACAAAAACTATTCTCATTTATATTACGGCCAACTTTCGTTTGATATCCATATTTGGGGTTGGCCATGTCATTACTATCTCGTTCTTTTAAAGTGTCACCAATTTGTGTCGCCGTTGTCTCTGCACTTAGTCTTGCTCCTGCAGTTGCGGAAGAGGCAGCCGCTGAAGCCGTTTCTACTACTAATATCGAGCGCATCTCGGTAACCGGTCGCAGTTTCAATGATTACAAGGTTGGCAGTGCTTCAGGTGCGATGCGTGGTGACATTGACTTGATGGACACCCCACAGTCTGTTGCTGTTATTCCTGACTTTGTTACCGATGAGCAATTGGCAACTAACCTGTCTGAAGTATTGGTCAATGATTCAAGTGTGACTGGTGGCTCTGAGAAGTGGAACCGTCAGGTATTTAGTATTCGTGGCTTCGAGCTTTCTTCAGGTTCAGGATACCTAATTAATGGTCAGCAGCAGTGGTCTCACTATGTACAGCCTATTGAAACTCTGCAGCAGGTTGAAGTATTAAAAGGTCCTTCAAGCATGCTCTATGGTCAATCAGGTCCAGGTGGCTTGATCAATATGGTGACTAAGAAGCCAACCACTGAGACAATTTTCGACCTTGGTTTCGATACCGATGAACATGGTTCTACACGCTTTCAACTAGATGCTGGCGGTGCTATCAATGAAGCCGAGACGATTCGTTACCGCACTGTGCTAGTCAAGCAAGACTCTACCTATTGGAGAGAGTACCAAGATGGCACTAACCAAGAGCGTGATCGCTGGTTAGGTTATCTAAACCTTGAATTTGATATCACCGATGATCTGCTTTTGTCACTTAAGTATGACCACACCCAAGACAAGACAGGTATCGACCGTGGTGGCTGGTTAGATTCAGATGGTGACTTGATAGGTGGCAAAGATATTATCTGGGATCAGCCATGGGCCTTTACCGATAATACTATTACTAACATGGGCGCAGATATTACCTACTTCATCAGTGATGATTGGAAGGTAAAAGCAGGTTTTAATGATCAGCAATTTAATCGCCAGCGCTTAGATTCTTCACCGTCACTAATGAGTGGCTCAGAAGATCCATTTAGCGATGGTTACTATGTGAGTCCATTCGATCGCTACGATGATTGGCAGCATAAGACAGGCTATATCGACTTTGTCGGTAACTTCTCAACAGGTGGACTAGATCATCAGTTCCTGCTCGGCGCTAACATGTTGGATTACTATTATGGTCAGCTAAAAGAGTCGGGTGAGAAGAAACAAGTTGTGATGCCAGGTCAGCCTTTGCCTAAACCAGACCTCGATTACAACAATGATGAAACTCTTTACGAGAGCGAATACAAGCATTATGGTTTCTATGTTCAGGATTTGATCACCATTAATGATGAGTGGCAGGTATTGGCTGGTGTGCGTTATGACGAGCAGAAGAAAGAGGGTGCGGGTAACAATAGCTACGCAGTATCACCTAAATTTGGTGTGATTTACTCTCCAGCAGCTAACGGTAGCATCTATGTTAACTACTCTAAGAGTTTCACTCCGCAGGGTATCGTTAACAACGATGAAGATGCTAGCAATGGGATGAATCTTGACCCAGAGTACGGTGAACAGTATGAGATCGGTACTAAATGGGAGTTGTTTGACGGTAGCCTATTACTAACTGGTGCGGTATTCGATATCACGGTATCAAATGTTACTGTTCAGCAGGAACTTGAAACCCCAGATCCTGAAGGCAATATCTACATGACAACTCAGGAAGGTGAGCAGCGTCATAAAGGTTTTGAGATGGGCGCTCAGGGTCAGGTCAGTGAACAATGGTTTATGACAGGTTCAATGATGTATTTAGAAGCTGAGTACGTAACAAGCGCCAGCGATAAGAAAAGCTTAGACGGTATGACTCCTGTTGATGCACCTGAGTGGTCGGCTAACATTTGGACCCGTTATGAGATGACAGATAATCTGGCATTCAACTTCGGTGCTATCTATGTGGGTGAACGCTTCGCCAATACTAGCAACACAGTGACTAAAGATGGCTATGTACGTTTCGATATGGGCGCAGCATACACCATGGATGTGATGGGCAGTGATGTTAGCGTGCGTCTGAATGTGAAGAACCTATTCGATGAAGAATACCTAGCTGGCGGCACAACGACAGATGTTACTGTCGGTGAAGGACGTCACTTTGGTCTAGCATTAGAAGCTAAGTTCTAAATCTCGCGTAGATGAATATTTTAGACTCTAACAAAGGCAGCCTATTGGCTGCCTTTGTCATTTTTGGCTTTTTATTTAATATTATCTAAAAGCTTATGAAGACAATTTAATCAATTAGTTTGGCTATAATTTGTCTAATAAATTGCAAATATGTTTCGTTTGTCTATAATCCACCTTTCGAAACGAAACTTAATTGAAACTTCAATGACCAAACGTAATACGCAGCAGCGACGTCATACCATCATCTCCTTGATTAATGAGGAGGGTGAGGTGAATGTTGATGAATTAGCACTACGTTTCGAAACGTCTGAAGTGACAATACGTAAAGACCTTACGGCATTAGAAAAAACGGGCTTGCTGCTGCGTCGTTATGGTGGCGCGGTTTCTGTTCCTCGAGAGATGACCCAAGTTGTTACCGAAGCTATTTCCGCGAACAAGCTAAATATAGCCAAGGCGGCTGCCAGACTGATAAAAGATCATAATCGCATCATCATTGATAGCGGCAGCACCACCTCGGGTTTAGTTCAAGAGCTAAGCAGTAAACGTGGTCTGGTTGTGATGACCAATGCTCTGCAACTCGCCAGTGCTATCCATGAGTTAGAGCATGAGCCGACACTCTTGATGACAGGTGGAACCTGGGATCCTCATTCTGAATCTTTCCAAGGCCAAGTGGCCGAACAGGTATTGCGTTCCTATAATTTCGATCAACTATTTATCGGTGCCGATGGTATCGATATCGAACGTGGCACTACGACTTTCAATGAGCTGACAGGGCTTAGTAAGGTGATGGCCGAAGTTTCTCGTGAAGTCATTGTTATGTTGGAATCGGACAAGATAGGCAGACGTATTCCTAATCTGGAACTACCTTGGGGTGAGATCAGCGTTATCGTCACCGATGACAACTTGCCCGACGAGGCGGCAGAAAAAATTTCCGAACAAGGCGTACGTGTGATCGTGGCGCCTTATTCAAGCTAATTTCATTTTTCTATTTTAAGTTTTCAACTTATATAAATTTTAGGTATCAATATGTGCGGAATTGTTGGCGCGGTAGCGCAAAGAGATGTGGCTGAAATACTGGTAGAAGGTTTACGTCGTCTGGAATATCGCGGTTATGATTCAGCGGGTGTTGCCGTGATTAATAACACTGAGTTAACCAGTACTCGCCGTGTGGGTAAGGTACAGGAACTATCCAGTGCTCTGGACGCTGCGCCTCTAAGCGGTGGAACAGGTATCGCTCATACGCGTTGGGCAACCCATGGTGAGCCGAGTGAACGTAATGCACATCCACATCAATCACAAGGCGATATTGCGGTTGTCCATAACGGCATTATAGAAAACCACAACAAGTTGCGCGTGATGCTAAAAGGGTTAGGCTATAGTTTCGCATCTGATACAGATACCGAAGTTATCTGTCACCTAGTTCACCATGAGCTTAAGTCCCATAAGACTCTGCTGGCAGCAGTTCAGACAACGGTTAAGCAGCTGGAAGGCGCTTATGGCACAGTAGTTATTGATCGCCGCGACAGTGATCGCATGATAGTTGCTCGCTCGGGTAGTCCCTTAGTTATCGGTTATGGCCTAGGTGAGAACTTTGTCGCCTCGGATCAGCTGGCACTACTTCCTGTTACCCGTTCTTTCTCTTTTCTGGAAGAGGGAGACGTTGCTGAGGTGACTCGTCGTAGCGTTGATATTTATGATGTCGACGGTAATGCGGTTGAGCGTGAGGTTAAAGAGTCTGAAGTTACCCATGATGCCGGTGATAAGGGCGAATATCGTCATTACATGCTCAAAGAGATCTATGAGCAGCCATTGGCTTTAAGTCGCACCATAGAGGGACGTATCGCCAATAAGCAGGTATTAGATACAGCCTTTGGTGATAATGCTGCTGAGTTTCTGAAAGACATCAAACATGTACAGATCATCGCTTGTGGCACGAGTTATCATGCGGGCATGGCCGCACGCTACTGGTTAGAAGATTGGGCTGGTGTTTCATGTAACGTGGAAATTGCTTCTGAGTTTCGTTATCGCAAGTCGCATATGTTCCCTAATAGCTTGCTAGTCACTATCTCTCAGTCTGGTGAAACAGCCGATACCTTAGCTGCGCTTCGTCTGGCGAAAGAGATGGGTTATAAGGCTACTATGACCATATGTAACTCTGCCGGATCGTCACTGGTTCGTGAATCCGATATGGCTTATATGATGAAAGCGGGCGCCGAAATTGGTGTCGCTTCGACTAAAGCCTTTACGGTTCAACTCGCTGGACTATTGATGTTAACGGCTGTGATTGGTCGTCATAACGGTATGAGTGAAGATCTGCAGGCTAAGATCACTCAAAGCTTACAATCAATGCCTGCAAAAGTTGAGCAGGCACTTGGGCTAGATGATGCCATCGCCGAGCTTGCAGAAGATTTTGCCGATAAACATAATGCGTTATTTCTCGGCCGTGGTGATCAATACCCCATCGCCATGGAAGGTGCGTTAAAGCTTAAAGAGATCTCTTATATTCATGCCGAAGCCTATGCATCGGGTGAACTAAAGCATGGTCCACTAGCGCTTATCGATGCCGATATGCCAGTGATAGTAGTTGCACCAAATAATGAGCTATTAGAAAAGCTTAAATCTAATGTAGAGGAGGTGCGTGCTCGTGGTGGTCTGATGTATGTATTTGCCGATCAAGATGCCGAGTTTGAGTCTGATGACACCATGAAGGTTATCCCTGTACCGCATTGCGATGAGTTTATGGCTGCGCTTATCTATACCATTCCAATGCAGTTGCTTTCATATCATGTAGCACTTATCAAAGGTACCGATGTGGATCAGCCACGTAACTTAGCTAAGTCTGTGACTGTAGAGTAAATATCAGTTTAAATAGATGAAAACCGCCATAAAGGCGGTTTTTTATTGTCTATATAAACACACTAACTATGTTTAGTGAGCTGTTGGCGGTGTGTGGTCACAGTGCAGTAAGCTAATGGCGGAGGCGACATCGCTAAAGCCTGATTTTTCCAATATGTCGACCACATAGGTACTGAAGTTCAGTTTGTGTTGTCGATTGGTATGATAAACCTGGAAGCAAAGCACAATATCACTCTCTGATAGATCCCCCTTGTATGCGGCCATAGCGGCTAGATAGCAGCGGATCATAAAGCTATCTAATAGCATCAAGCGGTAAGCTTGGCTCGGTGAGAGCTTATCGACCATAGGAAAGTTCATGTTGTACATATAGTAAAGTTGGTATCTATCGAACAATTCGGGATATTTGGCTAGTGCAGGTTTAGCTATGCTACACCAAGCGTGGTTAATGCTATCCATGGTGATTTTTTTATTGGCAGCAAGTGATTTTATTGCCTCGTTGATTATCTCAAATCTTGCCTGACCTCTTGCGGCTCTATTTGTGTTTAACCACAGATGTATCGACTCAAAAGCATGCATCTGATGTATATTGTTATTGATAAAATCATCATATTGTTTTTGCAAAGTTCCATTGTTTATCAGTTGAGTAAGTTGATTAAACATGGCGTCGATATTCTCGGTACCAGAATTACTGATCCGACTCGACTCCACGGTATTGGTTAGGATACCGATAGAGAGGAGAGACTGCTCCCAGGTTAGCTTGTTGTTGAGTAATAACTGGATTGAGTAATCATGACCTTTTGAAGCCCAAGCTGGCGTGGGGTTTGCTTTTTGTTTAGAACCACTCTGAATACGCTCAAAGTTGAATGCGTTGGGTTTGAAGAGTACATTTCTAACAGCCTCTGGGCAGGAAAGTGACAGGCTTTCATACTTATCGCCGTCTCTTATCGTATTGAGTCTGGGGTATGTTTTACAGGTGTGACTTAATAGTTTTTCACCCGCTGTAGCATGAATTTGACATAACTTATTTTCATTTAGAAATGGGCAGCCACCATTAGTATTAAGTTTCACAGTTGCCCAGTTAGAGTCACTTTTTTTGGTTTTTTTTAGTACCTGTTTGGCTTTATCTTTTAGCTGCGGGTGTTCACAGGTCTGTTTATAACTCTGTTTATCAATGTGGATCCCCCAGTCATAACAGCAACTGTCTTCACAGTCTGAACCTATACAGCTGAATTCACTGACAAAGCCTGGTCTTATTATTGCGCCTTCCATCTCTGAGTCTCATCTGGGCTAATTAAGTAATCAGGTCGACACTTTAATGATGCTTCTAAAATTTATATTTAACTTTGAAGGGGGTATTAAAAAGCCTCCTATATCGGAGGCTTATGGGGTCTATATCTATGCAAGCTATTTGCTTTCAGCCGCACCTTTATCTTTTGATATTTTAATATCGAAGTTGTCCAGTAAAAGCAGGGTATCGGCAATTGCGGCTTTCAATTTTGTTGATGGCGGTAAGCCTAGTTTTTTGGTTTGGCCTAAAGACTCACGCCGGGTGACACACTCGAGCATGACTTCTAGACTCGCTACGTCATTGATAGCGATAGGAGGTAGCTTTTTAGATGCTGCGTTGTTATAGATTTCGAATTCATTTTTAAGGTGTTCTTGAGCTTCTCTAATTCTTTCCATATGAACTTGTCCTTTTTATGATAAACCCATACTTCCGAAGCTATCTCATTAACATTATTTAAACAAGCTACCTTTAAGTCTAACGTCATTCAATTCAGTCAGTTTTCATCAAATGACGTATGAGGCTCCCAAAGTCATTAGCCAAACTCGCCACTAACGTACCCCTGAGTGCGCTTATCGCTTGGCTGATTAAATACTTGGGAAGTTTCACCGTGTTCTACTAGCTCACCCATCCAGAAAAATGCTGTCTTATCTGAAATTCGTTTTGCTTGATTCATCGAATGGGTCACTATAACGATAGTGAACTTCTTGCGTAATTCGTCCATCAACTCTTCAATTTTATGGGTGGCGATAGGGTCTAATGCGCTGGTAGGTTCATCCATTAATATGACTTCTGGCTGCATTGATATTGCTCGTGCGATACAGAGTCGTTGCTGTTGCCCGCCAGATAGACCGAAAGCGGGACTGTTGAGGCGCTCTTTTACTTCATCCCAAAGTGCAGCACCGCGAAGAGATTCTTCCACAACCTCATCTAATTTTCTTTTATCTTTGATACCTTGGGCTTTTAAACCAAAGGCGACATTTTCATAGATGCTCATCGGAAAAGGGTTAGGCTTTTGAAATACCATACCTACACGCATGCGTAATTGTTTTACGTCGACGTCCGAGTAAATATCTTTACCTTCAAATTTAACCTCGCCGGTGATCTTTACCCCTTCGACTAAGTCGTTCATACGGTTCAAGGTTCTAAGCAGTGTTGACTTGCCACACCCAGAAGGACCAATCAGTGCTGTCACTTGACGTGATGGGATCTTTAATGAAATATCTTTTAATGCATGGTTATCACCATAAAAAAGATTGAGATTACTCACTTCTAACTTATTCATGTTTCAGGCCTTCATTAAGATGATTTATTAATACGTGAGGCAATAAACTTGGTTGCCAGATTTAACATTAGAACGAGTACAATCAAGACGGTTGCTGTTGCATAGGCTTGATCCCATTCATTTTGAGTAAAGAGTTCTTGGGTGAGTTTATAGAGGTGTACGGTTAATGTACGACCTGACTCTAATACTGATTCAGGTATTTGGGTCACCATACCCGCGGTTAGAAATACCGGAGCCGATTCACCTATGACGCGACCGATACTCAAAATTACTGAAGTGACTATACCAGGCATGGCACTGGGTAATATCAGGCGCCATATGGTGTATATCTTAGAACTGCCTAATGCATAACCACCTTCACGATAACTCATGGGCACGGCTAAAAGTGCCTCTTCCGTAGTACGTATCAGTACCGGAAGGATCAACATCGATAGTGTGAGAGAACCAGCCAAAATGGAGAAACCTAAGCCTAAAGTGGTGACGAAAAATGTCATACCAAATAGGCCGTAAACGATAGAGGGGATCCCTGCTAGAGATTCAGTACAGAAGCGGATAGTCTTGACTATCTTACTGCCTGGCTTGGCGTATTCAGTTAAGTATATTGCCGTCATTATGCCAATAGGCGCAGCTATTGCGAGGGATAAGCCAACCATATAGACAGTAGAGACTATCATGGCCCAGATCCCCGAAGCCTCACCAATACGCGTGTATGCACCAGTGACAAACTCCCAACTCACATGTGCTAAGCCATTACTTAATATGTGCCATACAACCCAAAGTAGAAATAGGATGGTGATTGCTGCAGAGCCCCAGATAGCAGCGAGCAATAGTTTGTCTTGGACATCTCGATTTAAAATACGTTTATCTTGAAGCATTAGTAGCTCCTCTTACGGTTTAGATATAACAAACTTGCATTGAGTAACACTATAAACACCAATAACACTATGCCTGTAGAGTAAAGTGCGCTGGAGTGAATGCCGGTTGCATAAGACATCTCCATGGCGATGTTGGCGGTTAACGTTCTCGCTGGTTCAAGTATCGAGCCTGGCATAGCTGGAGCGTTACCCATTACCATGATAATTGCCATTGTCTCGCCAATAGCACGAGCAATTCCGAGTGCTACGCCGGTGAAAATACCACTTCGAGCCGCTGGAATAAGTACTTTGAATATACTGTAAATATGTGAAGCACCGAGTGCCAGAGCTCCCTCTTTATAAACAGGTGGTAGTGCTCGAAGAGAAGTTTCTGAAATGGTGATAACCGTAGGCAGAATCATTATTGCCAGAACTATTATGCCCGCCAACAGAGTATTACCTGCTGGAATATTAAAAATTGTTTCTATGGTTGGGACTATAATAACTAAGCCAAAAAATCCATAAACTACCGATGGAATTCCTGCGAGAAGTTCTACAGCAGGTCTAATGATATCGGCTAACCATTTAGGAGCAAGTTCGGCCAGAAATACTGCGGTTAAAATGGCAATCGGTACGCCGATGATCACAGCTCCCGTAGTAGAGATTAGCGTGGCAATGATCATCGGGAAGATGCCATATAATGCTGGTGGCAACCACTCTCTACCTAGGACCATATTGACTACACCGGCTTCTTTAAATGCGGGTAGACCTTCTTGAAATACAAACCAACCTATGGTGGCGACAGAGATAACTCCCACCATGGCGCTGGCTAGAAAAAGTATGTGGAAAAAGAATTCTTTCCAATCAATAACTTTTGCTGGTGCGAGTTGTAGTCCAGTGGTGCAGGCTTTACTTGCTGTATTCATCACTTTGCCTCGAGAGCACTTTTTAATTTATTGTGAGTAAATGAGCTAAAACTAATTCAGAGGAATAGATGTTCCTCTGAATTAAACAATGAATGCTGGATTGAATTACTGGACTCGGATGTAGCCCTCTTCAGCAACTATGCTCTGTCCATCTTCAGAAAGAATGTAATTAACAAAGTCATGAGCATTGATGTGGGCATTCTTGTCCATCAGTACGATGAACGGACGAGCTATCTGGTAGTCACCGGTTGCGATATTTTTACTTGTTGCTGCAACTCCATTTACATCTACTGCTCGCAGCGAGCCATCGACGCTACCTAGTGAGATGTAGCCAATAGCATATGGATTGTTAGCTACAATAGTCTTGATCATGCCGTTACCATTGCCAACTTGAGCCGTTGGAGAAATTGCCGTGACCTTGTGGCCATTTACAGTACGTTGTAGTTTCATGATCTCTTCGAAAGCCCCACGAGTACCTGAACCATTTTCACGAGTGACGACGACAATAGGCTTTTTCTCTCCGCCGACTTCACTCCAGTTTTTAATTTCACCACGGTATATTTTTGAAATCTGCTCTTGGGTTAGATTTTGTATTGGGTTGGCATTGTTTACAGCTGCTGCAATACCATCACGAGCGATGACTATCTCTTTAGTGTCTGAGTTCAACTCGCTGTCTTTTACGTTACGAGAAGACATACCTATCATGCTAGTACCGTCTTTCGCTGCACGGATCCCAGCTGAAGAACCTGTACTCTGTACCTCAACATTTTTTCTAGTGGTATTTTGATAATTCTCTGCGAGTACTTCCATAACATGGGCAACCGAAGTCGAACCCGATACTGTCACTGTGCTTGCCTGAGCAAGTGGTGCTGTCATAAAGCTTACAGCGGCTAATAAACCAATAACTTTTTTCATCACAAGTTCCACTCTTATTAAGTCGTAATACACATTTAAAATTAGGACTTCCTCTCTGGAAGCAAACGCATTAAGACAGAGTTTTATGACAGCTAAGTTACAGCGTTCTTGGTGAGCTTTGCCGGGGCAGAGCAATTAAATTGAATTGTTTGCTTTGTGTTGCGTAGATGTTTTTCTTTTTTGTGGCTGTAATGTATTTGATACGATAAAAGCTTAAGTCGTTATATATAGCGGAAGGCTAACAACGATAGGGGAAAGAGAAAATTTAAACGGCTAATTTACTACTTTCACTGTTAACTTTTTATCTAGGTTTAAGCTTATTTTAAGTTTGAGCGCGGTTATTGTTAAGGTGTCGATTTAAGGGGGAAGAGATAAATTTTTTATGAAGCTTTTGTGACAAGCTGATTTTTAATGCCTCAGGCATGTTAATCGCTCAGTGATCTAATCAAAGCATGGAGGAAGTCTATGCGATGATTGTTTCTGTTTCGGTGTTATTGCTTTCGATTTTTTTCCAGACTTTCTCATGGAAATAAAAGACCACTGTATTAATAGCGGGTTCGAGTAATGCGATTGTGCCACCGATTACTATGCTGCCTGTTAGTAAGTAGGTAACAGTGAATGCCACGCCAAAGTGTAGTATTGCAAATGTGAATGTTTTAGTCATAGTGATGTCCTCATTAATTTATGTAAATGATATTCATTATCATCTAGATTGTAAAGAGGAGTTGTTAGATTCGTTTAATTTAGAATATCGATTAGTCATGCATTCTGGCTATAAAGCCATCAAAGAGATGGCTTTATATAAGAGGGACTGGCTGGAATTAAATTGCTATTAGTAATGCCAAGGAAATTGACTGAAATCTTGCTCTCTCTTCTCGAGAAAAGAATCTCTACCTTCCCTGGCTTCATCGGTTCCATAGGCCAAGCGTGTTGCTTCACCGGCGAATAGTTGTTGTCCGACAAGGCCATCATCGGGTAAGTTGAACCCATACTTAAGCATACGCATTGCGGTGGGCGACTTAGAGTTGATCTCTCTGGCCCAGTTTAATGCTTCGGTTTCTAGGTCTGCATGTGGAATAGAGCGGTTAACCATTCCCATATCGAATGCTTCATCGGCGCTATAGTTAAAACCAAGGAAGAAAATTTCACGAGCCCGTTTCTGGCCGACCATCTTAGCAAGGTATGCACTGCCGTAACCTGAGTCGAAGCTACCTACGTCAGGATCTGTTTGTTTGAAGATGGCATGCTCTTTTGAGGCTAAAGTTAAGTCACAAACAACGTGTAGGCTATGACCACCACCCACAGCCCAACCGGGCACAACAGCAATAACGACTTTAGGCATGAAGCGGATTAAACGCTGTACTTCGAGTATATGTAGGCGACCCATGCGAGCGGGATCGGGTTTACCTCCTTCCGCACCTTCATATTTGTAGCCATCTTTACCGCGAATGCGTTGATCACCGCCAGCACAAAATGCCCAACCACCATCTTTAGCTGAGGGGCCATTACCTGTAAGCAAAACACAACCTACGTCGGACCATTGTCTTGCATGATCGAGTGCCATGTATAACTCATCGACAGTTTTTGGCCTGAAAGAGTTTCTACACTCTGGACGACTAATAGCTATACGAACCGTGCCCTGATCTTTTGCTCTGTGGTAGGTAATGTCTTCGAAGTCAAAACCGGAAACTTGATCCCATAGGGTAGGATCAAATATATCTGAAACCTGTTGAGTCATGATAATTGCCTTTGCAACGTGATATCGCTTGAAATTAATGCTCAAAGGCTAGGCTGAAACAAAGTGAAGGTCAATCATCAACAAGCATAAATGCAGATTGAATCTGATACTTGAAAAAGTGTTTATCTGAGCTTATCACAAATGTATTGAACGTTATCTCTACTTAGGCTTTCGTGTCGAGGCGCTGAACCATTACAGAAATCATCCTTGTAAGCTTGCACACTAAATTCAGATTCTAAAATATCGTCTAAGGCGCCAAGCTCACCCGTCGACATGCGTGAAGAGATCTCTTTTTTGAGTTGAGATACTTTATTATCAACCTTAATGATTTTTGTGCCCGTCATGGCATGCAACTTACGCTCTATTTTCACAAGTAGAGCATCTGTTCTAGCAATGGGTTCATCTAGTTTGTTGGTTTCAGTAGCAAGGTAGTAAAGTACGCCAGCGCCTAAACCTAATATGATCCAGCCTCTCATTATTCAGCCCAACTTTAGTCAATAAGATGTAATATACAGGTATCATAAGCTATTTTTCGTGCAATATTAAAGCGGTAAGGTTACAGAGATGAGCACAGAGTCTGAGAAAAAGGATTATTCGAAGCAAAAAAGAATCAAGATCCATCAACCAGATGCGAGTAAAGCCGATAGGTTTAACCCAAGGAATAGAATTTACGTTCGAGCAATAGAAGGAGTCTGGACTCAGCTTAGAAGACGACTTGGTTGGGTTGCTATGTTGTTTTTTCTCATATTACCTTGGATCCCTTGGGGTGACCGTCAAGCTGTATGGTTTAATTTGGCCGAACAGAAGTTTCATATTTTTGGCCTAACAATCTGGCCGCAAGATTTAACTTTGCTAGCGGCCCTATTAACCATTGCTGCATTTGGACTCTTTTTTGTAACGACTTATCTTGGCCGTGTCTGGTGTGGCTATACCTGCCCTCAAACTGTGTGGACGTTTATCTTTATTTGGTTTGAAGAAAAGTTAGAAGGGGCGAGAAACAAGCGCATAAAGTTAGACCAGATGCCTTGGACCTTTAATAAGTTATGGCGAAAGGCGGCTAAGCATGCCGCATGGATAGGCATATCATTGCTAACGGCCATGACTTTTGTTTCATACTTTGTACCAACCTCTGAAGTTTATATCGATGTATTCAGTTTAAATGCAAGTGGCGGTATCTACTTCTGGGTTGTTCTATTTACATTAGCGACCTATGGTAATGCTGGTTGGATGAGAGAGATTATGTGTATTCACATGTGTCCTTATGCCAGGTTCCAGGCGGCGATGTTTGATAAAAACACTTATATAGTTGGTTATGATCAAAAGAGAGGGGAAACCCGTGGGCCTAGATCTCGAAAAGCAGATCATAAGGAGATGGGACTCGGAGATTGTATTGACTGTGACTTATGTGTTCAGGTTTGCCCAACAGGCATAGATATCCGTAATGGATTGCAATATGAATGTATCAACTGTGGTGCATGTATAGATGCATGTGATAACACCATGGATAAGATGAATTATCCAAAAGGCCTGATCGGTTATACGACCGAGAATAAACTGGATGGTATTAAAGAAAAAGTATTACGACCTAAGCTTGTTGGTTATGGTGCAGCCCTAATAACTATGATTGTTGTTTTTGTTTATGCGAGCGCGACCATAGCACCTGTGAGAATCGATATCATACGAGATAGAAACCAGCTGTTCAGAGAGAATAATGATGGCTTGATTGAGAATACCTTCACATTGAAGATTCTAAATAAGACAGAAGAAACTCACGAATATCAATTGACGGTAGAAGGCTTGCCTAGTTATGAATGGTATGGGCCACAGAAAGTGAAGATAGAGGGGGGTGAGGTACTAACACTCCCAGTGAGTGTTGCTGTAGATCCGGTTAATCTTTCAAGACCGATGCTAAAAGTCGATTTTAAGGTAAAGACAGAAACAGCAGCTGGAGATCTAATAGAAGCACAACAAGAATCTCGCTTCTTTAGTCAGTAGTCTCATCTCTGTACGAGACAGTAAATAGATAGAGAAAGGAGCCCATGGCTCCTTTTTTGCTTTTACCAAGCGTAAATGGCGCTATTTTGTATCTTATATAAACGTATCGAATGATAAGTGGCCACTCGGCCTTTATATCATCATTTTCTTTAAATAAGCCCTTGCGCTCAAGGCTAACATCCCTATAATGCGCATCCACTGACACGGCAAACCAGTCCTACTAAGCAGAAAGCTAGGTAAGACCAAAGCCAGTCAGGGCAACGAGTTAAGCGATTTTAAAAACATTTTAAAAAAGCCCTTGACGCCAACCACGGAGAGTGTAGAATACGCCTCCTCAAGCCAACGACCTAGCGTCTAACGGCAGCATCTGAAAGATTGATGCTAACGCTCTTTAACAATTCAAAACAAGAAATCTGTGTGGGCACTCACAGGTGTTGAGTTATTCGAAATTGCCTTCTGTTCTTCGGAATGTAGGCAATCAAAAATTTACTCAATGAACTACTGAGTGACCATAGCAATATGTAAACTTCATTAATCTTCGGATTGATGAAACAGTATAATTCGTTGAGCCGATGTCATTTTCGAAAGGAAGTGCATCAAAAAACTTTAATTGAAGAGTTTGATCATGGCTCAGATTGAACGCTGGCGGCAGGCCTAACACATGCAAGTCGAGCGGAAACAGAAAGGTAGCTTGCTACCTTTGCTGTCGAGCGGCGGACGGGTGAGTAATGCCTAGATATCTGCCTAGTCGTGGGGGATAACAGTTGGAAACGACTGCTAATACCGCATACGCCCTACGGGGGAAAGGAGGGGACCTTCGGGCCTTTCGCGATTAGATGAGTCTAGGTGGGATTAGCTAGTTGGTGAGGTAATAGCTCACCAAGGCGACGATCCCTAGCTGTTCTGAGAGGATGATCAGCCACACTGGGACTGAGACACGGCCCAGACTCCTACGGGAGGCAGCAGTGGGGAATATTGCACAATGGGCGAAAGCCTGATGCAGCCATGCCGCGTGTGTGAAGAAGGCCTTCGGGTTGTAAAGCACTTTCAGCGAGGAGGAAAGGTTGTAGTTTAATAAACTATAGCTGTGACGTTACTCGCAGAAGAAGCACCGGCTAACTTCGTGCCAGCAGCCGCGGTAATACGAGGGGTGCAAGCGTTAATCGGAATTACTGGGCGTAAAGCGTACGCAGGCGGTTTGTTAAGCAAGATGTGAAAGCCCCGGGCTCAACCTGGGAATTGCATTTTGAACTGGCAAACTAGAGTCTTGTAGAGGGGGGTAGAATTTCAGGTGTAGCGGTGAAATGCGTAGAGATCTGAAGGAATACCGGTGGCGAAGGCGGCCCCCTGGACAAAGACTGACGCTCAGGTACGAAAGCGTGGGGAGCAAACAGGATTAGATACCCTGGTAGTCCACGCCGTAAACGATGTCTACTCGGAGTTTGGTAACTTAGTTACTGGGCTCCCAAGCTAACGCATTAAGTAGACCGCCTGGGGAGTACGGCCGCAAGGTTAAAACTCAAATGAATTGACGGGGGCCCGCACAAGCGGTGGAGCATGTGGTTTAATTCGATGCAACGCGAAGAACCTTACCTACTCTTGACATCCACAGAACTCGCTAGAGATAGCTTGGTGCCTTCGGGAACTGTGAGACAGGTGCTGCATGGCTGTCGTCAGCTCGTGTTGTGAAATGTTGGGTTAAGTCCCGCAACGAGCGCAACCCTTATCCTTATTTGCCAGCACGTAATGGTGGGAACTTTAGGGAGACTGCCGGTGATAAACCGGAGGAAGGTGGGGACGACGTCAAGTCATCATGGCCCTTACGAGTAGGGCTACACACGTGCTACAATGGTCGGTACAGAGGGTCGCAAAGCCGCGAGGTCAAGCTAATCCCACAAAGCCGGTCGTAGTCCGGATCGGAGTCTGCAACTCGACTCCGTGAAGTCGGAATCGCTAGTAATCGTAGATCAGAATGCTACGGTGAATACGTTCCCGGGCCTTGTACACACCGCCCGTCACACCATGGGAGTGGGCTGCACCAGAAGTAGATAGCTTAACCTTTCGGGGAGGGCGTTTACCACGGTGTGGTTCATGACTGGGGTGAAGTCGTAACAAGGTAGCCCTAGGGGAACCTGGGGCTGGATCACCTCCTTACCTATACGACTAACTCAATATTTGCTGAGTGTTCACACAGATAACTTGTTCTTGTTAGAGCGAGAAACATGCCCTTGCGGTGATGTTTGTTCTTTAAAAATTTGGAAAGCTGATAGTGTTAATGTGAAAGGGACAGCGATGAACTTATTCGTAAGTGATTGGTTGTTAGTAGCATTAATGCGAAATATAAAATAATTGAGTTCTCAAACACTTAAATCAAGTGCCGAAGTGCAGCAATGTACTTCAAGAGTATTCTTTTGGCGAAAGTAAACACCATTAGTTGCGATACAGTGCATATAGGTTACAAACTTATGTGGGTTGTATGGTTAAGTGACTAAGCGTATACGGTGGATGCCTTGGCAGTCAGAGGCGATGAAGGACGTAGTAACTTGCGAAAAGCGTTGGCGAGCTAGTAACAAGCATTTGAGCTAACGATATCCGAATGGGGAAACCCACTCACATAAGTGAGTATCACATACTGAATACATAGGTATGTGAGGCAAACCCGGGGAACTGAAACATCTAAGTACCCGGAGGAAAAGAAATCAACCGAGATTCCCCTAGTAGCGGCGAGCGAACGGGGATTAGCCCTTAAGTCTATAGGGTGTTAGTGGAATGAGTTGGAAAGCTCAGCGGCACAGGGTGATAGCCCCGTACATGAAAACTAACTATAGATGAAAACGAGTAGGACGGGACACGTGACATCTTGTCTGAACATGGGGGGACCATCCTCCAAGGCTAAATACTCCTGACTGACCGATAGTGAACCAGTACCGTGAGGGAAAGGCGAAAAGAACCCCTGTGAGGGGAGTGAAATAGAACCTGAAACCGTATACGTACAAGCAGTGGGAGCGGTCCTTGAGACCGTGACTGCGTACCTTTTGTATAATGGGTCAGCGACTTACATTTTGTAGCAAGGTTAAGCGAATAGCGGAGCCGTAGGGAAACCGAGTGTTAACTGCGCGTTTAGTTGCAAGGTGTAGACCCGAAACCGAGTGATCTAGCCATGGGCAGGTTGAAGGTTGAGTAACATCAACTGGAGGACCGAACACACGTATGTTGAAAAATGCGGTGATGACTTGTGGCTGGGGGTGAAAGGCCAATCAAACTCGGAGATATCTGGTTCTCCTCGAAAGCTATTTAGGTAGCGCCTCGTACGAATACCATTGGGGGTAGAGCACTGTTAAGGCTAGGGGGTCATCCCGACTTACCAACCCTTTGCAAACTCCGAATACCAATGAGTACTATACGGGAGACACACGGCGGGTGCTAACGTCCGTCGTGAAAAGGGAAACAACCCAGACCATCAGCTAAGGTCCCAAAGTTATTGCTAAGTGGGAAACGATGTGGGAAGGCTTAGACAGCTAGGATGTTGGCTTAGAAGCAGCCATCATTTAAAGAAAGCGTAATAGCTCACTAGTCGAGTCGGCCTGCGCGGAAGATTTAACGGGGCTAAGCAATACACCGAAGCTATGGGTTTGCTAGTTTACTAGCAAGCGGTAGAGGAGCGTTCTGTAAGCCGTTGAAGGCGAAGGGGTAACCCACGCTGGAGGTATCAGAAGTGCGAATGCTGACATGAGTAACGATAAAGGGAGTGAAAAACTCCCTCGCCGAAAGACCAAGGTTTCCTGTCCAATGTTAATCAGGGCAGGGTAAGTCGACCCCTAAGGTGAGGCCGAAAGGCGTAATCGATGGGAAACGGGTTAATATTCCCGTACTTCTACTAACTGCGATGGAGAGACGGAGAAGGCTAGGCTAGCGCGGCGTTGGTTGTCCGCGTTTAAGGCTGTAGGCTGTTCACTTAGGCAAATCCGGGTGAACGCATTAAATTGCAAAGCTGAGAGTTGATGACGAGTCCCCAAGGGGATGAAGTAGTTGATGCCATGCTTCCAGGAAAATCTTCTAAGCTTCAGGTTAGTAGGAATCGTACCCCAAACCGACACAGGTGGTTGGGTAGAGAATACCAAGGCGCTTGAGAGAACTCGGCTGAAGGAACTAGGCAAAATGGTACCGTAACTTCGGGAGAAGGTACGCTGCCGGCGGTGATGGGACTTGCTCCTTAAGCTGCTGGCAGTCGCAGATACCAGGTGGCTGCAACTGTTTATCAAAAACACAGTACTGTGCAAACTCGCAAGAGGAAGTATACGGTATGACGCCTGCCCGGTGCCGGAAGGTTAATTGATTGGGTTATCTTCGGAGAAGCTCATGATCGAAGCCCCGGTAAACGGCGGCCGTAACTATAACGGTCCTAAGGTAGCGAAATTCCTTGTCGGGTAAGTTCCGACCTGCACGAATGGCGTAATGACGGCCACGCTGTCTCCAGCCGAGACTCAGTGAAGTTGAAATTGCGGTGAAGATGCCGTATACCCGCGGCTAGACGGAAAGACCCCGTGCACCTTTACTATAGCTTGGCACTGAACATTGAACCTACATGTGTAGGATAGGTGGGAGACTTTGAAGCAGAGACGCTAGTTTTTGTGGAGTCAACCTTGAAATACCACCCTTGTAGTTTTGATGTTCTAACTCTGGCCCCTGAATCGGGGTTGAGGACAGTGCCTGGTGGGTAGTTTGACTGGGGCGGTCTCCTCCCAAAGAGTAACGGAGGAGCACGAAGGTTGGCTAAGTACGGTCGGACATCGTACGGTTAGTGCAATGGCATAAGCCAGCTTAACTGCGAGACATACACGTCGAGCAGGTACGAAAGTAGGTCATAGTGATCCGGTGGTTCTGAATGGAAGGGCCATCGCTCAACGGATAAAAGGTACGCCGGGGATAACAGGCTGATACCGCCCAAGAGTTCATATCGACGGCGGTGTTTGGCACCTCGATGTCGGCTCATCACATCCTGGGGCTGAAGTCGGTCCCAAGGGTATGGCTGTTCGCCATTTAAAGTGGTACGCGAGCTGGGTTCAGAACGTCGTGAGACAGTTCGGTCCCTATCTGCCGTGGGCGTTGGATGATTGAAGGAAGCTGCTCCTAGTACGAGAGGACCGGAGTGGACGAACCGCTGGTGTTCGGGTTGTTATGCCAATAGCATTGCCCGGTAGCTACGTTCGGAATCGATAACCGCTGAAAGCATCTAAGCGGGAAGCGAGTCCTAAGATGAGTCATCCCTAGGAATTTAATTCCTCTAAAGAGCCGTTCGAGACTAGGACGTTGATAGGCAGGGTGTGTAAGCGTTGTGAGGCGTTGAGCTAACCTGTACTAATGACTCGTGAGGCTTAACCATACAACCCAGATGGGTTTGTGTAGTTAGTGTGTGTATTACTTCATAAGCACAAAAGAATACGTATTTGATTTAAGTTAGACCAATTATTTTGCGATTTAGACGCGTTAATGCTTCTGAATAGCCAGCTTTCGAAATTTTGCCAAATTAGTCTGGAAACCATAGCATTGTGGCCCCACCTGATCCCATCTCGAACTCAGAAGTGAAACGCAATTGCGCCGATGGTAGTGTGGGGTCTCCCCATGTGAGAGTAGGTCATTTCCAGGCGCCTAATTAGTTTCCACTTTCTAGAAAGTGAAGACAAAGTCTACTGATAGTGACAAATCAGAGACTATAAAGAATTTAGTAATATGCGCAAGCACTTTACTAAAGGAGCGGTAGTTCAGTTGGTTAGAATACCGGCCTGTCACGCCGGGGGTCGCGGGTTCGAGTCCCGTCCGCTCCGCCAACATTACGATAAGCCCTAACAGCAATGTTAGGGCTTTTTCGTGTCTGATTTTTGAGTAGGAAAAATAAAAGCAGAGCGGTAGTTCAGTTGGTTAGCCTCTTTATTAAACGGAAAGCGGCCTGTCACGCGTGCCGAAGGCACACGGGTTCGAGTCCCGTCCAACAGCATCCATGCTTAAAAGCCCAGTTCGGCATCCATGCCTCTCGTTCATGAGCTCATCACTGCGTGATATTCACCCGCCAACACAAAGACGAAAGCCTCTACACTTCTCATCAATTGAGAGTGTAGAGGCTTTTTTCGTGTCTATTTTTGAGTAGAAACGACGAAAAAGCATTCAACATTCTGCACAAGAACTTTGCTAAAGGAGCGGTCACTCTCGACCATCCATGGTCTACGTGACATTTGTGCATCCATGCACTTCGTAGTTCAGTTGGTTAGCTTCTTTTGAATAGAAAGCAGCCTGTCACGCCGGGAGTCGCGGGTTCGTCTTTTAAAAAGAGATTGTCCGCTTTGCCAACGTTACGATAAGCCCTAACAATTCTTATAAACGAGGAGTGTTAGGGCTTTTTTGTATCTGTTTTTTGGCACTTATATGTGTCGCGGCCGTCCAGTCCAACAGCATTTGGAACTCACGACTATTACAGCTGTTACTCTAGGCTAGTTATAGATCTTAATTGGCTTTCTAATGATTAATATCAGGGCGTAAGGATTACAAAAATAGTAAACTAGTCTAAATGAATTCGCTTTATTAGAAGGTGCTGTGATCATAACAGCTACTACGTTACTCAATAATAGGTATAATATCTTGCAAGGGATTAATTTATGAATTGTCGTCTAGGGTGTGGTGCATGTTGTATTGCCCCGTCTATTACTAGCCCGATTCCAGGTATGCCCAATGGCAAACCTGCAGGTGAGCGATGTATACAGCTATCTGATGACAATTTGTGCAAAATATTTGGACTAGATGAACGTCCGGATGTGTGTAGTTCCTTTACTGCGACTACAGATGTTTGTGGAACGACGAATACTGATGCTATTCGCTTGATCTCTTATTTAGAAGCTCAAACCTGTTAGGTTAATTTTGGAAGGTGTTAAATGCAGTTAACTCGATATACCGATTTTGGTATCCGTACCTTAATGTATCTGGCTATTCAGCCTGAAAGAGAAACCCTTTTTAGAATTTCTGAAATAACGGAAGTCTTCGAATTATCTCCCAATCATGTTTCAAAAATAGTTCATCATCTTGGTAAGCTAGGTTATTTGGAAACGATCAGAGGCAAGTGTGGTGGTTTTCGCTTAGGTAAATCGCCACAAGAGATTAATATTGGACAGCTAGTAAGGGCTTTAGAAAATTCGTTAGCGCCAATAGATTGCAGCAAACCATATTGCCGACTCACCCCTTCTTGCCAACTAAAAGGTGTATTAGCAGAAGCGGTTACCGCTTATCTAGCAGTTTTAGACCAATATTCCCTAGCCGATATAGCGAGTAACAGAGAGAGCTTGTTAAAGTTACTGCCAGAGCTTTCTATTCCTGTATTAGAGCTTGCCTAGGCTAAAATGATAAGTGGCGTTACTTTAACCTGATTGTAGCGCTTTTCCCCTTGTTCTCTTTGTTGGCGATTCTATAGGGCAATAACTCTGACGTTTTAACTAAGCGTATCCCTGATTTGTGCAATCTTGGTAAGTTGTGTTTTAAATATGCAATGGTTTCTGGGTAAGGGTGAGCGATGGCTACGACTTGTCCCTGCCGGTGAGCTAAAGCCATCAATTGAGTAAATTGCCGTTCTAAACTTGCTGTTGATACATCATTATCAAGAAACACTTGTCGCTTGAGTTGTGGGATACCGAGCCTATCTGCAGCCTCTCCAGCTTTAGTATATCTAGTTGTCATGCTATCAACGAAATAGAGTTCTTTCTGTTTTAGTGTTTCCATTACCCACTGCATAGGCTCCTCAAGTTGAGTCATCAGACTCCCCATATGGTTATTGGCCCCTTTTGCAAATGGTACACTCTCAAACGCCAGCCTTATGGTGTTCTTTACTTCTGATTCACTCATAATATTGGTGATACCACCGGGACCAAGCTTTTTACCATTAAGCGCTTGCATCGGTAGGTGAAGCATCACTTCATAGCCTTTACTGTGAGCTCTTTGGGCTACTGAACTGCCTAGTGGGGTATGAGGTAATACTGAAAGGGTGATGTTATCAGGTAAAGACAGCACGGCTTCATCGGATTGACGATATCCAATATCGTCAATGATGATCGCAACCTGGGCGGCATTTACATAAGTTGTACAAACGGCTAAAGCAATAAAAAATATAAAAATGCGCACTGTGTTTAATATTATCCGAGCCTTTTATATGACGACTTAAGGCTTTAAGAATGAGTTTTTATCCATGTTATTGCTGAGTTTAAGAATAATTCTGTCTCGGCACTTTTAGCTTTAATGGCATGGATTGTTGTTTTCTCGATTATAGGCACAGTTTTATCATTTGTTACAGTAT
Organism: Shewanella eurypsychrophilus; assembly: GCF_007004545.3. NCBI lineage: Bacteria > Pseudomonadati > Pseudomonadota > Gammaproteobacteria > Alteromonadales > Shewanellaceae > Shewanella > Shewanella eurypsychrophilus. The sequence continues at coordinate 5,782,469 of NZ_CP045503.2, read as the reverse complement.
CAAGTTCAAGTTTTATATCTGGTTCGATCCCTTTGCTATTAATATCTCGCCCTGTGGGGGTGGTATATTTCGCTATTGTTAACTTTATTGCATTGCCTTCCATTAAGGTTGGGATCAAGCTTTGAACAGTTCCTTTGCCAAAGCTGGTCTCACCAATAAGTTTAGCTCTGTTGTTTTCCTGTAATGCAGCAGCAAGTACTTCCGAAGCAGAAGCCGAGCCTTTATTGATCAATACTGTCATAGGTACATGACTAAGCATGGTTTGGGGTGAGGCATAGTAATCAGAATTTGCATCAAAAAATCTTCCTTCGGTAGAAACTATCCTACCTTTGGCTAGAAAAATATCGGCAATTTGTATCGCCTGATCCAGTAATCCGCCTGGGTTATTTCTTAGATCTAAAATTAAGCCAGTTAACTCTAAGTTATTCCACTGGGTGAGTTGCTTTACCATCTCTTTAGTCGAGTTGTCTTGAAAGCTGGCTAGTCTGATATAACCGATATCATCTTCTAATAATTCAGCAGTAACAGATTGAACTGAGATAATTGTGGGTTTAAGAGTGACCTCATAAATACTGTCCATATTGAGATGAGTTAAGGCGAGTACGATAGATTGATTGTTCTGACTATGATTTTTAATCTCTTTAAGCAGTGAAGCGAGTTTGCTGGGGTCTACATTATGATTATTTAGTTTGACGATTTGATCGCCTGCTCTAATACCCGCTTGTTCTGCTGGGGAGTTAGGAAAAGGGGTAACGATAGTAATTCTGTCATCTTCTGTTGCGATTTCTATACCAAAACCAAAGTATTCGCCTTTGTTTGCATCTCTGATATTAGAAAACTCTTGTTTGTCGAGAAAGTTAGAGTAGGGGTCCAATTTAGTAAATACCCCTTCAATAGCTGCGGCTATCAGTTCATCCTGACTCAGTTCGGTGACGTAATAAGTTTCTATGGTGTCGATGACATCAAGTAGCAGAGGGTAGTTTAAGCTGGGTTTATACTGTTGAGCGTTTTCCTGGCCGGATAAGGTCACAGATACACCGAGTGCAATACCGAAAAGAATACTACAAAAATAGCGGATAAATGGTTTCATGGCAGCCCCTTTATATTAGGGCTTTGCAGATCCTAGCGCTTACAATATCTCGCTGGATCGACTGCTTGCCCTTTGTGCCTTACCTCAAAGTATAGGCCAGGCTCAGTCTGTCCACCCGAACGTCCAACTAATGCGATAGATTCTCCTTTGTTTACAGAGTCTCCAGCATTTTTTAAAAGTGTTTGAGCATGACCATATAGGCTCATATAGCCCTTGCCATGGTCGAGTACTAGCACCATACCAAATCCGCGGAGCCAATCTGCGTAGATGACTTTACCTGCAAAAATAGCTTTAATCTGTTGTCCTTCAGGAGCTGACATAGTGACACCCTTCCACTTGACCTGACCAGAACGGCGACTGCCAAAACCTGATTTTATTCTGCCATTAGTTGGCCAATTAAGCTTTTTCTTGCTCGATAAACCTTCCATGCTTGGGCTACTTTTCATGGCTGTGATGGCTTGTTCGACGACTCGCTTTAAGCTGGCTTCTTCGATTTGTAGTTGTTCAAGTCTTACACCACTGCTATTTAAGGTTCTCTGCAGTTGAGTCAGGGTGTTTTGTCTTTGTGTCTGCTCTAAATTGAGTTGTTTCGATTGTGTCTGCTGATTGAGGATGAGCTTATTTAGCTGGGTCTTTTGGTTAATTTGGGCTATTTGAATATCATTAAGCTCTTCCATGGTTTGTTGCAGCTCATTGATAGATGCCATTCGGGCATTATTCAAATATTGATAGTAGGCTAGTAGGCGCTCGATGCTTGCTGGGCTCTGCTGGTTCAGTAACATCTTACTATAATCGTGATTACCGGCTAAATACGCACTAGCAAGCTGATTAGAAAGAGTTTTTTGTTGAGTTGTTTTTAGTTTTATTAACTTGTTTTGACGGTTTTCTAGTTCGTTTAACTTTTGATCTGTCTCGTCCAAAGACACTTGAGTTTGGTTTACTTTTTTGGCTGCAGCCGCAATGGCTTTTTCATCTTGCTTTAACAGGGATACTAACTTCTCTCTCTGTTTGTTGGTGCTCTTCAGATCTGATGCTTGTTTGCTGATTTGAGATTGCAGTGTTTTTAGATCGGATTGACGCTGCTGTAAGTCTGAGGCAAGCAGCGGCGAAGAAAGCATGATAAAGCCAGCTATGATGCTGGCTTTATTGAACAAACAACGGATAAGCAATTATTGGTTACTCACTCAATGTGATAATTGAACGGCCAGTCATCTCTGCAGGCACATCTTGTCCCATCAAGGTTAACATAGTCGGAGCAAGATCGCTTAAACGTCCACCATCTTCAATACTTGCGTCACGCCCAACATAAATCAGTGGAACTAATTCGCTGGTATGAGCGGTATGAGCCTGCCCGGTATTAACATCGGTCATCTGCTCTGCATTACCGTGATCGGCAGTGATTAAACATTCTCCGTCAACTTTAGCTAACGCATCTACGACACGGCCAATACAAGTATCGACTGCTTCACAGGCTTTTACTGCGGCCTCAAAACTACCGGTATGGCCAACCATATCGCCATTAGGGTAATTACAAATAATCACATCGTAATTGGTCGATTCGATAGCGGCGACTAATTTATCTGTGAGTTCAGCAGAGCTCATCTCAGGTTGTAAATCATAAGTAGCAACCTTAGGTGATTGAATTAATATTCTATCTTCACCTTTAAATGCTTCCTCTTTACCGCCATTGAAGAAGAAGGTCACATGGGCGTATTTCTCTGTTTCTGAGATACGTAGCTGTGTTTTTTCATTCTTTTGTAGAACTTCACCTAGTGTGTTTACTAATTCTGTTGATGGGTAAGCAATGGCGGCTGGAATATCAGCTGCATATTGAGTCAGCATCACGAAATGTGCTTTTGTTTTCACCTTGCGTTCGAAGCTATCGAAATCTGGTTCGACGAAGCTGCGGGTGATCTGTCGTGCGCGGTCGGCGCGGAAATTCATGAAGATAAGTGCATCATCATCGGTAAGCTTAGCCGCCTGACCTTGGCTGTCGACGATTGCAGTGCTTGCAACGAACTCATCATTTTCATCACGTGAGTACGCGGCTTCTAATGCATCTACAGCGTTTGTGTATTGATACTGAGATTCACCACTGGTGATTAAATCATATGCCTGTGAGACTCGATCCCAGCGGTTATCACGGTCCATGGCATAGTAACGACCGATCAAAGATGCTGTGCGGCCAGTGCCTAATGTAGTAAACAGATCATCAAAATGGGCCAAAGTAGATTTAGCACTTCTTGGTGGAGTGTCACGACCGTCGAGGAAGGCGTGCAGATAAACTTGCTTAGCACCCCGTTTAACAGCTAGGCGACACATAGCTTCAATATGGTTTTCATGGCTGTGAACACCACCTGGAGAAAGCAGCCCCATAATGTGTACGGCACCCTCTTTAGCTATGGCATGATCGATAGCAGCTAATAGTGCAGGGTTTTTGTCAAATTCACCATCATCAATGGCTTTGCCAATTCGTGTTAGTTCTTGATAAACAATACGACCTGAGCCGATATTGATGTGGCCTACTTCAGAATTACCCATCTGTCCGTCGGGTAAACCTACGTCCAGTCCTGAGCCTGAAATTAAGCTATTTGGGTATTGGTTATTGAGTCGATCTAGTACTGGGGTGTTGGCATGAAAAACGGCGTTTTTATCCGTGTTTTCACGATGTCCCCAGCCATCGAGGATCAGCAGTGCCAACGGGCGTTTGCGTGTCGTCATGGTGGTACCTTCTAAGTTTGAAAGATAGAGTTGAAATCAGAAATTGGTTAAATATTACTACGTAAGACGGAGTTGAAAAAGGAATTTACCTAGATTGTGATCATCGACTTTACCTAGATATGGTTAACATGCTTCAATCCACGGCATTTAGGGTGGTATACTCTGTGCCCTTATTGAACATATAGCCCTTATAAGTAGGCAGATTAATATGCAAGAATATATTGAATTTTTGAAAGCTAACCCTATGTTGAGCCTCGCCTGGATAGGTTTACTGATTGGTCTGATCGTTAGCGTTTTCAAATCTACCGTCTCTAAGGTGACAACTGTTGATCATCAACAAGCGACCTTGCTGATTAATAAGCAAGATGCAAAAGTGGTAGATGTTAGGGAAAAAGCAGACTTTAAGAAGGGCCATATTGTCGGCGCGTTAAATGTGCCTTTATCTGAAATTAAAAATAATCAACTTTCTGCCCTTGAAAAGTTTAAAGCTAGTCCCATTATAATGGTATGTAATGCTGGAATGGTTTCATCACAAGCTTCGCAGTTGATGGTTAAAGCAGGTTTCGAATCTGTACATAACCTCAAAGGTGGTATGGGTGACTGGCAATCAAATAATCTACCAGTGTCAAAGAGTAAGAAATAGAAATAACTAAAACCTGGGATGGTGTCTGAGTGCGATTTCTAGCCTCAAGTAACAAAAGCCCTTTAAATTGGCTTCAATTTTGAAGCCTAATAAATTGGATAGGTAAAAATTATGGCTGAAGTAGCAAACAACGAACAACAAGATCCTCAATTCAATATCCAGCGTGTTTACACCAAGGATATCTCTTTCGAAACGCCAAACAGCCCAGCTGTTTTCCAGAAAGAGTGGAACCCAGAAGTTAAGTTAGATCTTGATACTCGTAGTGCTAAGCTAGCAGACAACGTATTTGAAGTTGTTCTTTCTTTAACTGTTACCGCAAAGAACGGTGAAGAAACTGCTTTCCTATGTGAAGTTCAGCAAGCTGGTATTTTTGCTATCAACGGTCTGACAGAGCAACAACTTGCTCACTCTCTAGGTGCATACTGCCCTAACATTCTTTTCCCATATGCTCGTGAAGCAGTGGGCAGCTTAGTTAGCCGTGGTACTTTCCCACAGCTAAACCTAGCACCAGTTAACTTCGATGCACTTTTCGCTCAGTACGTTAATCAACGTCAAGCTGGTGCTGAAGAAGCTGCTTCTGAAAAGACAGAAGAAGCAAGCGCGTAATAAAAAACTGAACAAATCTGTTCAGCATTTTTCAGTCGCTGCTCAGATAGCAGCTATTTCATCCGAATGCTAAAATTGGATGAAATAGCATCAAACTGAGTAGTAATATGAAAAACACTGCCGATATTACGGTATTAGGGGCGGGGTCTTATGGCACCGCCCTTGCTATTTCTCTAGCCAGTAATGGCCATCGAACCTTGCTTTGGGGTCATGATCCTGAGCATATCGAAAACCTTAAGCGTGATCACGCTAATGAAGCCTTTCTTCCTGGGATAACCTTTCCTGAACTGCTGATTCCTGAAGTCGATCTTGCGACTGCACTTGCCGCATCTAATAATGTTCTCGTTGTTGTTCCCAGCCATGTATTTGGTCAGGTTCTTGAGCAAGCTAAACCCTTGCTGCGTGAAGACTCTCGTATCGTATGGGCGACTAAAGGGCTCGAGCCTGAGACCGGACGCCTACTGCAAGAGGTTGCTGGAGATGTGCTAGGTGATAAATATCCCTTAGCCGTACTGTCTGGACCCACTTTTGCTAAAGAGTTAGCAGCAGGGATGCCGACGGCTATCTCAGTCGCAGGAACTGATGATGTGTTTACCGAAGATTTGGTAGAGTTGCTACACAGTCCTAAACGTCTGCGTGTTTATGCTAATGATGACTTCATTGGGCTGCAACTTGGTGGTGCGGTGAAGAACGTTATTGCTATCAGCGCTGGTATGTCTGATGGCATAGGCTTTGGCGCAAACGCCAGAACAGCACTCATTACCCGTGGATTAGTTGAGTTATCTCGTTTAGGTGAGGCTATGGGGGCCCAAACGAGTACCTTCATGGGAATGGCTGGTTTAGGTGATCTGGTACTGACCTGTACTGATAATCAATCTCGAAACCGTCGTTTTGGACTGGCTTTAGGCCGAGGACAAGGTGTCGAGGAGGCTCAGGAAGAGATAGGTCAAGTCGTTGAAGGTTACCGCAATACCAAAGAGGTTTATGCCTTAGCTAAGCGTTTAGGTGTAGAAATGCCTATCACCGAACAAGTGTACAAGGTGCTGTATCAAGGTGGTACGCCTCATGAAGCTGCTAAATCATTGTTAGCCAGAGAAAAAAAATCAGAGACCGAAGATAGCGAGTAACGTCTATCTTTAACTCCGGTAAATGAATAAAGGGTGCTAAAATAGCGCCCTTATTTTTTGCCATATTTATATAAAAATCGCGCCAAAGTTACGTGGCTAGTTGAGGGGAATTGAGTGAAACATCATGATGTAATTATTATCGGTGCGGGTGCTGCAGGGCTTATGTGTGCTGCTAGTGCGGGCTATCGTGGCCGTGATGTTCTGGTTCTCGACAATGCCAAGCAAGCGGGTCGTAAGATATTGATCAGTGGTGGCGGGCGTTGTAACTTCACCAATCAAAAAGTCGAAGCTAATCATTTTGTCTGTAGCAACTCTCATTTCGTCAAATCTGCACTCGCTAGATATCGCAGCAGTGATTTTATTGAGCTAGTAGAGCGTCATGGCATCGAGTATCACGAGCGTGACCATGGTCAACTGTTCTGTAATGATTCAGCCAAAGAGATAGTGACCATGCTGAAGACTGAGTGCGAATGGGCCGGCGCTAAAATTCAGCTTAAGACTGAGATTGGTGACATAGCTAAGCTAGAGTCTGGTCAGTTTAAGCTGGCGACAGATAAAGAGACCTATACCTGTGATTCGCTGGTGATAGCTACTGGCGGCCTTTCAATGCCTAAACTCGGTGCAAGCCCATTTGGTTATCACCTTGCTGAGCAGTTCGGTTTAAAAGTGCTGCCGACCTGTGCAGGCTTAGTCCCCTTTACTTGGCATGCCGACCAGAAGCTGAAATTTGAACCGCTTTCCGGGATTGCCGTACCTAGTACGATCACCGCGAAAGATGGCACTCAGTTCAGTGAAGCTCTGCTCTTCACTCACCGTGGTTTATCTGGGCCTGCAATCTTGCAGATTTCAAACTTCTGGAAGCCGGGTGAAAGCATTAGTATTAATCTGCTTCCTGGTATCGATGCCAGAGCCGCTATCGAACTTGTGCTGGCGAACCATCCTAAACAGAGTCTAAGAAATACCCTGAGTCATTGGCTACCTAAGCGCCTAGTCGAGGCGCTGTTCGATGAAGCCTTACTCAACAAGGCATTGAATCAGTTAGTTCATAGTGAACTAGAGCAGTTAGCAGTCGATCTTGAGTCTTGGAAAATAGTGATGAATGGCACTGAAGGCTATCGTACTGCTGAAGTTACTTTAGGTGGTGTGGATACCGACGAGCTGTCGTCGAAAACCATGCAAGCTAAATCTGTACCCGGGCTGTTCTTTATTGGGGAAGTCATGGATGTCAGCGGCTGGCTAGGAGGGTTCAACTTCCAGTGGGCATGGTCATCGGGAGTCGCAGCGGGACAAGCGGTTTAATTGTTAAGTGTAACCAACCAATCTCTAAGTTGATTTGGTAATTGTCCAGTCGACCGCTTAAATGAACGTCTAAAATTATTACTGTCTGCAAATTTCAATTGTTGAGCAACGGCTAAGTTGCTCTCTCTATCTCTATAGCTAGAATATATAAAGCTCGGTGAACCTGCCAAGGAATTATAATTATGCCTTTACCTTGTTGTTAAACGTATTTTGATCACAGAAAAAATAGATTTGGACAAGTAGGATATCAAAATTACTTGTATACACAGAATGGTAGCACGATAAAAAAAATACTTTATATTTATAGGGGGGTTATTGAGTTTTCAATTGTTTTTTTTCTTTTCTCATTTTCACTATGGCAAGAGCTAATTGGTGGTACCTCTGAGTTAGCCATTTTTTTTAGTGTAACAATTAAGTTTCTTGCCTATGTCAGTCCTTTGCTTATGATCTTAGTGCTTTTTATCGCTATGATTCATCATGGTCTCACAAAAATAACTCCTAACAGTAATCTGCCTATAAGAGATAAGTATCAAACAACACTTTTTACTGGCTTGTTATCAACAGTGATGGGGGCTTCAAATATCCACCTGATCCTTAAACCTGTATTGAGCCAATGCTCTTACAAGCAAAGGTTTTGCATTTTAACGATAGGTTTTTGCTCGTCAGGAGGCTTAACCTGCTTAATTTTTTGTGCTTTAGGTTATCCTTTCATGCACTTACTGCTAGTTTCTACTGTTCTTCCAATTATCGCAGCGCTGTTACTACCATGTATATTAGGATCAGACCCTAAAGCACTACCTATAAGTTGGCACATTGATAGCAAAAGCTTTAAAGAAAGGCTAAAGATGTATTTTATTGGAGGTTACAAAATAATTTTCAATCGTGCTGCATTGATTGCTATTTTTGAAGTGATTGGATATTTTTTTAAGGACACGCTTTATGCCATTTTTAAATCACTAGAATACTTTTTGGTTAGTTGGTTTCAGCTTATCGGATTCTTTGAACAAACGAGTATTATTTTGGCTGAGTTTTGGCTATTAAAAACGGTAAGTAGTCGTGATTTATCAATGATAAAGCTTGCTGAGTCAGATTACTTTCTAACAATGACAGCTGGAGAACAACTGTCAACGGTATTTATTATTCTCAATATTGCTTGCTTAAGCGCTTTGTGTTCTATCACATTAAATTTAATGGCGTTATTGGGGAGGGACAGCTCTTCCACCATAAAATTAATTCCCGCTGCATTCGTCACCAGTATTCTGATTTCACACGGTATCGCAATGTTTATTTTGCTTTTTCATTAATGTGCTCATCGTTTTATATGGTACATAAACCTATGCTATTTCTCTGTAGAGACACATTCATTTGATAGGGCTTTAATCAGTTAAATACGCCAACACTCTGCTAAATAATTAAAACCAATGCTTGGTTATAGTAAATTTAGGGAATGTTTCTTATTTCCTACTCACCTCCAAGTATTCCAAGAGGGGACATATCATACTGACTTCACCTTCTGTTAATCTCTAGAGTGCTAAAATAGGGGCTCACAATTATTTTCGTTTAACGTCACATGTCCCGAGGCCTGCCTTGTTTAGATCTATTTTCTGCATCTCTATTTTTGTTATTTTAGTGGGGTGTTCGAACCAACCTACTGAAGACTTCAATAAAGGCTCTGCTAGCAATCAGCATTTACACGGCTTAGAAGAGAAGTTGATGGCTTACCATAGCGAGTGGAAAGGTACGCCCTATCGTTATGGTGGCATGAGTAAGCGAGGCGTAGATTGCTCCGGTTTTGTTGTATTGGCTTATAAGAATATTCTAGGGATAAACCTACCCCGTACGACGATTGAACAGAAAGGTGTAGGCCATAAGATTGCTAAGCAAAACTTAAAGACCGGTGACCTAGTATTCTTCAAAACCGGATGGTCGACGCGTCATGTGGGCATCTACTTGAGTGATTCTAAGTTTTTACATGCCTCAACGAGCCAAGGTGTGATGATATCTCGGTTAGATAACAGCTATTGGCAGAGTAAATATTGGCTTTCTAGAGGCTTGTAGCTGCTTTATCGGCAGCTTGAATTCACTCGTTCACAGCTGAAGTTGTTAGCTAGCGGCCTTTTTAGCGATAGAGAGGATAATTATCAAGTTTAACTCTATCTGTTTATGCTACTTTATAGCCCATATTGAGCTGAGTGATTAGCTCTGAAGCCTGAATTGCCTACTTGATGTAGAGGAAAAGATAATGAGCAAAGCAAAAATCGGTATTGTTACCGTCAGTGATAGAGCCAGTGCTGGTGTCTATGAAGATCTTTCTGGTAAAGCGATTATTGATGTTCTAAACGAATACCTTACTTCTGAATGGGAGCCTGTTTATGAGGTGATCCCCGATGAAGCTGATGTCATCTCTGCAACACTCATTAAGATGGCTGATGAGCAAAACTGTAGCCTAATCGTGACAACGGGTGGAACAGGCCCAGCTAAGCGTGATGTGACACCTGAGGCTACGGAAGCTGTTTGTGATCGTATGATGCCTGGCTTTGGCGAATTGATGCGCGCCGAGTCATTGAAGTTTGTACCCACTGCGATTCTTTCACGTCAGACAGCGGGTCTGCGTGGTGATACTTTGATCGTTAACTTGCCAGGCAAGCCTAAGTCGATTCGTGAGTGTCTTGATGCTGTGTTCCCTGCTATTCCTTACTGCATCGATCTCATGGACGGTCCATTTTTAGAATGTGACGAATCAGTGATCAAGCCTTTCCGTCCAAAAGCTAAGTAATCTGATTTTAAAGTAAGCAACGAGCGCGTCTAGATGCGCGCTCTATCTCCCCCTGCTATTCCTTACTGCATCGATTTCATAGACGGTCCATTTTTAGAATGCGACGAGTTAGTAATTAAGCCGTTTAGGCCTAAAGCTAAGTAATCTAACTTTAAAGAAAGCAACGAGCGTGTCTAGATGCGCTCTCTATCTCCCCCAGCCATTCCATACAGTATCGATTTGATGGATATTTTTACATTTTTTCACAACTTTTTATCCTTTTCGCATAAATTAGCAGCTCCTTCTATACGTCATTTGTTTTACTCTTAAGGATCAAATGATGGCCTATACTTTTTAGGTTAATATCAGTAACTAGGAGTGATAAATGGAGTTTTTATCTTCATGGAGCATCAAACGTAAATTGATGGCTGTGATGTTAGTGTTCGGACTCGCTGGAATGACTATTCTGCTTGATGTCATAGTGAACACTAATTTTGTGGCGGATAAGTTCAATGAATACGATCAAGCTGGTGTGAGTAGCCAGAAGTATGTCTTATCCATTAGCCGTGATATGAATTATGTCTCCCGATTATCCAGAAGCATCATGCTAGGGGATGATTTTAGTAAAAACTATTCACTTCTCGATACCCGGATCAGAGATATTTATAGCCATTTTGATCATCTTGAAGAGTCACTCAATCTTATTTCAGATTCGAATGCCAGAAGTCGTCTCAGTCAACTTGCTGCAAATTCTAAGCAGGCCACAAAAACCTTTTTAGAAGATGGCCGCACACGTATGTTGCAGCTTAAGTCTGTCGACCGAACGCCAGAAGTGCTGCAAGCAGCATGGGCATCTTATCGAACAGGAGCAAGTCCTTTTGCTAACAAGGCAAGAAGTAGTTTTAAAGAGTTAGTTAACGCCGAAGAGGCTGCCAGAAGCGAAGTACAACAAGCTGCAATCGTCTCTATGTCTGATATGAAACAGCAGCTTATTATCATTACCATTGCTTCGTTTGTGATTGGTGGACTGATCCTGTTTTTTGTTGCTCGTACAATTTTAAATTCTCTTAGTAGTTTAACTCGCTCTATTGATGATATTGAACGTAACTCAGATTTGACACAACGTACTCAAGTTACCAGCAAGGACGAGTTTGCAGCCCTCTCAAATGCATTCAATTTGATGTTGGATAAGTTTCAGACCAGCATTAACAGTGTGTCTAATACGTCTATGCAATTGGCTCAATCTGCCGAAGGCATGGCGCAGGTTACCTCGGTAACAGCAACTTCGGTACAAACTCAGAGGCATGAGCTGGATATGGTGGCTACTGCGATGAATGAGATGACAGCCACGGTTGTAGAGGTGGCTAAAAATGCTAATGATGCAGCTGATGCAGCTAACGAAACCGATAGTCAGTCTAAAGATGGTATGAAAGTCGTCAATAATACAGTGGATACGATTGTTGGTTTAGCGGCTGAGATAGAAAGTGCTGCGGAAGTAATACAAAACCTAGAAAAGGACAGCAATCAGATTGGTACCATTCTGGATGTTATTAAAGGTATTGCTCAGCAGACTAACTTACTGGCATTAAATGCCGCGATCGAAGCAGCAAGAGCCGGTGAGCAAGGTCGAGGTTTCGCCGTTGTCGCTGATGAAGTTCGAACGTTAGCAAGCAGAACCCAAGAGTCGACCGAAGAGATTCAGTCTATGATTGAGAAGCTACAGAGCGGTACTAAAGTGGCTGTAAATGTGATGTCAGATAGTCGAAAATATGCAGATGACAGCGTGAATCACGCAAAATCTGCTGGTGAAGCGCTGAAGATGATCACAGAGTCAATTGGTACAATAACTGAAATGAACACTCAGATTGCTACAGCAGCCGAAGAGCAATCGGCTGTATCTGAAGAGATTAACGCTAATATCGTCAATATTAGTCATGCTGCTGAAGAAGCTGCTGAAGGTGCTAACTCTACGTCAACCGAGAGTGAGAGATTAGCCGAGATGGCTAAAGAGCTGCAGCTTCTGGTTCAGCAATTTAAGCTTTAGTTATACGACCTAGCTAAACACCCTTCTTTATTATTTGGTAGGCACTATACCCGGTGAACATAAGTAAGCTGGGGATAGCGACCAAATGCGCAAAGATATTAGGCTCGGTGCTGAAATGTAGCCAAAATAGCAAAGCCCAGCTTATTCCTAGATAACTCAGACTCATCATCAGGTGCTTATTCGATTGTGACATTATCTACTCCTACGGTTTACTACCGATTGTGACTAGTACTGTTTTCTGAAAAATGATTAAGGTTGCTTTCAACCTCAGCATTAATTGCTATGGACTCAGTATAAAAACTAGACAAACTTCTCGAAAGTGTCATTATTGACAAAATAAGGGTTAAAAGTGACAATTTACTTTGATCATCACTTTGTTGTGATGATTGAACTTGAGGAGAGACTGCATGAAGAAGATCACAATACTGGCTGCTGGTAATGTCGTTGCTGGTGGTATTGTCAGCTTTCTGGATGTGTTCAGTTTCTGCAATGTCTATTGGCGACGCATGAACCCTGAGGCAACAGAAGATCTGTTTCATTGTCATGTGGTTTCATATGATGGCCAGCCGGTGAATACCAATCAGCATATTCAAATTCCTGCCATAGGCCTGGATAAACCCGAAGATATTCTGCAAGCCGATGCGGTTATTCTGGCGTCAGCCTTTGTGACTAGCAGAGAGGAGTTTCAAGCATACCTCAATGAGTTTGAACCTTTATTCGAGCCACTAAGAGTGTTTGCAGCCAGTGGTAAACCCGTGGCGGCTTATTGCTCCGGTACCTTGATGTTAGCCGCCTCTGGCTTGCTCAATGGCCACAGGGCAACGACCGTTTGGTGGTTAAGGGAGATGTTTGAGCGGAATTTTCCCGATGTGGATCTCTGTATGGATAAACTGGTTATTTCCGACGAACACTTTCATACCGCTGGGGCGACGACATCAAACCTGAGTCTGGCACTTCACCTGATTGGTATTCTTGCCGGTGAACAGATCGCCCATCAGATGGCCAAAATACTGTTAATCGACCCTAATAGAACCTCGCAGCAACCTTTCATGTCTATGGAGCTATCTGTTGGGGTGAGTAATCACAAAGATGAGTTGGTGTCTAAAATCCAAAACTGGATGCAGGCACACATAGGGCAGAGTTTCCTACTCGATGATATTGCCGATAAGTTTGCTGTGGGTAAGCGAACTATGATCAGGCGTTTTAAGAAGGCACTTAATGAGACGCCAGCTAGCTATATGCAGCGTTTGCGTGTTGATGAGGCTAAGCGATTACTCGAAACCACTGAACTGGCCCTAGAGCAGATCGTAGATAGAGTTGGCTACGAAGATGTGAGTTCATTTAGAAAGCTGTTTATTCAGCTGACAAGCTTATCGCCAAGGGCTTATAGAGAGAAGTTTAATACCCACAGCTGCTGCTAACTTTTTCTGTTGGCAGAGCCGTAGATCCCTGTTTTACCAGGGCGTGCAAGTCAGTAGTATTAAGTCGCATACATCAGAGTGAGTTAATCTGCTGCTTTAGGTCATAGCTGCCATCTGTGACTATCTTCTCGAGAGTCTGCACTCTGGATTCGAGATGACGATTCTGCTTACGTAGCAATTCCAATTCATCTTGGTTAATTTCCATCTTGGTTACTTTTCTAAGCCTGAGATACTGTTTAAAACCTTCGGTGAAGGTCACACTGGCAATTGCTACGATCATGATAACCATGATGATGAGTTCTTTTTCCATGACGTTTCTCCTTTTGATTAATACCAAGCGGTATAAGCCCGGTGCACGAACACCCCGGGCTCAACATTTCTTATCTATAAACCGAAAACTATCTTCTCGCTCTTGAGTGATCTTTCCATGCCAAAAGTGAGGCCTGCCGCTATGATTAATGTCGTTAACGATGACAGTAGTAGCTGCAACATAGGGATCTCTCGACCCTTGATAAAGGCGATTAATGCTTGCTGTTGGCCTGATACTGGCAGCCACTGCAAGGTGTCAGGTGCAATATTGTAGCTGGCAGCCATAGATAACATCATAGGGACTATCAAGACTAAAGTTAGGTAGGACTGCGCCTCTTTAAACGTCTTGGCCATAAAGGAAACAAACAGCTGTAAGCTGGCTGCCATCATGGCAATCGGCAAACCAATCAACATCATGAGTAAGATGAAGTCAGTGCTGATATTGACGGTAAATCCAAGTTCCTGCCAAGGTACAAAGGCATAGGAAATTTTGGACATAATCAGGGTTAACAGCAGGCCTAACATGGCAAATACCGTAACGGAAAACACCTTAGCTAACACTATGCTGCGGGTTGATACAGGATGGCTGAGTAGCAGAGATAACGAGTTACGTTCTCGCTCACCAGCACTGGTATCAATCGCTAAATTCATGCCTGAAATAAATACAGCATAAATCATGGTCATAGTGGCAACGCCTAAGATCACTCCGCCTTTCGAATCCGGCGTGGCCTGATCCTCAACATTTATCTTAATGGGTTGCACCACTCTTGGATCTATTCCTCTGGCTATCAGGCGTAAGCTGCCCATTTCTGCGCTATAGGTCTGTAGGTTACGTTCAAGGCGGCGGATTGAGTTTTGTAGTTTCTCGTTAGATTTATCGGCGATAAGCGTGATTTCGGCGCTCATACCTTTGGCCATCTGGGCGGCATAGTCATCACTGATCACTAAGCGAATATCTTTAACGTCCAGCTTGTCACCTTCATCATTGGTGCTTTGGCTATCGCCGTGGCTTATGCCTTGGCTTGAGAGATACTTGATAAGATCCGGTGCATTGTCAGCATTGTCTATCTTGATGTTGAGATCTTCCGGGCTCGACATCTGACCGATTAGCAACATAAACATGCCGCACATCATCAAAGGTGTACCGATAGCGTAATAGAGTCCAGCCATTACCGATCGCTTATCTCTCGCTGCATCGATAAGTTCCTTTCGAACCATAGTTATTATTTTGTTCATCATGCTGCGATTCCTCTAAAGCTTCCAGCTAACCAGCTCGGCCCATTCGAATCTCTATAATTGATTATCTTGTTCATCATGCTGCGATTCCTTCGTCTGTGCCGATTAGTTTGATGAAAGCATCCTCAAGTGACTCTTTGCCTGTCTGTTGGCATAGTTCATCCGGGCTACCGGTGGCAACGACTTTGCCGTCAGCCATCACTATTACCTGATCACACAGTGCGGCGACCTCTTGCATCACATGACTAGAGAAGAGCACGCAGTGACCTTGGTCCTTTAGTGCCTTGAGTAGATCTCTGAGCACGCGGGTACTCATCACATCCAGGCCTCGGGTTGGCTCATCGAGTATGATGTTTGTCGGCTGGTGGACGATGGCTTGAGCCAGAGCTGTCTTCATGCGTTGGCCCTGAGAGAAGCCTTTGCAGCGACGATCGGCGATATCATCCATATGCAGCTGGGTGAGTACTTTAGCGGTGGCAGTTTTAGCTTCTTTACGAGACAGGCCATTTAATTCTGCGAAATAACTAATGTATTCCCGCGGAGATAAGCGCTCATAAAGACCAAATGGATCGGGAAATAGCCCTAATTGTTGTTTGGCCTCAATCGGGAACTTAGACACATCGATACCATCGATTTCGGCTTTGCCTTCATCGGCCTGCAACAGACCAAAAACGGTTCTTAGACAAGTGGTTTTACCTGCGCCGTTTGGACCAAGCAGTCCGGTGATTTGGCCATCTTTAGCCTCGAAGCTAAGATTGTCGAGTGCCTGAACCTCGCAAATACGCTTTGATAGATTTGATACTTTAATCATGGCTCGCTCCTTGGGCTGCTGGTTTTACTTGTTGGTTTTCTTGCTCTGTAGAGGGAATCGCCTCAACCGTACTGGCATTGAGATAGAAGTTACGGCTGACATCTTTGTTGAGACACTCTCCATCTATCTCTTTTACGCTACCCGTTTCGACAAGCTCGGCAATAAGGTCATTAGCACAAGATTGATGGGCGACACCGTGAGTCGCATAGGGGGCGATAAAGTGTTGCGCATTGGTCAGTTTTTCCATGGCGAGTTCCCCCCAACTTGGTGGCGTAGCAGGGTCTAACTCACCGGATAGTACGAGTATGGGAATATCACTGCTAATGGGCGCTGAAAAGTCGGCAGCGACTGCTGGCATGTTCCAGATGGCGCAAGATTGCTCGAATGTCTTTATCATCTCAGAGCCGAAATAGGTGGAGTTAGCCGATTCCCGCTCTTCGGCTGTCATACGTTGCCAGTCTTCACCACAGATCACTGAGGCGTGCATGCCCATGGCAATACCTGTGCTATCTATAGTGAGGGAGTATAGGCCCATGATCGGTTGATAATTTTCTTTGGCAGCTTCACTGATTGCATGGGGAATAAGCGCTCGAACATTGGGCATATAAAGGGCCATTCTTATGGCACCCATAAATTTAGCGCGGGTCATGGTGAGCTGGGTTGCTTCGCCAGTTAATGGGTCGCGAACTTGGCTGATAACCGGAGCGATTGTGAGTTTGGCATCGACACTGTCTAAGTCAGCTTTAAGATTTGGAAATTGAGCACCACACAGTGAGCTGCTATTGCAATCTTTAATCAAGAGGTCGAAGGCGCGGCTGATAGCATTCCCTATAGCAAGCACACTTTGCTGCATAGGGACTACACCATCTATGGTAACTGTCGATAATACTTCTGGGTGGTGACGCAGGTATAGCTGAGCCATGCGTGTGCCGTAAGAGATGCCATAAACATGCAATTTTTGATAGCCAAGGTGTTTACGCACCGCTTCGAAATCGTTCAGCGCATTAAGGCTGCCATATTGGGTGACATCCGAATCAATAATTTTATCCAGACAGGCTTGAGTCTCTTCGGCAACATCGAAATCAGCTTCGTTGATCGCCAGTGCACTGTCGAAACCTTCACCTTCACAATTTAAAATGTTAGAGCGGCCAGTGCCACGCTGATCGATAAGTAGGATATCTCTTTTTTGACGTACCTTACTGAACATGCGGTTAAAGCCCGCAGCGTTGTCGATCGCTGATTGGCCAGGACCGCCAGCAATAGCGAGAAATGCTTGAGTATGGTCGCTATTTTTAATCCCTGGCAACACCACATAATGGATCTCAATCTGCTTTCCATCTGGCTTAGCTGGATTTTCGGCTACTGTGATAAAGCCGCAGTTGAGTTGTTCAGATAGACCATCCACATAACAGTGGCTTTCATTTTGGTGCGACTGTTGTGCATCCTGCTTGCTGCTATCTGAGTCGACAGATGCAAAGGCTGGCAGACTCAAAATAACGCTACTAACAAGTAACGTGCTAATCAATGTCATCAACGGCTTCCCTTTAATTGTATTGACGGCTTCTACTGCCTCGGACCTGTCTAGCTTTCCATACAACATGTTGCCAATTCCTTTGTTGAAAATTATTCAATCTATGTTAGATTATTACTGTATCGGTGTATCAATGTATTAATACAGTATCTAAAGGCTAATGTTAGAACTAATAAATGTCAACCCCAGTAGTGGCGAACCTATATATCGGCAGTTGAGCGAACAGATAGTGCGTTTGATTGTGGGTGGCCAACTAGAAACAGAACAAGTGCTGCCTTCGGTGCGGCAGATGGCTGAGCATCTTTCTGTGAACCCGATGACGGTATCCAGAGCGGTGCAGCAACTGGTTGAGCAAGGCTGGTTAGAGAGGCGACGTGGCCAACCGACACGGGTTGCAAAACGTGAACCGAGTGAGACCACCTCGAGTGCTCAGTTACTTAAGCCGGACGTCGACAATCTGTTGTCTCAGGCCAAACAGCTAGGAATAAGCCGAGATGAACTGATAAAGCTCATCGAAAGTTGTTGGTAGTGAAAACCAAATAAAACAAAGGATTGAACTGATGGATGTGAACCAAGCGCCGATTCTCGAGTTTAGCAAAGTGACTAAACGATTCTCAGCTAAGGCTACAGCCGATAAAACAGCGCTCAATGAACTGAGCATGTCGCTTTATCCTGGTATGGTTGTCGGCCTTTTGGGGCAAAATGGCGCTGGTAAGTCGACCTTGATGCGTTGTGCTCTGGGGATTATCGAGCCTAATTCTGGTTCAATTACCACTTTAGGTGAGCCAGTTCATCAACTGAGCTCTGCAGCTAAGGCGCAGATAGGTTATGTACCTCAGCAGCCTTTTGGCTATGAAGGTTTTAGTGTCTCACGCTCGCTAGAATTACACCGCAGCTTCTACCCTGAATGGGACCGAGCACTTGAAGATACCTGGCTAGAACGTTTCGATCTGGATCCAGCTCAGCAAGTACAACGCCTTTCGGTGGGTCAACGTCAGTCTCTCGCCTTGATCATGGCCATGGCCTATCGACCTAAGCTACTTATCTTAGATGAGCCTGTGGCCAGTTTAGATCCTATTGCTCGACGTAAATTTATGTCTGATCTGTTCGAGTTGGCATTAGATTCAGGCTCAGCTGTACTGTTTTCTTCGCATATCACCTCAGATTTAGAGCGTGTTGCCAGCCATCTAGCCCTGATGAAATCCGGTAAGTTGGTACTTTTTAAAGAGATGGATAGTGTCCGCGAACAGGTCAAATTATTGAGCCTAGGTGCCGATGATGAAGTGCCTGGCGATCTACATGTACTGAATCATCAGGGTAATAAAGTGCTGGTGGATAATTTTAATGCGGCAAAACACCAATCAATACACGCCGAATCGCTGAACCTCGAGCAGTTATTTATGGAGCTGCACCGATGAAGAGCGCCAATACTGATGTCGCAGTCGGCAGTGACGGTGTTACAGGCTTAACTCTACTCAAGCGCCGTCTGTCAGGTGTGACACGTTTCTGGTTTTTCGATCTCGGTAGTGCCAGCTTTATGGGTGTGGCTGTGCTTGCTCTATTGATGACGCTACCCAGTTTGGCATTTAACAAACCTCAGATTATCCCGCTGCTGTTAGGTTTGACTCAAGTCTCTGTGTCCGCAGCGGTAGCCTGGCAACTTAACCGATTGGCTGCGACTGAATGGTCGATACTCATTCCCGAGTACCGACAGAATATTCTGTTTCAAAGTGCTTTTATGTTATTGGCTTCATTTGCCATTGGTATGATGCTTTCTCTGATTGTGGGCAATGAAGGGGCATTTGTTCATCTTCTGTTAGCAACTGGACTCGGTCTGTTGTTTGTCTATATGTGCCAGATAAAGCCAGGTGTCTATTACCTGTCGATCTTACTCTACCTATGTTTGCTCTTTATGGAGTCGATTGCCTTATATCTATCGCAGGTCATGATTGCCATTCTGCTTGCCATAAACTTAGGCTTAGCTTGGGCATCGTGGCAAAAATCTTCGCGAAGTCATTGGCACCCAGATGCACGAACTGTCTATCTAAATGCTTTAGAAATGGGTGGGATATGGATACCAGCGGCTAAATCTTATCGGTTGATCTGTAAGCTCGAAGCATTCTTGCATCCGGTCAACTTCTTTATGGGCCCCTTGTTAGCCATGCTCATTCTGGTTATGCCGCTAATCACGCTCGGCATCGCTATTTTCTCTCAATTATTAGGCGTGCAGATCCCCGCACTATTTTTGCTGGTGCAGTTCAGCTGCGTAGCTTGCACTATGGTGCACTGGAGTCGAATTCAGCGCTGGCGAGCGGTAGAAACCTTGTTTATGCTACCGGGTTTTAGCGGTAAGCAAGGCATGATAGATGCGTTTAATCGTGCTCAATTTAAATTACTGATCTTGTTTACGCTCATAATGGGGCTGACTGCTGCCGTGATATCACTGTTTAATCCAGCGATAACATTGGCTATCTGGTCACACTTTGTTTTGAGCTCATTGTTTGGTTGTGGCTTCCTGCTAGGCGCTGGCAGCGCCTGTAAATCGGCACTACACCTGTCCACTACAATGTTGATAATTATTGCTCATTCTGCCTGGGTTTCTAGCTCTTTACGCATTATTTCCGAAGAAACCAGTGTTTGGCCTTGGTTAGCTGGAGATCTTGCTTTAGTTACCTTATCTAGTGTAACTCTATGGTGGGGAAGTAAAAAACTGTGGGATGGCGATCTGGTCTAACCACTTTCATTTAAAAAAAACTGTGGCTTACTTAGCAGAAACAGAGCTATTGCTCTTATTTTTCTTGAGCCATTCGCGTAAAATACCTTAAAAGAGGAACACCTGTACGCTAAAAAAGGTCGCAAAAGTATGTCACTCGAGCAGTATCATTTAACACGTTTAATTAAGCAGCAAAGCCTACAACTAGGTGAAGCTATCGCGCTCGAAGGATTCGAAATGGCGGCCCCATGGCACAAGGTGAGCTGGAGTGATTTCGACAGCATAAGCACTAAGATTGCCCAAGCTTTGATTCATTTTGGTTTCGACGCCCAAGATCGGATCGTCATTTTGGCACAAAACTGTCCTCAATGGACCTGTGCCGATATAGCCAGCCTCAAGACTCGTGCGGTCGTGGTGCCTATCTATCCGACCAGTACGTTTGAGCAGGCGAGCTATATTGTCGATGATGCTAAGGCAAAATTGATTTTCGCCGGTGACCAAGCACATTACCAAATGGCCTGTGAGCTTACGAATACCTGTAGTAGCTTAGTTAAAGTCGTGGTGTTCGATAAAAATGTGACGTTGCAGGATAATGATAACCATCACTATTTTGATGATCTTATTGCTGAAAGCTATCCATCAAAAACGCTGATAGAGCTGGATAAGCGTCTTGAAGCTGCAAATCTTGATGACTTACTAACATTAATTTATACCTCTGGCACTACTGGGGACCCAAAAGGCGTGATGCTCGATTATCGCAATATCGCTTCTATGGTTAAGCAGCATGATAACTTCCTGCCATTTACGCCTGGTGATGTGTCGCTGGCTTTCTTGCCTCTTAGTCATGTTTTCGAGCGAGGCTGGAGCTTCTACGTACTTTGTCGAGGCGGTCATAACGTCTATTTACAAAACCCTATGGCGGTCAAAGAAGCCATAGTCCAGGTGCGTCCTCATACGCTTTGTGTGGTACCGAGATTTTTAGAAAAGGTATATAGCGCAGTTCAGGATAAGGTCATTAAAGCGCCTGAACTCAGGCAGAAGATGTTTGCTTGGGCCATGTCTGTTGGTCATAAGCAGTCCGAAGTGGGCCAGGGCCGACATAAAGCTTCATTGGGCTTAAGCTTACAGTGGAAACTTGCCGATAAACTGGTTTTTAGCAAGCTGAAGCAGGTCTTAGGTGGTCGTCTTAAGTTTATGCCTTGTGGTGGTGCAGCGCTTGACCCGAATGTCAGTGCCTTCTTCCAGAGTATCGATGTGCCAGTTTTATGTGGCTACGGTATGACCGAAACTACCGCTACCGCAACTTGTAATACTCTAGCTAATCGAGTGCCGGGATCTAATGGTGCGGCTTTACCTGAAATTGAGATAAAGCTAGGTAAAGATAACGAAATTCTATTACGTGGCGATACCGTCATGCGTGGTTACTACAATCGACCACAAGAAACAGAGCAGACGTTTGAAAATGGCTGGCTTAAAACCGGTGATGCAGGCCGAATCGATGAGCATGGCAACCTGTTTATTACCGATCGCATCAAAGAGCTGATGAAAACCTCTAACGGTAAGTATATTGCACCGCAACGCGTAGAAGGCAAAGTGGGTTGCTGCCCATTCATCGAGCAAGTTGCCATCGTTGCAGACGCCAAGAACTATGTTTCAGCCTTGATTGTTCCGGCATTTGAAACCCTTGAAGCTTGGGCTAAAGAGAAGGGGATTCATTATGAATCACCGATGGAACTGCTGAGAAATACCTATGTGATTGAGCACTTTGAACAGCGTCTCAAGACATTACAAAGTGATCTTGCTGGTTTCGAAAAGATTAAGAAATTTACGCTATTGCCGGAAGCTTTTTCGATGGAAGCGGGTCTAATCACCCCGACCATGAAGCTACGTCGCAAGGTGATCTACAATAAGTACGCTCGTGAGATCAGTGCGATGTATGGTAGATAGATCTGCTACGCATCTCTATAGGGCCACTGCGTGACGGATTTTATAGAAAGAGCCAAGATGCTGTAATTACAGTGTGAATATGAGGGATGCTTAGGCATCCCTTTTTTGTACATGGAAGTACTTATCCCCAGAGTACAGGATGTACTAGGAGGGGAGTAATGTCAGGAGCATTTATGTCACTTTCCCATGGATGGAAAGAAATTGATCTTAATACTTGCTCCTCGATACTCGTAACTGCTTTTCCTGTTATTTCTGTTTCATTGCATCTCACTGAAAACTTCGCTAACGTCTGCAGATAGATCTGCTGCGCATCTCTATGTACGCCACTTCGTGGCGTATCATCAGGGACTAAACAAAGTAATAAGTATAAAAATAAGAATAAAAGTAGGAAGTCGTATGAAACCTGAGACCTTTTTCAGCTTGGCCATTCAGCCCCGATTTAATGAAACTGATGGCCTAGGCCATATCAATAATACTGTGCTTCCTGTGTGGTTTGAGGCTGCCCGTGAGCCGATATTTGAGATTTTTAATCCTAGCCTAGATTTGAGTCAGTGGAATCTAATCGTGGCGGGTTTCACCATAGCCTATACGTCGCCAACGAACTATGGTTCAGCTGTATCGGTGAAAACTTGGATTAGTCGCGTGGGTAATAGCAGCTTCGAGGTGGCCCAGCAGAGCTGGCAGGGTGGCAAGATGACCGCAGAAGCTAAGACCACATTGGTGCATTACGATTACGGTATAGATAAGAGTCAGCCTATCTCTGATGGTGTAAAAGCGCAGTTATCTCAACTGACAGGCGTTTAGCTGTAGATAGAGTCATAGAAACTTCTGTACGTACCAACAGCTAGCCTCAATCTCGAGGTTAGCCGATCTAGCCCAGTTTAAACCATTTACGCCTCAGTCTTCTCTTCTTCGTGATCTCTTAGCGCCGATAATAGCTCTGGGATCAGTGTAGCCTTCTTGCCAGTTTTAAAATTAAACATCACCACTAGCGAGTTACCTAAAGTTGTAACCGCTTGCTGCGCCTGACTAAATACTGTGTAGTGCATCATGAAACGGTCGGCTTGAATATCGCTAATCTTAACGCCGACAAGTAATGTATCAGGAAAAGTCACCGGGCGTTTATAGCGGGCATGGTTATCACTCAGTACTGGGCCGACTTGAGTCGTTTGCAGATTGCTAAGTAGGTTTACTTGAGTAAAAAAATCGATTCTTGCAGTTTCAAAATATTTGAAATAGACCACATTATTCACATGTTGAAGGGCATCCATCTCTCCCCAAGCAACAGGTATCTCTGTGTAGATAGGGTGCTGTGCGATAAATTTTTCTAACATGGTGACTCCGTTATTATTCAAACAAGCGTTTAACTTGAGAGGCAGCATAGCAGCATGTCATAGTGGCAACAAGTTGAACAAATTTTATAGACTGCAGACATAAAAAAAGCACTCTATATAGAGTGCTTTCTAATATGAAAGTATGTTCGAAGATTAGAACGTCAGCTCTGTAAAGCTAGTGATCTGCTTATGGCTGCCTGTGCGTTGATCGTTTGAGCGAACCATCTGCATGGTACGCATGCCGGCCTCTTCAGCAGCTTTGAGTTCTTCAACCACATCTGAGATGTATAGTACCTGTTTCGGCGCTAAGCTGATGGTGTTGATGATGTTGCAGTAAGCTTGTTTGAATAGCTTGTTACCAGTACGAGTATCGAAATGGCCATCGAAATGTGGGGTTAAGTCACCGCCATCACTGTGGGCAAACAATAGCTTCTGCGCTTCTGCTGAGCCTGATGAAAAGCTATATAAACGCATATTTTGCTGCTTAATCCCTTCGATGCTCTCGATAAAGTCAGGGAAGATATGGCCAGTGAACTCACCTTGGGAATAACCTTGCTTCCAGATTAAACCTTGCAGCGTTTTCAATGGTGTTGCTTTACGGTCTTCTGCAACCCACAGCTGTAAAATTTCAGTAACACGTTCCAGTGAGGCCTCAGGTTCAAGGGCGATATCCCTCACGTCGCAGATGCAGTTTTCAACTAATACATTATGCTCATTTTCTTTAAGAAAATCGGGGAGTGCCTTGGCTGAGTAAGCAAAAAGCGTGTCCTTAATAAAGCTAAGTTCGGTTGTTGTACCTGCTGTATCTACAACGATGGCTCTGATACCCATGATTACTCCACAATGTGTCTGAAATTGCTATTTCAGTAACTGATAACAATACTTTTATGCGTCGATCCTAAGCTGAATTGACCACTATTGCTAGCTTATTCGGTGAGCAAACTGTACTAAATTTACCAAAAATCTGCTTTAGGTAAGTCTCTTGATAATACCCTGATCAACTTCTTACTAGTTTGACCGTTTTTAAAAGCGCATAAAGCGTGTTAGCTTCGATGGCTATCACTTATTTCATGGAAGATGAAACTTATGTTAAAGCAGTTTGTTTTCGGTATCACTCTACTCCTCGCTGTGACTTTATTTGCTGCTCATAGCCAAGCACAGGGCATTGACCCGCAGCAACTGAACACCAGTCTAGATGTTTCTAGCTCGCTGTCTGATAAGCCACTCTCTTTCAATGTGACCTTGCCGCCGAGTTACTTCGACAATCCAGATAAACGCTATGTGGTCATGTTCGACTTTCACCCCCGTAGCCAGGCATATCTCAATGGCATGCATGATTGGATGAGTCATAATGGTGATTGGCCTTGGTTGGAAACTATTATCGTGACTGCGCCTGATGGTGATAAAACCTTAGGGGATTGGAAGGGGTTAGCTATTGAGGAGCGCGGTGATACTAAACTGTTGGACTTTATGGAGCAAGCGCTCCTGCCAGCCATCGACACTCAGTATCGAACCAATGGTTTTCGCATTATGAATGGCTTTACCGGTAATGCAGGGCTTGGCTTATATACTTTGATTAACCGTCCCGAGTTGTTTAATGCCTATTTCGTTGCCAGCCCGGTACTGAGCAAAGACTTTGCTTACGTCATCAAAGATGCCCCTAAGAAACTGGCAGCCATGAAAGGTAAGCCACGCTTTCTATTTATGAGTACCAGTGACTCCAGCTTTGAGGAAAGGCAGTTAGCCAGCTTTGCCGAGATGGAAGCCATAATTAGAACCAGTGCCTCATCCACCTTGGATTACCACATCAAACGCTTCGACGGCACCTATTACATGACCCAGCCGATTTTGGCGACCGCCTATGGTATCGAACTCTTGTTTAATGATTACCATCAGGTGCTAAAAGCGGATTCGGAGATCTCACGACTAGGCCCGCAAGCGATACTCGATCACTATAAATATCTCTCTGAAGAGAAATATGGTTTCGAAGTGCCAGCAACGGATTCGTTAATTGCCTTGGCCGAGGCTGAAATAGCTAATGGTTCTCCCGAGGGAGCTGAAAAAGCATTAGCTATCTATCTGCTTGCCGTTGAGCATTACCCCACTTCTCATACTGCCCAAGATGCACTTGCTTCAGCCTATGCAGATGCTGAAGAGTTAGAGCTAGCTATTAAGCATGAGCAATTAGCACTGGATAATACTGACCATCCATTTTGGCGTAATAAGTATTCAGAGCGTTTAAAGAAGTATCAAGCCTCAGTAGGTGGTCGTTCTAGCAATCTATAGCGAGTTAAATAAAAAGTATCCGATGACTGTTAGGATACTTTTCAACCTTGTTTTGACGCTTAATAAGTGGTGTAGCTTCTTGAGCTATCAAGGCTGCTGAGGACTGATTTTAGGGTGCTATCTTTCAGTATTAACTCAGGGTCCATCGCCTTAAACTGCTCTAGCATCGGCGTGGGTAGATTATCGTATAGAATAAGAAATTCACGATCGAGTTTCAGCATAGGTAAGGCTTTAGCAAGAGTCTCGTTAGTTGTTGAAAACTGACTTGTATCTTTTGTCCATTGGCTTGTAAGTTTAGACCAGATAGCTTTGTCACCTAAGGTTAGCAGGTAGGCTTCAGCGTTTTGTTTACTTAGAAAGGTTTGTTTTTGGGTGTCATAAACATATATAGCGGGAAATTTATGTTTATCAGTAGACGTTGAAATTGTTTTCATTAGTTTTGATTTTACGCCATTACCTATAGCTGTTAATTGATTTTCGCTTGCTTGAACATTTGCAAAGAATAATATAAAAGTGAATATGGTTATTATTGTTTTCATTTTTTCTCTTTAATTCATGGGGGCTTTAAATCCCCGATTTAATCGGTTATCCTAAAGTGTCAAAGTATTACAGATTGCCATTTCGATCAACGCTACAACAAATTGCACCACCGCCTCCACCTTCTCCAATTGCAGTGCATTTAGCGAAAACATTAGAAGAGGTAAATAATAAAATAGAGAGAATTAATGCAGTTTTAAACATTGGTATATCCATATAATTTATATGAGTTAAATAATTGAAGTACTTCCTTGATCTTCGTGAAATAAACTATCAAACAGAAAATATGTTGTCAATGTTGTTTTGTTTTGGTTAATTTGTCATTGTATGTTTATAATTATTATGTTGTATTAAAATTAAATGGAATTTAATGATGTTTGAGATCCCCAAGGATAGGAGTCGAAATAGCAAGATACGCTGGTTTGCCTTTGTAATGTCGATAATCGCGATCTCAATGATGTTAATTATTTTTTCTGGTAACCAAGCCTTCTCATCCGACAGTGTCAATAACGACTATCTCATCGATGAAGTCATCATTTCCCCCTTCAATGTTACTATTTCTGGTTATGGCAAATTAGTTCCCAGTACTCAACGGGGTATTAATGCCTTGAGTGGCGGCCATATTGTCGAAGTGTTTAAAAAACCAGGTAGTTTAGTCAAAAAAGGGCAAGTTATATTAAGCCTTAACAACCCTAAACTAGAGCGGTTAATGGAAACCAGTGAGTTAGCATTACTTGAGGAGCAAGCGAATCAGCTACGTATAAAAGCGGAGTCGATACAGGCGCTTGATGATCAGCGAGGGCAGATACGCCTTGCTAAGGTGAGATTAGCATTAGCAAATGCTGAGCTAGTTGCACATAAAAAGCTTAAAGAGAACCAGGTTATTTCCACGCTAGACCTACATAAAGCTCAGGTGGCATGGGAGCAAGAGGATGCCATATTACAGATGGAGCTCAGCCGTCTGCAGACATTGCAAAAAACTCGTAAGGCGATTGATGATTCGGGCCAGTATCGACTAGAAAAAGCGATTAAACAGCGAGAACTATTGGTCTCTGAGGTTGAACAACTTAATGTCCGTGCGAGTATGGATGGGATGCTAACAGAGCTGTCTGACGATCTTGATATTGGTCGGCATGTTGATGAAGGTCAGGCTGTAGGCATGATAGCCGATCTCTCCTCCTATTATGCGCGTATTAATATTACGGCATCTGATTCTGAGTATGTGAGTTCAGGTTTAATTGCCAGTATTCAGTTTAAGGGCGTTGAGATATTTGGTCAGGTGTCACGAGTAGAGCCAACGGTTAATAATGGTAGTGTTGAAATAGATATTAGTTTTAATACACAGCTCCCTGCGGCGGTGAGGCCAAATATAGATGTCAATGCACGTATAGAGATCGCAGACCATGAGAATGCTTTGGTGGTAAATAGGCCTGTAGGTGTTATTCGGCCACATAATAAATATTCACTGTTTGTTTTAGATGAATCGAGAGAGGTATTTCAGCTGCGTAGTATCAATATTGGTGATATAGCGGGTGAAAAGATGCAGGTGCTAGATGGTGCATATCAAGGTGAGCAGTTTTTGATGCGTGTTCCTAAACATCTCGCTAATGCGTCTCAAATTATGGTGGCTGATATCTATGAGTAATTGCGTCATTGAACTAAAAGGCTTGAATCGGTCATTTATTAATGGGGCTGGAGAGAACCATGTTTTAAAGCAGATCGATTTTTCGGTTAATAGTGGCGATATGGTCGCAATTTTGGGGCAATCTGGCAGTGGTAAATCAACCCTATTGTCGATTATGGGGTTATTAGATAAAGCCGATAGTGGCCAGTACCTTCTCTGTGGTCAAGATGTTAGCACTCTATCAACGTACCAGCTCAGTCAGCTGCGAAATGGGCATATAGGTTGGGTATTTCAAAACTTCAATTTGATTGCCGATATGACAGTAACTGAGAATTTGACTGTACCTTTACGCTTTAATCAATCGGTTAATCGTGTTGACTATGAGGCGAAGATTGATGAGGTGCTTAGCAAGATAGGTTTAGACGATAAAAAATCATTTTTTCCTGCTGAGCTATCTGGTGGGCAGCAGCAAAGAGTCGCAATCGCTAGGGCACTTATCTGTCAGCCAGACATCATTTTATGCGATGAACCCACGGGTAACCTCGACTCCGCTAACTCTGACAATGTGATGGAGCTACTCAGTGGCTTAAACCAAGAGGGCAGAACGGTGCTAATTATTACTCATGATCCTGCCGTTGCCGCTTACTGTCATAAAGCATATAAAATTTGTGATGGAGAGATTCAAGCTATTTTGCAACAGGGGTTTAAACATGCTGTTTGATCTCGCATATGGTTGGCGAAAGTGGCGAGGTCAGCGTGGGATATGGGGGACTCTAATTGTTAGCTTATGCCTGTTTTGCAGCTTAATGGGTTTTGTGATTAACCTTTTTTGGTTACTCAATAGTGATCGCCCTCAATGGGTAGGTAGTAACCAACCGATAGTGACCATTGCTAATAAAGATCTGAACGGTAATCTGCAACCAACATCAGGCTTTGAGGTCGAGCTGATACTTGGAGTATCTGGTGTTAAAAAGGTGGCAACCATTGCCACCAAGCGCAGTGCTATCACCTTCGGGTTGCAAGAGTTGCCTAGATTAACAATTGGCTTTTACTCTCTGAATGCTATTGAGATGCTTGATTTACCTGCACCATTTTCGTTGGCAAATTTTGAAGCAAAACAAGGCATAGTTTCACATCAATTTTGGCAGCAGCATTTTGAGCCATCGGCTTCATTGCAACAAGATGCGTTATATTATCGTGATAGCCCATTTTTAATTGCTGGCAGCGCCCCAGTTTCTATGAAAAAGCTTGGTGATATGGAGATAGATATCTGGTTGCCAGATACTTTTCTACAGCTAGGTGTGCCAGATATGTTTGAAGATAACCCAGATGTTTTTTTGAAGACTCAAGCAAACCGTTATGGTTTTGCACAGCTGTCACAGAAACAAGATCTGGAGCGACTTCAGAGTGCATATACGAGCTTAAAGCAACAGACCCCTAGACCTGAAGGCGGCTTTGTCGATCACCACTATCAGCCATGGTTAATTGAAGGGGTGGAACTGAATCCTAATGGCCGCGATGTGTTACAACGTCAAGCTTGGATTTTACTGCTGTTATTGGCTGGCTTTGGTTTTATTATTTTTAGTGGCATCGTGTCGGCCTATACACAGCAAGGTATTGTTAGACGCTCCGAGATGAGCCTTAAAATAGCGCTTGGTGGCGATAGCAGAACTCTGGTTTATCAGCTGTTAAGGGAAAATCTTTCTGCTTTGCTTCTCGTTGCTCTTGTTAGCCCTATTATCGGTTTTGTGGTGCTTCAGTATGCAAGCAGTATCACGGTATATGAGCAATATTTTAGTTATGGAGTTAATTTTAATATCTGGCTGTGGCTACTCGCGCTTTGTGTCTCTCTTAGTCTGTTTATGGTTTGTGCATTGATGCCACTAAAAGGTGCGATAAAGGGCACCTTCTCGCGGGGTAAACAGGGACATATGACCAAAGCTCAGCAAAGGGCTACGCGATTTATTCTGTTATTACAGTTAGTGGTCATTACGGGGGTCACAGTACTTTCATTAAGCTTAATGTCTGAGGAGTGGCGTAAATACACCTCTATTGAAATTGCTGAAGATATCTTAAGTTTTCAACCTAAGGTGGAAGGTGGCTTAAGTTTGATTATGAGCGCTGAGCAGCTTAATGGTCAGTGGTCGGTTGCAGGTAATCAGTTAGCAATATCATCAAAAAGCTTTACTCAACTTGGTGCTCAGTCATTAAAGTATCAAGTGGAGAGTGGTACCAGTATAGAGAAGCCGATAAATGGCCTATATGTTTCTGAAAACTATTTTGGTTTGCTCGGTATTCGACTCGCCACCCCTGGAGAACTGCTTGAGAATAGTGTGATGATCAATCAAACCATGGCATCTCAGCTTGCGACTGATCTGGACTTAAGCAGTTGGCGAGCCGCAAAAGGGTTAGCGCTTAAGGTGTCAGGCTTCTATTATGAAAAACAGGTTCGTATTGCGGGCATAGTTACTGTTCAGCCTCATTTTGGTATTGCTCAAACCGTGAAGCCGCTAATTTATTTGAACCTAAAAGATCAAAATCCTCTTCTTGCCAGCCGTATTGCACCAGTATTTTATACCAAAGGTGGAGATAGAGTGGCAATATCATCCCATCTGAATGATTGGGCTTCGCTGCAATCACCTAAATTGAGCTACAGTGCAGGCGATACGTTAGTGCAACAGATAGTGGATACCGATGTCGCTGGTAAGCTGCTGTTTTTTACCTCTAGTGCGATGGCTTTGTTTATTCTCGCTTTGGTGGTGTGCACCCTTTATAACAAGTTCAGCTATGCGGTGAAAAGCGAGCAGATGAAGTGGGCTGTGATGTTGGCTGTCGGAGGGGAAAAGCAAACCTTAATGCTGAGTATGGTATGGGTGAACCTGGCATTAACTATGTTTGCGATTACGATAAGCGTGTTTATCAGCTTTATATTCGACAGCTTTAGTCAAGCATCTATGGGGGTTTCTCTATTGCAGCCGCTAGTATGGGCTGGGTGTGTGACTTTAAGCTTACTCTTCATTATCGCTATCACTCTGTGGGCGGCCAGAGGTGTGCTAAGGCAAAATATCAGCACCTTGTTAAGGTTGTAGTTTGAATTGTTGGCAATCTATCATGTTGCCCTTAACTCCAAATCTCCCATGATGCTCTAGCTGCGCTAGAGTCTAATACCGATTGGTATATATATCGCTTCAATGAATATGAACGGGGGAGTTATCTCTCCCCTAATGTTGAAGTAAGGTCATCATTCCTTTTGTATCATCCTTTGCAATGGAGACTCACTACAGCTGATCATTTTACGTTATCCTATGGCATATTGTGGAGTGATGAGATCACTTCTGTTGTCAGTATTGCTTAAAGGAAATTAGCAAGTGGAAAATGTAAACTTGGTTACAAAGTGGCAAGGCGTTAAAGCTAAAATCGTCAAGTTTGCCATGTATTTACCTGCGATTGTTTTTGGGGTGTTGCTGGTTGAAGCGAATTTGCAGCTATTCAGTTATACAGCAAACCATATGTTAAGATATTTACAGTCTGTGCCGAACTATCATATAAATAGTATCGAGAATCTCTGGTTGATCTTGCATGATGTCACCCTGATTGTTTTTCTGTCCTTTGTTTTCTATTTTAGCTATCGAAAGTTGCTAGCTAAGTTTCCCGATAACCTATTATCTGCCTTGCTAATGCAATTTCCCATGTTGTTCGTTTGCTTCTTTCTTATATCGCCAACATTCGACTTTAGCTCACTATTTGCCATTCATACGTCGGTAACCCCGCTTGTAGCCTCGTCTTCAGTATTATTACTTTATGGTTTCAATAGACTGATCAAGAGCAAAGTAACGCATCTGAGTTAATTATTGGGTTTCTTACTCTCACCTTGTTAAAGGAGCGATGAAGTATAGTCACTCGATTACACTGAAATTTATTCACTCTTTTATGCTTGTTTCTGTTGGTGATGTTTTGTTTTTACAGCTGTAACTGGTTAATATAAGTTAACTTTAAGGATAGTTGCCATTAAGTTATTTGGTAACGAACAACGACACAGGGATAGCAATGAAACTCAACACTCATTTATTCGCAGGCATGTTAATTACAGGCATGTTACTCACCGCAACAACCCCCGCTTTTGCCGCTAAAGACCTAGGTTTTTATCTGGGTGGCCAAGTTAATAGCACTAGCATCGAAGACAATATCGGTAAGTTTGATGAGTCGGCGATAGGGCTCGGCGTTTATGGTGGCTATAACTTCAATGATAGCTTTGGCCTTGAAACGAGCATTTTCGCGACTGACAGCTTCGTCGATGAAGGGGATTTTCGTATGGCGGCGATGAGCATCTCACCTGTAGTGCGACATGCTTTTACCGACAGTGTCACGGTTTACTTAAAGGCGGGATTAGTCATCAATACCACTTACAGTGACGATGACGATAATGATGAGAGTTACAAAGGTACAGGCTGGTTGTTTGGCGCCGGTGTCGATGTGACCTTAACGGAGTCATTGGCCCTACGTGTGTTTTATGAGATCAATGAAACAGAGCCAGAGTCTGGTGAGCTTGATAAGTATTATGCCGATATCAGTCTAGTCCAATATGGACTTGGTCTACATTATCGATTCTAGTTTTATGCTGAGATCATAAATTTAATCAATTTTAGCTTTCCAAACTTCGTTTGGATTGATAGTTACTGTCATGGCTGCAACAGCCTCTTATCGCTGAGATAGTTATATCGCTTTTCTCTGATAGGCATGTCGGTCTAACGACCGAAGAAAGTCGTGGAATTCCATTCCACACCAGGGCAAGGAGGACTGCTCGTCCTAGCCAACAACATCCCTGTCTAAAAGCCAGTTCGGTATCCGTACCTCTCGCTCAGAGAGGTCATTATCATGACCTTCGCCCTTGCATCCACCCAAACGCCCCGGCGAAGTTGTGATCCTTCGGTCTTACTTGAAAATAGCTAACGTTTCCGATGATCCGAATTATATCCCTATAATTCCATCCAGTTCGGCTATCCCTGCCTCTCGTTCATAAGCGGAAAACGATGTTTTCATTCACCCAAGCCCCCCCGAAAGTTAGTCCGACATCCATGTCGGTCTCACACTATTTATTCCAACACCCATCGGCTAAGTAAATCCATTTACTTAGCCAGTTCGCCATCCTTGGCTCTCGCTCATAAGTACAACCACCTACGGTGATTACTCGCCTTCCAATGGGGACTTGTTGTATCGACACGGTAATTTGGTTATGTATGGCTAAATCATACTTACTAGTTTCGAATGCATTAAAGCGATGACTTATTGTTGATCCAACTAGAATCGAAGAGATATATTTCTTGTCATTCAGCCAGTGTAGATGCAGCTGCGAGTTTCGGTTTCAGGGATGAAACCGTAAAGCGGCCAGGGATGGCTTCACAGCGTCTCGCAGAAGTATCTGCACGTAAGCCCACGGCAGGTGATAGGTAACATTACGAGTTAATGTTTAAAATGAGTCTTCATGGAGTGATAGGTGGTTCGCATATCCATATGCTGTAGCTGGTGTAAGCATTAAACACAAAGAAGGCCATGGGCACCATAAAACCACCAATTACCCACATGGCCAGATGAAACCAACCCAAAACGATGAGCTAGCCTCATCGCTCAGGCTGACTACTTCAGGTTGCCAAATCATTGATGTACTAGATGTCCATTCTTAACCACATCGACACAAGCCCCAACTCCATAGGTGTAGGACAGCTCTGCAGGAGTGGTAATATCCCACAAGCAGAAATCAGCCTGCATGCCGGCTTCTAATACGCCTACCTTATCCTCGATACCTAACGCCTTGGCAGCATTGCGCGTCATACCCGCAAGCGCTTCTTCAGGTGTTAAGCGGAACAGAGTGCAACCCATGTTGAGCATCAGTAGGCTGGAGCATAGTGGTGACGACCCTGGGTTGTAATCACTCGCTAATACCATAGGCACTTTATGCTTACGCAGTAGCTCAATGGGTGGCATCTGGGTTTCACGCAGGAAGTAGAATGCGCCGGGTAGCAAGGTGGCACAGGTGCCGCTCTTACTTAAAGCGATAACTCCGTCCTCATCGAGATATTCGATGTGATCGACCGATTTGGCGCCTAGCTTGGCCGCCATGGCTGAGCCGCCTAAATTTGATAACTGCTCGGCGTGGAGTTTGATATCCAGTCCGGCATCCTTGGCTGCGGTCAGCACCCGCTCGGTCTGTTCGACACTGAAGGCGATGTTTTCACAGAAAACATCGGCTGCATCGGCTAGCCCTTCTTCGATGACTGCGGGTAGCATTTCGTTGATCACAAGATCGACATAGCCGTCGACGTCATCTTTATATTCAGGCGGAATGGCGTGTGCGCCGAGGAAGGTGGTCTTCACGTCTACGTGATGATGCTTGCCGAGTTCACGAGCGACACGTAAAATCTTGAGTTCAGTTTCTGTATCTAAACCATAGCCAGATTTTATCTCTACCGTGGTGACACCTTCTTTTGCGAGGGCGTTGAGGCGCTTGCGCCCTAGCTCGAACAGCTCGGCCTCACTGGCTTCGCGACAGGCTTTAACCGTTGAAATAATACCGCCACCGCTGCGGGCGATCTCTTCATAGCTTGCCCCTTGGAGGCGAAGTTCGAATTCGTTGGCACGGCTACCAGCAAAGACTAAATGAGTGTGAGCATCGATCAGTCCCGGAGTGATCCAGCCGCCTTTACCTCTGTAAACAGGCGTTGATAATACATCGAACTCAGGAAGTTCTGAGCGTGGTCCAACCCAGGCGATTTTGCCCTCTTTTACTGCGACAGCTGCATCAGTTATTGCTCCGTAAGGCGCTGAAACAGCTGGAGACATGGTTGCCACATTGACGTCAATCCAGACTTGATCCCAAGACATATTTTTCCCTCACTTTTTGATGTGTTGTTATGCTGACTTTGTTTCTTATTCAATACTAAATAAAAGAAAGTTTGTGATCCAGCTTGTATTTACTTGTATATACAAGCTAGGATTATAGCGGTAAATTTCATCATTTGAAAAGCGTTATTGCTCGAAGACAAGTTCCTAGATTCTAGGACCTAGGTTCTGATATCGCAAAATTAAGAGTAAAGGATTGCTATGGCGACGCCAAAGTTTGCAGAAATTAAGCAGTATATTCTAGCCCGTATCGAATCCGGTGAATGGGAGGAGCACAGTCGTGTGCCTTCTGAAAACCAGATGGCCGAACTGTTTGAGTGTAGTCGTATGACGGCTCGCCGCGCATTAACTGAGCTGACCGATGATGGTGTGCTGGAGCGCACCCAAGGTCTAGGCACCTTTGTCGCCGAGCTTAAGTCGCAATCTTCCATGATGGCGATCCGCAATATCTCCGATGAGATTAAAGACAGAGGCCATGGTTATAGCGTTAAGCAGCTAGAGCTAACACAAATAGAAGCGATAGCGCCTATTGCCATTGCTCTGGGGTTAGAAACTGGCAGTCCGGTTTACTACTCGGTACTGGTGCATTGTGAGCAAGGGCTACCGCTACAGCTTGAAGAGCGTTTCGTTAATCCGAAGCTGGTACCAGACTATTTGCTGCAGGACTTTTCAGCTCAGACACCCCATGAATATCTGTCACTAGTGGCACCGCTTACTGAGGCTAGACATACCTTAGAGGCGGTGATCGCCAATAAGCATAATCAGCAGCACCTTGAGATAGAGGCTAGCGAGCCTTGTCTGCAAATTTTACGTCGTACCTGGTCACGCCAAGGTGTGGTCAGTTACGCAAAATTAATCCATCCAGGCACAAGGTTCCGCTTGGGTGGTCATCTAACGTTCTAAATCGATCTGCTGCGCATTTCGATGGATACCGCTTCGCGGTGTAAGAGCTAAATTTTTATAAGTAAAAGAAAACATAACTAGAACGCTTTTCATAAAAGAAAGAGCAAACAAATTGATACGAGGTTTTTCAAGATGGATAAGAGACACGATCCAAGCCGTCGCATTATTGCGCCGCACGGTAGCAAGCTAAGCTGTAAGAGCTGGATGACAGAAGCGCCAATGCGCATGTTGATGAATAACTTGCATCCTGATGTTGCTGAACGTCCGGAAGATCTTGTTGTTTATGGCGGTATCGGTCGTGCAGCCCGTGATTGGGAATGTTACGACAAGATCATCGAAGTATTGCAGCGTCTGGAAGAAGATGAAACCTTGATGGTGCAATCGGGCAAGCCAGTGGGCGTATTCAAGACACATAGCAATGCGCCACGGGTGATCATTGCGAATTCAAACCTGGTGCCACACTGGGCTAACTGGGAACACTTCAACGAGCTGGATAAGAAAGGTTTGGCCATGTATGGCCAGATGACAGCGGGTTCTTGGATCTATATCGGTTCACAAGGTATCGTTCAGGGCACTTACGAGACGTTCGTTGCCATGGCTAATCAGCACTTCGGTGGTTCATCTGCGGGTAAATGGATCTTGACCGGTGGTCTAGGTGGTATGGGTGGCGCTCAGCCGCTAGCCGGGACTATGGCTGGTTACTCTGTATTGACCTGTGAAGTCGATGAGACGCGTATCGATTTCCGCCTACGGACTAAATATGTCGATAAGAAAGCCACATCGGTAGATGAAGCGTTAGCCATGATTGATGAGGCTAACAAGAGCGGTAAGCCTGTCTCTGTTGGTCTGCTTGGCAACGCGGCAGATGTGTTCGCCGAGTTGGTAGAACGTGGTATCACACCTGATGTTGTGACTGACCAAACTTCTGCTCATGATCCATTAAACGGTTATTTGCCACAGGGTTGGACCCTAGAGCAAGCTATCGAGATGCGTAAAAAAGATGAAGCGGCAGTCGTTAAGGCTGCTAAGCAGTCTATGGCGGTTCAGGTTAAGGCGATGCTAGCTCTTCAAGCGGCTGGTGCAGCGACAACCGATTACGGCAACAATATCCGTCAGATGGCATTCGAAGAAGGCGTGGAAAACGCATTCGACTTCCCTGGTTTCGTGCCAGCCTATGTGCGTCCGCTGTTTTGTGAAGGTATTGGACCGTTTCGTTGGGTAGCACTCTCTGGCGATCCAGAAGATATCTATAAGACTGACGCCAAGGTAAAAGAGCTTATTCCTGATAATCCACATCTGCACAACTGGCTAGATATGGCGCGTGAGCGTATCGCTTTCCAGGGGCTTCCTTCACGTATCTGTTGGGTAGGCTTGAAAGACCGCGCGCGTTTGGCATTAGCCTTTAACGAGATGGTAAAAACAGGTGAGCTGTCAGCACCTGTAGTTATTGGTCGTGATCACTTAGATTCAGGCTCTGTTGCTAGTCCTAATCGTGAAACTGAATCTATGCTCGATGGCTCTGATGCGGTTTCTGATTGGCCATTGATGAATGCGTTATTGAACACCGCAAGCGGCGCGACTTGGGTCTCTCTGCATCACGGTGGTGGTGTAGGCATGGGCTTCAGCCAACATTCTGGTGTGGTTATCGTTGCAGATGGTAGTGATGATGCTGCCGCTCGCCTTGGCCGTGTGCTTTGGAATGACCCTGCAACGGGTGTAATGCGTCATGCCGATGCCGGATATGAACTCGCTAAGAATTGTGCAAAAGAGCAGAGCCTAGACCTGCCGATGCTAGAAGAGGGAAAGTAAAAATGAGCCATTTAGTATTAAAACCAGGTACGCTGACGCTGACACAAATCCGTGACATCAGCCGTGGACAAATTACCCTAGAGCTTGCCGATGAAGCCATTGCTGCTATCAATATTAGCTCAGGCATAGTGCAGAGAATTATTGATGAAAGCCGTACCGTTTATGGTATCAATACTGGCTTTGGTCTGCTTGCCAATACCAAGATTGAAGATAAAGATCTGCAACTATTACAGCGCTCAATTGTGCTGTCACATGCAGCTGGCACGGGTAAATACATGCAGGACGCCACTGTTCGCCTGATGATGGTGCTGAAGATTAACTCGTTAAGCCGTGGCTTTTCTGGTATCCGTCTCGAGGTGATCAACTTCCTTATCGCTTTGGTTAACGCCGAAGTGTACCCATGTGTCCCTGAAAAAGGTTCTGTGGGTGCATCGGGTGATTTAGCGCCGCTATCGCACATGAGCCTGCCTCTGCTTGGTGAAGGTGAAGTCAGCTATAAGGGACAGATCATATCTGCCAAAGAAGGCCTTGAAATTGCGGGTCTTGAGCCTATCGAACTTGCTGCTAAAGAGGGACTAGCCCTGCTTAACGGAACTCAAGCCTCGACAGCTTTGGCGCTTGAAGGTCTGTTTAATGCAGAAGATCTGTTTGCTGCAAGTTCAGTGATCGGTGCCATGAGTGTTGAAGCCGCTATGGGCAGTCGTAGCCCATTCGATGCGCGTATTCATGCAGCCCGTGGTCAGAAAGGTCAGATAGATTCTGCCGGTCTGTTCCGTCATCTACTCGGTGAAGAGTCTGAGATCAGCCTAGATCATCTTAACTGCGAGAAGGTGCAAGACCCATATTCTCTGCGTTGTCAGCCACAAGTTTTGGGTGCGTGTTTAACACAAATTCGTCATGCAGCTGAAGTATTGGGAACTGAGGCGAACGGTGTAACCGATAATCCTCTGGTATTCCAAGATACGGGTGACATTATCTCTGGTGGTAACTTCCACGCCGAGCCTGTGGCTATGGCTGCCGATAACTTGGCGATTGCCCTAGCAGAACTCGGTTCTATCGCCGAGCGTCGTATCGCACTGCTGATAGATCCTAACCTGTCTAAACTGCCTCCATTTTTAGTTGAAAATGGCGGCGTAAACTCTGGCTTCATGATTGCTCAGGTAACTGCAGCTGCATTGGCTTCTGAGAATAAGACCTATGCCCACCCAGCATCGGTTGATAGCTTGCCAACATCGGCGAACCAAGAAGATCACGTCTCTATGGCGACCTTCGCGGCGCGTCGTCTGCGTGATATGTCTGAGAATACCCGTGGCGTGTTAGCTATCGAATTGCTAGCTTCGGCGCAGGGCTTAGACTTCCGTGCACCATTACAGCCAAGTGCAGCAGTGGCTAAGGCAAAAGCAGAAATACGTGAAGTGGTTTCTTATTACGATAAGGATAGGTTCTTCGGCCCGGATATCGAGGCATCGATAAACTTGTTACTGACAGCTAGCTTTAACAGCTATTTACCAGCAGGTGTTTTACCTAGTTTGTAAATCAAATAAGGTCCTAGGATCTAGTTCCTAGGTCTTAGGAAAAGTCAAAAGCCGGCGTATCTATGTGCCGGCTTTTTGTTTTTATCTGTCTTCTCCTAGGAACTGCTTTCCCTCGTTCCTAGTGCCTTCTCTAAAATCACATTCTCGAATTCATCTCGCCGATTTTGAGGCTGAGCAGTTGCTTAGACCACTGGCTGGCATCTATGCCTTCGATCCAGAAGGTTCTGCTCTGTCGCTGCTCGCCTTTACGCAGGTAAGTATCTGCCGATCTGAAGATGGCTTTCCACACCTTGAGCGTTTCTGTCTTAAGGGTTTTACCTGTGTCATCGTATAGGGTGACATCCATCTCTATCATCACATAGTGCTCAGAGCTGGTGCTGGCTAAGTCGAAGGTGAGGCCTAGGCGACCATCGTCATCCCATTCAGCCTTCGCAAAGCTGACTTTTACACCTGCTTTTGCTGTCGATTTAAGTAACTCAGCTTGTGACATGGCGGTCGCAGTCATGGTTTGGCTAATTGCTTGAGTTGCTTGAGTTGCTTGAGGAGCTGCTTTAGCTATCTCGATGCTGGCCGATGTGCCCGCTGCAATCGCCAGAGGGGTCTGGGACTTTGTTTCACTGTTTACCACTGGAACAGTTTCTAGGATCACGTATTCCCAAGTGAAATCATCATTGAGACGAACTTTTGCGCCGTTTTCTAGGGTGAGGCTGGCAACCGTTTCTGTAGCTGCAATTG
Source organism: Shewanella eurypsychrophilus (assembly GCF_007004545.3). Taxonomy (NCBI): domain Bacteria; kingdom Pseudomonadati; phylum Pseudomonadota; class Gammaproteobacteria; order Alteromonadales; family Shewanellaceae; genus Shewanella; species Shewanella eurypsychrophilus. The sequence goes on along the minus strand of NZ_CP045503.2, from coordinate 5,742,556 downwards.
CTAAGCTAGGAACTGCTATGACAAGTAAAGCAAATGCGCTTAAAAATTTTAGACGTTTATGCATGACTAAGGAACCTAATAAAGTTGATGACTGAGTTTATACCAATCGATTATACATAGGTTAGCCAGTTTACATGGGGAAGGTCAATTCTCGAGATCTAAGGCTACAGGAATTAATACCAATCGGTATAAGTCAGTGGTCAGTTCAGAGTTATTTTTGGTGGCATAATTCAACACAGAAGTAGGCAGCTCATAGGCTGAGCTGCACTCGAGGGGCTAAGGGCTTCTTCTGCAGGCTTGGTGTGTTTTAGATGGCCCAACCTAGGCTGAAAACAGCGGTTTCAGAGGCAGAGTTGTAACCTGTGCTTATCATCAATCCAAAATCCATCATGTATCTTAATCCTACCTCGCCGCCCCAAGTCGTGTCTGATTCCTCTTCCCAAATCGGCTCGCCATCCACAATCTTAGGTGTTTTACCTGAGGTATAGTGAGTTTCATGATTATATGAACTTGCCCCGCCATAGAGACTAAAATTGTTGGTTAAGCTATAGCTTAGCCCAAATCGCCACATAGTATCTTGCGTGTAACTCTCCGAAGGGAAGGTAATATCAGCATGATCTTTATCACTTTTAGCATAGCCAATGTAATAACCCCATTGAGCATAATCTCGGTCATGGTGATAGGGGGCCAAAGTGATGCCATACATATCAATGGCTGCAGGAATATAATCAGCAGTTAAGCTGATTTTCGGCGTGAAGCTTGGGTTTGGATCTTCCGCGGGCATATTTGCATTAGCCTGCAAGCTCGTTGCTAAAAGTACCAACATGATTAAATATTTTGTCATCTAGTTTGTCCTATCTCTGACTTTAGACATAGATTGTTGTTAAACTTTGTACACCAGTCAATATAGAATGCTAAAATTTCTTATAAAAGAAATGTTTGTGTCATTTTTGTTGAGTTTTCTTTTCGGTAAATATGCTTGTGTTAGCCAGTTGCTAACAAGACTTCTATCAATATTGGTACTTCTAAGGGAAGTGAATCGTGGATCAAGAAATTAGGTTGCAGATCACCCATTGGTTATCTAACTGGGGAATTAATACGACACCATCTGATGGTGTCTCTACCTCTGTGATGGTGTTTGCCAGTTTGGTGATTGCCATGCTGGTTTACCTGTTTGTTAAGCGTGGCGTAGTAAGGGCAATGAATATTGTCATTCAGCGCTCGAAAGTAAGCTGGGATGATATATTCATGCGCCATAGGGTGCTGGAAAAGTTCGCGATTATCGTTCCGGCACTCGTGCTTAGTATCTTAGTGCCATTAGCACTGACCGAGCATGAAGTGCTAAGTAGTATGACTCAGCGCTTGCTTAGCGTGACGATCTTGGTGTTGTTGATACGTGCGGTATACAGCTCGTTAGATGCCGCCAATGAGATCGCAGATGTTAATTTGGTTAGCCGTCGTCTGCCGATTAAAAGCTTCGTGCAGCTGTTTAAGCTTTTCCTCTTCTTTGTCTCAATTATCGTCTCGATTTCGATATTAGCCGATCAGTCTCCCGTCTACTTCCTAAGTGGTCTAGGTGTGATGACGGGTTTGATTATGTTGGTTTTCAGGGATACGATTCTTGGTTTCGTTGCAGGAATTCAGCTCGCTGCTAACCGAATGGTGAGTCCTGGTGATTGGATTCAGATGGATAAGTATGGCGCCGATGGTTCCGTTGAAGAGGTCTCTTTAACAACGGTGAAAGTGCGTAACTGGGACAAGACTATTACCATGATCCCGGCTTATTCATTAGTGTCAGATGCCTTCAAAAATTGGCGCGGCATGTCTGAGTCCGGGGGGCGCCGCATTAAGCGTTCTGTGCTTATCGATATCCACTCTATTCGGTTTCTTTCCGATGAGGAGAGACAACGTTTAGGCAAGATTAATTACCTGAAAGAGTATATGGCGCGCAAAAGCGAAGAGCTGATTGAATTTAATAGCAAAACAACAGATGCAGATATACCGGTAAACAGTCGTAATTTGACCAATATCGGTACTTTTAGGGCCTATTTGAAGGAGTTTGTCTCTAATCACGACAAAGTTCACCAAGATATGACCTTGCTCGTGCGTCAGCTTGCATCGACGAAAGAAGGTGTACCCATTGAGATCTACATCTTCACTAACGATACTCGTTGGGCCTTTTATGAAGATATTCAGGGTGATATCTTCGATCACGTATTTGCGATATTACCTGAATTTGGATTACGCGCTTTTCAGGGACCAACAGGATCGGATATTAGAAGTTTGAAAGAAGTTTAAACGAAGGTTCTAGGTCCTAGTTTTTAGAACCTAGAACCTAGAACCTAGGAACTAGCTTTCCCTGGTAACTAATATTGCTGCGAGTGTAATAAATACGCCGCCGCTGGTTCGGTCGAACCAATGCAGTTTATTACTGGTTCTTAGAGTTGGAGCCAGTACATTGGCCATGCTGGCGTAAATCATCACGAAGCTGAAATCTATCACGGCCCAAGTTGCGGCTAAAATTGCCAATTGGGGACCTTGTGGTGCCGATATGTTGATAAATTGCGGGAATAGGGCTGCAAAGAAGAGCAGATCTTTGGGATTGCTTATCCCGACAAGAAAGGCCTGCTTAAACATCTGTTTAGGTGTGCCTTTGCTCTTGATGTGTTGCAGGTCGAGGCCTTGGCCACTGGCCTTAGTTAGCAGTAATTTTATCCCAAGAAAGATTAGATAGGCGGCGCCACAGTACTTCAAAATAGTAAAGCCGTACTCAGTCGCACTCAATAGTGCCCCTAAGCCTGCTGCAGAAGCCATCATCAAGATCAATGCTGAAGTCACACTACCGAAAGCGGTAGCCAGACTACGAGTCTTACCATAATGCATACCATGACTCATGGACAGTACGGCCATAGTGCCTGGAGATATGGCGATTAACAGAACCGCAAATAGATAGAGTAACCAAGTATCAAGACTCATAGCATGCATATTCGCTGGGTAAATAATGGCGGCACTATAGCCGCCAGCTGTTTAATGAACAAGCTATTTATGCAATATCCAATACTGTTATTTAGGCAGATGAGTGGCCATCATCGAATGAAATCTGGGATCACCTTCTGGTGACGTCCATTTATTGAGCGATAGAAGTCGATTATTTTATTCATATCGTGCTGCATATCGTCAGTTGTTTGAAAACCTTCGGGAATGACTACTGTCTTATGGCCGAAGTCGAGTCCCACGGTCACGATCGGCACCTGGGCTTTAGTGGCGATATGGTAGAAGCCTGTTTTCCAGCGTTTTACAGGGCTGCGAGTTCCCTCCGGTGCTAATGCCAGCGAGAAATTTGGATTGCTGTGGTAAAGCTGAACGACACCATCGACTAAGTTGTTGCTCTTTCTTCTATCTACCGGTGTGCCACCAACAGCTTTGAAGAACCAGCCCCATGGAGGAATAAATAGCTGGTGCTTGCCGAGGAAGTTAATTTTAGCGCCTAGGGCTCCACGGGCTAATACACCAATAACAAAATCCCAATTACTGGTGTGTGGTCCGACGATAGCCAAAAATTGGTGATCCGTTGGCAGTGAGCCGGATATTTTCCAACCAGACAGTTTTAAGATGAACTTACAGAATACTTGGAACATAAATACTCAATACTATGTCAAGGGGAACTCTGGCCAAGTGATATTAGTCGAGGCGAGAGTGCTTTAATTAAGATATTATAGCAATATTATCTCGTGTTTATGGAGAAAACCATGTTTAAAAAAGGACTTACGGCTCTGCTGATGCTACTCGCATTTAGCGTCACTGCTGTGCCAACAGATGAAATTGCGCAAGTCATATCCGAGCAGGAATCAGCATGGAATCGCGGCGATCTCGATGCTTATATGCAAGGCTATTGGAATAATGAGAAGATGCGTTTCGTGTCTGGTAAAAAGTTTCGTTATGGCTGGGAGGATACGTTAGCCGCCTATAAAAGGAACTATCCAGACAAGGCGACTTTAGGCACACTTAAGTTCACGATTAAAGAAACTAAGATGCTGAGTAATTATGCCGCAATTGTCGTAGGACGCTGGCAATTAACTCGGGCTAAAGATAAGCCCAATGGGGTTTTTACCCTGCTGGTTGAGAAGATAGATGACCGTTGGGTGATCACTCACGACCATACATCAGACTAATCTTATCTCATATATCCTCACCTCACGATGAGGTGATAGTGCCAGTTAACTGCCCGTAATAGCGAAGTTTTGCCGGCCTAAATTACGGCCCTTGCCGTCATATCTGACTTCTGTAAACTGAGTATTACCCTTGCTGTCTTGTAAAATAATACTGGTTGAACGAGTGCCATATTGTGGATGTTTTATATAGATCGATGAGAGCATTCTTTCCCATTCAAAACTAATGCCTGTTTCGGGAAGATCTGAGTCTTCTGCACGGCTTTCATCTTGCATTAGTCCTAGCAACTCATCGATATTAGGTTCGCTGCACGCTGAAATTGCCTTTTCAAGCGCCAAGGTTCCTCGAGCCATTTTAGGCCAAATATCATCTAGTGCGCCATTGCTGATAGAGTGGAAGCCAGTTGTTAGCTGTGTCATGGCGTTAGTTTTGCTATTAAAACAATAAAGCTCACGGGCATTGCCAAAAATAAAGTTGAATGGATTGTAGTGACCGTTATGCTCACGAAGCCAGCTCCCTGTCATAGGACTTCGAGTGGCAAGTGCTTTGATCACCAGCTCTCCTCTGCTTCTCATATCACTTTGTTGCTTAAGTGGATCCCTCAGATTGGTTAAAGCCGCGAAATCACCGCGTTTATTGACCCCTAGCCAAGTGCCGCCAGCCTCGAGATCTTTACCCGCTAGCAGCTCATTGTTTGGCGGCCAGAAGTGAGCTTGCTCTGTCGGCCTGTGATGAAACTCATCGCGGTTCGCACACACTATTAACGGATACTTAGGATGCTTATTCAAAGCAATAAACAGAATGCACATAGGGACTCAAGTTAGCTGACCTTTGTCTGAATTTAAACCTGATTGTGCTTGAAAGCCATTTATTTGCTGCTTTTGGCAAGGAAAGAGTGAAGAAGGTGACGAGTTACGAGGATAAGCGAAAAACCTAGATCCTAGAACCTAGGTCCTAGAATTTTAGTGCTGCTTGTGCCCGTGATCATGTGAGTCATGACTGTGTGCCGTAGGCTTTAACAACATGATGCGAGCGAGAAACTTCCTTGGGCCTAAGCGCAGCAGGCTGGCAGCAAATAGTCCGGCTAAGATCAGTAGAGATATGATGTTAATCGATTCAGGCATGGAGATCATGATATGCCACTCTGGCTGTAGTGCGGCCGTGAGCGCTAAGCTGGCGATGATAATACCAATGACCACGACTCTCTGGGTCAAGTTCATCAACTTTAACTGAGCCAAGTTGAATATAGGTGCGGCAATCAGAGCGAGCATTACCGCTGGCATGCTCCAGCCGCTATAGGCTAAAGACAGTGCCAGTACGGCGCCACCTAAATTACAGAATCGCATAGGTAGGAATAACACCATCAGCACAGCAACCTGAATAATAGGGTTTTCGAGTGGAACTGAAGGGTGGCCGATCAAGTTCGCTAAAATTAGACTGAGTAATACCCAAGGTGCACTTCTGTCGATGATGTGGGCGAAACCAAAGCGTAGCGGTGATGTCGGAATTGAAAGGTGCGGATCAGTGGGCTCAACTTTACTAAAGGTCAGCAGTGCACCGATAATCAATAAGCCAATCAATTGAAATAATGCCACTAAAGGTCCAAGCAAAAATGCCGTGATGATCAAGGCTTCTGGTCCTGCGAGTCGCTGTAACCAACGCTTTCCAAGATGTTTGCTTTGTGGTGATAGGCCGAGCTTAAATCGCAGTCCGGCAACGGCATAACTGAGTAACAAGACAGGGGCTAAGGTCAGCATCCAATCAAGGAGTTGCTCGGTACTATGATCGTGATGATGATGTTCATGACCACCACCTGAGTCCATCATTAACAGCACGCAGAGTAAGCCAATTCCCAGCAAGCTGCCTATGCCAGCATGGTACTCATATTTTTCTGGATGCACTGTATTGCTGTTACTGCTTGAGTCATGTGCATGAGGTTGATGCAATACCACGTGTAAAATTGAGCCTGTTACAAAGGCTTGTAGGTAGACGGTATTATCTAGGCTTAGTTGCGTTAACATCTGCTCACCGGCGAAATAGCCTGCGCCAGTCAGAATCATCATGGCGGCTAACACGGCCATGGCCCAACGGCTGCCAACTTGTGGTTTCACTAACCACCAGATAGCCAATCCAACAGGAAGACGATGCAATATGATGCCTAAAGCTAACAGAATCGAGGTATTGTCCTGCTGTGCAAGTACCATGGCACCGCCATCTGTAATGGTATGCAGCAGTAAACCGGCGACGCCTAGAAATAGGGTGAATTTGTGTGTGACCTCGGAATAGCGGTGGAATAGCTTTTCACTGGCCGTCGGTCCCCACATGCCTACTATGACGAAGATGATCGCCAAGAAGCCGCCGTGCTCTAATAGCTCAGGTAAAATATGCAGTAGCACAAGCCCGCCCAGTGATACGAATATAAATCCGTCCAGACCTTTTCGTAGACCATTTTCTGTCGAAAGGAATCGATAGAAGAGAGGGCCTAATAGTAGAGCGATGCAACTGGCTAATAGATAGAGCATGATTTGTTTAGCTGGGACCAGAGAAAACGACGAGATAGTATACCAGTTTCTGGGAAATAAGCAGGTTAGGTCGCATTATTTACATCAAGTGAGAGGATTTATCAGGTTGAAAGTGACTTCTACGGGGTTACTGGCTTATTTTTATCTGAACTTGCATCAGACTTTGAACGTTTGGCTACTAATTGGGTGTCTTGTGGTCTTTCCTGTGTAATTTATCTATCTGCTTGTTTCTAAAAAGTTTAGAATATGTAGATAGTTTTCTTTTTCCTAAGCTCTTATGGATATTTTTTCTGCTGCTGTAATGTTATTTCTTATTATGGACCCTCTCGGTAATTTGCCGATATTTGCGTCTATTTTGCGTCATATTGAACCTAAAAAAAGACGCAGAGTGCTGATCCGCGAGCTGCTTATTGCACTGGCTATCATGCTACTGTTTCTGTTTGCGGGTGAAGCCATACTCAACTTTTTGAATTTAAGATCTGAGTCAGTCAGTATTGCGGGCGGAATCATTCTGTTCTTAATCGCCATTAGAATGATCTTCCCTCAGCCCGGTGGCGTGGTGGGTCTTGCGGCTGGCGAGGAGCCATTTATTGTTCCTATGGCGATTCCCCTTATGGCTGGGCCTTCGGTTTTAGCCGCGCTTATCTTGTTAGCCCATACCGATAGCTCTCGTATGTTGGATTGGACCATTGCCTTATTAGCTGCTTGGGGCGTGAGCGCAGTGATCTTACTCTTCTATAAAGTGTTCACTAAGGTGTTGGGAGAGAAAGGCCTTACCGCAGTAGAGCGTTTAATGGGGATGGTGCTGGTGATGATCTCTGTGCAGATGTTCCTCGATGGCGTCGCGAGTTATATGGCTCATATGGGGCAGATAGCCCTGTAGAGCGAGTTTCTAGTTCCTAGGATCTAGACCCTAGGAACTAAAGTCTATTTAACCTTTGCTGATCTTTCTTGCATCAAAACCTAGAACTCGACATACTCGGTATATTATATTCAATTGTCGGTATCTTCATGCTTTCTTGTCTTTTTTTGTGTGTCTCCAGTCTAGCGCTGCTCGATTCTGCTGAGTATCGTGATCTGCTTCCTTATCAGGGGACGCCAATCTCTATGGAGGAGAGGGATGATAAGGGCAACCTAGAAATCGGCGCGACCTATGTCGATAAGGGAGCTTGGCACGGTTTTCATCTTCCTGATGCTCCGGAGCATTACGGCAGTTTCACTGGCCCACTATTTATCGCACAAGAGTACAGTCTGCACTTGAGTGACAACATGATGAAGCTTGGGCTTAAAAATGTTAGCACTGGCCAGACTTTGGATTTTAGTCAGGCGGAAAATAGCCAAATCTACAGTCGTCCTGATGGCCTATATCAAGAGTTTGATTGGCCAGAGATCACCGTTTCACTGTCTCTGAATTATACCGACAACCGAACCTCGATGGTCACAACACAACTGATTAATCGCTCCGATTCAGATCAGCAATGGCAACTGAGCTGGTCTGGTACGCCGTTTCAGTCTCATCCTAAACTAGAAAAATATCAGTTAATTAAGCAGGTTAATAGCTGGAGTAACGGCATTGCCTGGCAGCTCAATCCTGTGATGGATACCTGGAACATTCAGTTAGCTGATGCGAGTTTCGAGCTATGGTTTAGTCCCGAGGTTGAGATCGAGATCAACAAAGATAATGGCTATCAAGCCAAAACATCAGTCATGGAGCTTAGCGCTGGTAAGAGCCTGCAAATATTGAGTGCGCAGAGATATTTTCATACTCAAGAAGAAAAGCTGCTTAGAGGGACTGTGAATTGGAGCCAGCAACAAGCTCTGTTGGCCGAAAATCGCCAAGCATGGCAACAAAGGCTGACGAAGGGAATAGATAAAGGTGAGCCTAAGTATCGTAAGCTGGCCGCAAAAAGCATGCTGACCTTAGTGCACAACTGGCGTAGTCCAGCGGGGGCGATATTGCATGATGCGGTAACGCCATCGATCACCTATAAATGGTTTAACGGTGTTTGGGCTTGGGACAGCTGGAAGCAGGCTGTGGCGCTGTCTCATTTCGATCCTGAACTGGCTAAATCGAATGTACTCTCTATGTTTGATTATCAGTTTACAGCACAAGATAACGTGCGACCTCAAGATGTAGGTAACTTGCCCGATGCGATTTTTTATAACCGTGATCCGGCAAGAGGTGGAGAAGGCGGCAACTGGAATGAACGTAATGGTAAACCGCCTCTAGCTGCCTGGGCGGTGTGGGAGATATATCAACAAAGCCAAGATTTGGACTTTGTAAGACTGATGTACCCCAAGTTAGTGGCTTATCACCTGTGGTGGTATCGCAATCGGGATCATAATGCTAATGGTTTGGCTGAGTATGGCGCTAACTTACATCCGGCTCACCTTACGGCTGGCAAGTTAAACCGAAAGGCGATCATTGAAGCGGCTGCCTGGGAGTCAGGCATGGATAATGCCCCCAGGTTCGATGATGATGCCAGCGTGCAAGTATTGCAGAACCGCAACGACAAAGGTGAAGTGATCGGTTACTCATTATCCCAGGAGTCTGTCGATCTCAATGCCTATTTGTTTGCCGAGAAAGTGATCTTGGCCAAGATGGCACTGCTACAGCAACTAGATACACAAGCGAATGATTGGTCCACTCAGGCCGATAAGTTAAAACTGCAAATTCAGACCAAGATGTTCGATGATAAAACCGGGTTTTTCTACGATATTCGCTTCGAGGGTAACGAGAGCCATTTGTTGATAGATGCAGGTAAAGGTGTCGAAGGTTGGTTGCCGCTTTGGGCTGGCGCAGCCACTGCCGAGCAAGCGAAAATAATGGTTGAACGTCAACTTAGCGATAAACAGTTTTCGACTAAAATCCCATTTCCTACTGTGAGTGCCGATAGTCCTAATTTTGCTTCAACTCAGTATTGGCGTGGGCCGGTGTGGTTAGATCAGGCATTATTTGGTCTGCTAGGACTAGAGCGATATGGCTACCACAGTGAGGCCGAAACACTGGCGAAACGCTTGGTAGAGCAGGGAGAAGGGATCCTTTCCCAAGCGCCGATCAGGGAGAACTATGATCCACTGACCGGTGATGGTCTGCATTGCACCAACTTTAGTTGGTCTGCCTCTGTCTTATTGCTCATCTATCAAGACTGGTTGAATAAATAGTCTAACTATTTGATTTATTATGGTCATTAACATTCGTAAGCCATTGTTTAGCCAGTGATGTTTGATAACTTCATAGTTTTCGGTGGCTTACTGAATATAAGTGTATTTAGCAGAGTAAATGTTGGTTTTTTTGTTGTCATTCAGAGTAAACTGCTGTTAAGGTTTTGTGCTGTTTATGTTGTCCTGGTGATGTATGAGAAGTCTTATTACTTGGTTGAGCGTTATTCCTCTGCTGGCTCTGGCTTCGTGCAGCTCTGATACGGAGATAAAAGCTCCGTCTCACACTGTACAAAGTGTTGTGCCTGTTAATCAAGCGAGTGTAGAGATAAACGCTGCTGAAGCTTCTCTTCATAACAAGCGAAAAATTGTTTGTGGCTCCACGCCACCCATTCAAGATAGGTCTAAACTTAAAGCCAACTTGGTGAAGAACGGGGTTATAACCCCAGAAATGAGCCAAGTAGAAGCAGATGAAAAAGTGGCCGAGTTTATCCGTAAGAAACAGCAAGCGTTTGAAGATTGTCGATAAAAAGTCAGAAGGAACTCAATAATATGAAGAGCGTAAAAAGCATTGGCGCAGGTTCACTAGCCAGCTTGTCATTATCGCTGATACTAGGCATTAGCGCATCATCGAGCGCACTGGCAAAGCCTATCGATATCACGCCCGTGAATTTGTCAGCCTTGGATTCAGGCACTTTGGCCGATGCCGGAGTGATCAATAAAGAGCGTATCTTATATTGGCTGATTAAACGCGGAGAAGTTTCCCCATCTGCGAGTGATGCCGAGAAGCAGGCTGCTGTCGAGCAGTTTACTCATCGTGCTACAAGTTTTCAGAGCAAGGGACGTTTGGTTGAGGCTCAGTTTGAAAAGTCCAGGATCAAATCACTGATCCAGAGTAAGCAGCTTAAGCGCAACTCGATTGCCAAGATGGATAACATGGTTGGCACTTTAGCCGACGCCGATATCACCAAAACAGTAAAGGTCTTAGGTATCTTAATCGATTTCCCGGATCTGCCGTTTGACGATAACCGCTTGTCTGCTAGCGATACGGCGATGTTTTATCCTAACTATCCAGTGACTCACTACAATGACTTAATGTTCTCTACCACAGGTTTTACTGGTCCTCAGGGTCAGAGCTTGATGACTGGTTATCAATATTATCAAGCAGAATCGGGTCAACGCTTCGAATTTACCGGTGATGTTAAAGGCTGGTTCACCGCAGCCAATAATGCCGCTTTTTATGGTGGTAATGATGCCGATAATAACGATGATGATAAGGCGGTTCCTGAGCTGGTGAAAGAAGCCGTGATCAAAGCTGTTGCTGGCATGTCTGAGTCTGAGCTAGCGAGTTATGACGTGGAAGATCCTTTCGATCTAGATGGCGATGGTAACTTTGATGAAGCCGATGGTGATATCGATCATGTCATGCTATTTCATTCGAGCATAGGTGAAGAAGCGGGTGGCGGTGTGTTAGCCGATGATGCTATCTGGTCACACAGATTCTTCGTTTATACCGGTAATACACCTGGTTATAGTATCCCTGGTAAGAACATAAGAGTATTTGGTTATACGGTGCAACCCATTGATGCCGCAGCGGGTGTTGTTGTGCACGAGTTTGGCCATGACTTAGGTTTGCCCGATGAATACGATACAACTAATACAGGGGATGGTTCTCCTGTGGGGTCTTGGTCTGTGATGTCTGGTGGTAGCTGGACTGGAGCAATAGCTGGAACGGTACCAACAGGATTTAGTCCTTATGCACGTTCATATCTGCAAGATAGATATAAAGGACGTTGGATTAACGAGCAGGAGGTTTTGCTCAGCAGTATTGGCTCGTCGGGATTGGATGTAGTGATTAATGAAGCGGTTAATCATTCGCTAGTAAACCAACTCTCTATCCCATTGCCTGCGGCGACGATCCCTTTTAAGCAGCCTTATGGGGGAAGTTATCAGTATTACTCGGGTCAGGGACACCTGATTAACAATGCATTATCGTTCGATATCGACTTGCCAAGCTCGACGCCATTAACTTTGACGATGAAGGCCCATTGGAATATCGAGCTGGATTATGATTATGCTCAGCTTATGGTTGATGGCGTAGTGATAGCCGGAAATCACACTAAAGCAAGCAATACGATTAACACGGCTCGAGACATTATTACTGGAGACTCTGGTGACATAGTTGGCGCCGAAGGCCTTAATAACTGGGTCGATCTTGAATATGACTTAACGGCTTATGCTGGCCGAGCGAATACTCAGATCAGCATTATCTATAAAACCGATCAGGCTGCGGGCGATTATGGATTTGTCTTCGATAATCTGCAGATCAGCAATGGTACAACCGTTATTCATAGTGATGATGCAGAGACGGTAAATACCATGGTTCTCAATGGTTTTTCACGTATTGATGATGAGCGTCCTGGTGCTTCTCGCCGCTATATTGTTCAGCTTAGAAGTCACAATGGTGTCGATGCAGGGCTAGACAGTCACTCCTATGAACCCGGTGTGTTGATGTGGTTAGAAAACTTCAGCAACACAGATAACAACTCTAGTACTCACCCAGGTACAGGCTTGATTGGCGTTATCGATGCAGATCAAAATTTGATTGGTAGTAATAGCACCAGTACTCAGGTTCGTGATGCGAGCTTTAGTATGTTTAATCAGTCGAGTTACTTCGAAGATAATCACCTGTCATCAGTCTCTATGTTCGATGATAGCCAAGACTACAGCGCACCGACTCAGCCTCAATCAGGCATTATTTTGCCAGAGCTTGGCTTAACGATGGAAGTATTAGCGCAGAGTAGTGATTCCTCTACTGCCACGGTTAGATTTAATTTTGCAGGCACCACAACTCCGCCTCCAGCCTCAGATTTAACCTCTAGTTTCAGCTTCAGTCAGGAGGTGATTGGCACGGTGAGTTTTGTTGCGACTGTCTCTGGTGGTAATGGCAACTACTCATACTTGTGGAACTTTGGTGATAACGGCGCCACCAGTGCTGAAGAGGCGCCAACCTATACCTATCAAGATTCAGGTAGTTATCTTGTCACTCTGACTGTCACCGATGGGCAAGGTGCAAGTGTGGAGAGTACTCAGGCTGTAACAGTAGATTTGCCTGTGGCACCAATTGCAGGCTTTACCTTTGTGACGAGCGACCTTGATGTGACGTTCACTGATACCACGACTGGTGGTGAAGGTGCGATGACATACCTATGGAACTTTGGTGATGGGCAGTCTAGTACAGCCCAGTCGCCTACTCATACTTATGCCGCAGCTGGCAGTTACACTGTGATAATGACAGTAACTGATAGCCTAGGGATAGAGAGTAACAGAAGTACATCGATTACCGTGACAGCTGCTGTGGTTACCCCACCTGTGGTCACACCGTCATCAGGAGGTTCTGGGGGAGGTAGCCTTGGTTGGCTAAGTTTGAGTCTGCTCGCTTTGCTGGGATTCAGAAGATCTAACCGGTAACTCGTAGTTGTTGAAACTAAAAAACGCCCTGATGGGCGTTTTTGTTTTCTGAGGATTAACTTTAATAAAAAATAAAATTACATCTGCTCTATGAGTTGGCGCGCAGCAGGTAAAAAGGTTTCACTGACGATGAGCTCTGTATCGTTATAGGAGAAATAGCGACGACGCCCCCATAGCTCCTTTGTGACGGCTTGATCAAGGGTTTTCAGCAAATTTGCGAGTTGCTTACAAGGAGTAAAGTGGGCAATTTCAATTTTACCTGGGGTAAAATCATCAGTAGTAAAAAGCAGTTCTCCTAATGGTCGAGTACCGAGGGAGAGAAAGTCTGCTTGTTTCATATCGAGTAAATTAGCTGGGATAAGAGTACGGGCAAAAATCCAAGGCACATCGTCGAGACAGAGTAAGACTTCACGTACCCAAGCCTGTCTCTGGTTAGGGAATTCGCCATTAAAAGGGGTGATAGTGCCCTCTCCGAGTACTTTTACTTCGAACTTGGTACAGTGAGAACGTAATTTTTGGGTTAAACTTCCTGAAGAAAGTAACCATTTACTTAATGGGGAATCGGGGAGTTCGGCGATTTTATCTGGCGAAAACCATTGAATTGATTCACCATAGGGGAAGCTTAACCTAGTCACACTCATCTATTTCTCGGTACTATACTGGCTGTCAAACAGCTGCAGTCTACCATGTCGCTATGCGATAGTCAGAAAGATTAGTGGGCACAAAGGAGACACATTTCTATATGAAAAGGTTCGATATGACATCAGGCTATTTAACAAGGATTGCTAGCTTATTACTCATCGCTGCCATGAGCACTGTGAGCTTAGGTGCCTATGCCGAAGATGAAGAAAACGAAGAGAAACAAGAGATAATCGATACTTATGCCTATTATGGGTTCGAACCTGATCTGATCACTAATTACATTCCTACTGGTAAGAAACTGGGTTTTGTACGCATAGGCATAGAGTTGATGGTCAAGGACCCTGATGATTTATTGGCATTAGAGCACCATGATCCACTGCTGCGTGCAGCATTATTAGAGATCATGGGCAGTCAGACGTCCGATAAGGTTAAGTCGTTGACTGGGCGTGAAGAGATCCGCCGTGAATGCTACGACACGCTTAATCGGCTTATAGAGCAAGAAACAGGTAAGTCGATGATCGTTAATCTATTATTTACTAAGTATCTGTACGATTAATTAATCCTATTAAATTTATTTTACTTATTTATGCCCGCCGTTAATGCATGAGTTAACGGCTGAGATCCTATGACAAAATCAACGTCAAACCAGCCAGCTAAATCGAATGTCAGCGCTAAGACTCATTCTAAACTCAAGAGCGCTAAGAGTGCTTCGGTTCAACGCAAGCCACCCAAATCGTCTCATACCAAGTCTAGCTCTCACAAACAGCAAGTTCGACGAGGTGAGCAGGGTTTAAAACCTGCAAAGGTTACCGATAAGAAAGGTCTGCATCAGAGAAACCTGCATAAAGACGGCTATGACTTTGACAGACTGATTGAAGCGAGTCCGGAGTTAAAGGAGTTTGTAAGGCCTAACCCTTATGGCAATCTTTCTATCGACTTTGCTGACCCACAAGCGGTTAAAGCACTCAATTTGGCCCTGCTTAAGGCGGATTACCAAATTACCTTTTGGGATATACCCCAAGGATTTCTCTGTCCGCCCATTCCTGGCCGTGTCGATTATATTCATTATCTGGCAGATCTGCTTGCCGGAAATATTCAGCAAGAAAGCCAAGAATCATCAGTTGGAAGCCAAAATGGACAAAATGTCCCCAGGGTAAATGATGCGTTTACTCAAGCGGTAGCCACAACGCACAAAATCCCCACAGGCCCTAAAATTAAGGCGTTAGATATCGGCACGGGCGCTAACGGTGTGTATCCGATTTTAGGCATTCAAGCTTATGGTTGGCAGTTTACCGCCAGTGATGTTGACCCGCTTTCTCTTGCTAATGTGGAAGTCATTATCAGCGGCAATCCAAGTTTGCAGAAGAAATTTAAAACTCGCCTGCAAACCGATCATCAAAAAGTATTTGCTGGAATTATTCAGCCCGAAGATCGCTTTGATATCACTCTATGCAACCCTCCTTTTCACTCATCACTGGCTGAAGCGAGTGCAGGCAGTGAGCGTAAACTTAACAACTTGGCTGCTAACCGTGCAGCTAAAGGACACGAGCCTAAGCCTGCAAAGTCCACAGTCAGCAAAGACAAGCAAAGCACCAAGGGGCTTAACTTCGGTGGCCAGAAAGCCGAACTCTGGTGTGACGGCGGTGAGAAGCAGTTTCTGCTCAATATGATCCGCGAGAGCGCTGACTTTAAGACCCAATGCCTATGGTTTACCAGCCTAGTATCGAAGAAAGAAAACCTAAAACCTAGCTACGCCGCCCTCGAAAAAGCAGGCGCGGTTACGGTTAAGACTATAGATATGGCCCAAGGCAATAAGCTTACAAGAGTGCTGGCTTGGAGTTACCTCACGCCCAAACAGCAGGCGTTATGGGCCAAATACCGTAGCTAAGAGTCGGGGTTGAGTGGGTTCTTAATCTTTGAATGGTTTATTATTAAACTTCGCTTACTCATTTAAAAGAATGGACGTCGTGGAGTTCTATTCCCTTCTTAATTGCTGGGGGACTACGCGCTGAAGTAGCATAGATAATATGGCCACATAGTTAGAGATTGATATTGTGGTCTCATTATAGTTCACTCAAGTAGAGTGTCGCGCCTATGGGAGCACCGAGACGCGACAGTCACTCTAGAACGAGTAACTAACCTCCGCAAAAAGTAGGCCGCCAGTATCCTTCAGACCTCCCCAGTTATCACGATATTTATATACTAGCTCAGTCGTAAAACCTAACGGCAGTTTATAGACTGCGCCTACAGCCGCCTGAAAGCCTGTATCGTCGTACCCTAAAGCTTGGTGTTCCTCACTACGGTTGAATTGCCCTTCATAGTAGAGCTTTGCAGATAGCTCTTTTGTCATCGGCATCCCTAGTTGCAGGACTAATGCGTACCCAGACATCGAAGCGAAAGAGTACCCATTAGCAGGGCCTTGGCTCATGTGGCCATACGCATACTGTGCGCCTAAACCTACAGTACCTTTGACAGGGCCAAGACCTACATCGTAAGAAGCTCCTAGATATAGGTTCTCCTCGAAAGTAGCTTGATTACCGATAGTGAATGACTGTATCCACAGATTAAATGGAGTGTCACCTATATTCTTATCGACCTTCATCCATGCTTTAGTGGTTACATAGGACTCACCGTTGCCAGCCTCGGCACCTTCAGCAAAGTTTTCGAATTTCAGCCAGCCAATCGCGGAGCCCCAGTCGGCAACCGTTACGCTTGCTACGCGAGCAAATATCTGATCCTGTTGTGTAGGATTATTGTCAGCTGCATCACCGACAAGAGCTTCATACCCAGTGCTTACCATAGTCTTCTGAACAAACACCTCAGCTTGAGCCATCGACGAGGCACACGCACAAGCTAATAAGGTCGGTACTGCTATTTTTAGTAATTTATTCATTATAAAAACCTTATAGAAAGGGGCTAGAAAGCCCCTTGCAATATTGATTTACTTACCGAATTGGCTAGTCGGATTAACGATGATTGCTCTGTAGTGAGGTGTGTTAGCTTTTTCTGATAAGACATCAATCTCAACCATAACCTGCTTGGTATCGTGGTCGATTTCGTTGATCTTACCGATAGTTCTAGCCCCAGGTACTGTCAAGTGAACTGAACCACCGAAGCCGAACATAGTGTTGCGGTCTGCCATATATTCAACATTAGAGGTGATAGGACTGTACCAGTCGAATCCACGTTCCTTACCGTAAGACCACACCTGCTCAACCGTCATATTGTCAGTATTGACCTTATATTCGACAAATCGGGTGTACTTCATCTCTTGCATTGGAGGTTGGTCATGGGCGCGGCCGTCGCCATTATCGAGTACCGTTACGTTACCGTTGGTTTCATTAAGCCATGCAGTATGCTGCGTGTAAGACCAATCGAAGTCGCCTTCACAAACACCCTTGTCGGTACACGTTATTTTCTTGCCATTCTCATCGACAGGAGTAAGAAGCTTCTTAGAAAGCTCTTTGTTCCAACCCTCATGAGGCGCTAGGATCCAGATGACCTCTTTGTCACGACCAACCTTGGCAACGCCCTGATGGCGGAATGACAGGATGATAGAGTCATCGCTCGGATCATATTCAATTGAGTTTACGTGAGCCCAGTTACGTCCAGCACCAATGCCAGGAATATCGCCATAAGGGGCATCGACCTTCATTTCGCCGGCCTTTTGGCCCATATGATCCATATCGACGTTCAGACATACCGCACCCATATCAAGCGCAGATAGCAGCGCGTCGCGATTAGGATCGAGGATTTCTGTTAGGTTCCAGACATCAACCAAATTTCCGTCGGCGTCTATCTCTAAGATATGGTCACGTACAGTGTGGACGGTATCACCATGCTTGTTCACATAGTTAGCCTTGGCGGCACGCACTAAGCTATGGCCGTTAGGCATGATGTTATGCTCATGAGAAGCATCGATATAGCCGCGTGGTAGGCGCTTAGTTTCAATCTGGCCTAGTAGGTTAAACGTACCGTAACGCTGACCAGCTACGAATGTAATATCGCCGTTACCTGTGTCATGAAGGCCCATTAGGTAACCGCGCTTGTTGATATCTAAGTTAGTCGCATCATAGGTGGCATCCTGATCGAGCCACCAACGAATTTCACCTTGAGTATCAGTTACATAGTTGATTGGAGGCATTTCGAAAGGTAGTGCCCCCATCGCTGGCGAACCTGCGAAGAGGCTGGCATCTTTAGACTTCTGACCTGACCAATGTAGGTCTGATCCCTGATGGTTATAGGTCGAGCTATTTACTAAGTACAGACGATCTTCGAAGCCAGAAGCAACCTTCTTAACTTGGATCTCCTGCATCGTCGTTATATTTCGGTTATCCATGTACTTGTTAGTGATTGTGCCAGTCAAAACCTTATAGTTCTCAGATACCTTCTTACCGTCTAACTTATAGGTCACTTTTACGGTGTTGCTGTAGTCAGCATATAGGCCGAAGACTGGGATACCATCGTGGGTATTAAGAGTCTGTGGACCCACTGGATAAGTGATGTCTACACCTTTACGGCCTTTACCTTTTACGGTGACAACTACGTTCGTCGGTCTCTTGCTTTTCAGGTCAATCAACGCCGTTAATGGAGATGTCCCATATGGATCCACTAGCACCGCGCCCAGCTCTCCCGCTGCTGGTGCTGGCTTAAAGCCTGCTGCTGATGCACCTAGAGATACTGCCGCTATGGCCGTTGCTATCATCGTCTTCTTAATCATTCTTATCATCCTTCGGGATCTAACCCGTATTTTTTAGTTTTAACCTATAAAACGACAAACTGACTTGTCATTTATTTCTATGTATTCAGTTAAATAGACGGTCACAATTAAACATGTAATACGCCCATCTTCATGCTCAGCAAGGTCGGGAATGCTAGTACTGCAATGAGCTTTTTTATCTGTTCTTTTCCCTTAGTGTTTTAGTGATAAACGCAATGGTTAGAGGAAGGGCGCAGGCTATGAATACTGTGTAAGAGATGATGCAGTATTGAGCCATGTTAAGACCGAGAAGAGTCCAATCGTCCTCTCCGCAGATGCCTGATGGTGCGAACTCAAATGGCAGCCACTCATGAAGTGGTAATCCAAGTGGGAATGTAGGTTCTAGGGAGCACGCATTAGCGCCCTGGCCTGATTGGAATAGGTCCAGACCAGCATCCGCTGCGTGGCTTGAGACGTGTTGGCCAGCCAATATTATTGCCTTATCTAGGCCGTAGACGATGCCATACCAGGCAAGCGCCAGGCCTAGAATCTTAATCATCTTGTTCTTCGGTGTGATAACCATCAGTACACCAGCGATCAGGATGCAGAACTGGCTGAAGCGGATGTATACGCAGTTTTCACAAGGGTCCATCTCAAGAAACACCTGGAAGAAACCCATCGCCGAACCGAGAAGGAATACGCACGCACCAGCCATTACTGCCCAGACTGCACGGCCTTCTTGCGTCTGCTCTAACGTGAGTAGCGGATAAGCTTTAAGGTCTGCGAACCACTGTTTTAAGTTGTTCAGCATGTTATTCCCCTAGGTACTGCTCAATTGCACTATCGAGAGCCTTGAGAGACCCAACTGTCTTGGTATCAATCATCTTGTTACCGTTAACGACGATGGCTGGGATACCCTTTTTCTTGGCGATGGTCAGAGCGATCGTTCTGTCGTATGCCAGCTTGTCTTGTGCTTTGTCGGTATGAAGCGCCTTCTTGAATTCAGCTTGAGACATTCCCGCAGCCTTCATCCCGATAGCTGCTAAGTCGCCCTTAATAGCGCCTGAACCTTTCACATTCTTTAACTTTTGGTCATGGACGGCCGCATACATAGCCAGCTTGGCTGCCTTGTACTTCTTATGGCTAAGTACCTGTGCGGCGGCTAGAACCTCGCAGGACTCCACACCAAGCGCCCCTTTGTTTTCCAAGCAGATGGCCTGAAAAGTAGTCCCTGAAGGTAGGTTCTTTATTAGATTCGGCGTAACAGCCTTTTCGTATTTATAACAAAACGGACAGTAGACGGAATAAACCTTCTGAACGGTGTTATCTAGTGATGGCGTATCCAGTTCAATGATGTCCACAGCTGATGCGGAGAACGTGATGAACATTGCGGCGGCTAGTGTGAGTAGTTTGGTTTTCATGTGCCCTTCGATGTATTTACTTTGTCTGGAGGGCATATTAGCCAATCGAAAAAACGGTCGTTGTGAGAAATGACGCTATAAATGAGAACATTTTGTTCTCATTTTCGAGGAGGTAAATCACATATTTAACCTCTTAACAACGAGGCTCACGATTCAGATATATTCTGGCTATGGGAAAGGATTTTTTGTGTAACCATCTAGATTGATAAAGTTATAAGGGACTTTATGAACAATGACTTAAGTAAGTACGATAGGGTTAGGTCCGCTATTCTCGAGGAGGCTGAGAAGTCTGTTATTGAGAAGGGATTATGTTCGTTTAGAATGTCTTCTCTCGCAGAACTGGTTGGTTGCTCCAAGAAAACACTCTATGGTTTCTTTAAATCTAAAGAGGACATCATAGCCGCACTGTTTACTAAGTCGGTAACTGACAGTATTCATCATTATGAGCAGATCATATCCCAGAAACATCTCTCCTCGAGGGAGAAGATCCTCTATATATTGATGTATGAAAACATTAAGTGCTGGAATTCTAGCAAAGGTGATCTCTGTATTAATTTCTTAGGCGTCAATCCCCATATTTACGAGCATGCAGGGCAAGAGATAGAGGGTGATATTAATGTGGTGTTTATGAAAATAAAGACTCAGGTCGAGGATGTGTGGAGGTCGGCCTTAAGAAGTGGAGAGCTTAATGCCAGTAAACAAGAGATACAGGAATGTATCTTCCATATAAGGCTAGTAGAGCGAGGTGGGATAGTCGTGGGGCAGAACAGGTTCTTACGACAGAATGGGCATAATTGCAGATTGAGATCTATATATAACCTCTTATGCTCAATCCTAGATCTGCTCGACTGGAGGCTTGATACTAAGTGTGACTCGTATGATGGGATGATTCAGGATGTCTCATGCATAACAGGGGTGTCTATAGGTGATGACTCGCTTAACTGCAGGACAGCGTATGATACTCTTAATGATACTCTAGATATCTAGGTATAACGGACTCCATATCATTATCGATATGGAGTCTACTCTCACCGCGTTTGAGTTAGCTGGATTGACTCACCCGAAGATACGGGTTGTAGCCATTTTAGATAAGTGATTGCACCACTCATCGGCTTATTCAGCCGTTATTTTTCATTCTAGCAATGACATTGGTAGCATATATAAGGTTCTCATCTTGCTGTTATCTATCGCTTCCAGCAAAGAGTGTGAATTCTTTACTTTGTTCAGTTTTGGGAAGAAAAGGAAGGAGTGGGTATGGCGTTGTCTGTTAAGCAGTTTGGGGTGTTTAAGGGGATGGCTGCAGCTATGGGGCTGTTGTCGTTATTGCGATGGGGATTGTTTTTGACCCTTTCTCTTATGCGCAAATAGAGGACACAGGTAATAAGCTAGCTGTGCTGGGGCAATCGTTGATCTTGCCTGTGGTTTTTCTTATTGCATCTATTGGCCGCTTGGCAAAATACCGCTTCTTTAGCCCCGAAGATATCGATGGCTGCGCCTTATCGAATGCGAGCCATGAAGCGAGTGTGTTGCAGAGCTTGCTGCAAAATACCCTAGAGCAGTTGTTGATGACAGTCATGGTTTACAGCATCTGGACATTCACCATGCCCACAGCCTGGTTTTCAGTGCTTCCCCTCTGTTCGCTACTGTTTGCCATCGGCCGCATTGCCTTCTTCAAAGGTTATGCCCATGGCGCACCAGCCAGAGCCTTTGGTTTTGCCTTAACCTTCTACCCAAGTGTGTTACTGATGATCACGATTGTTATCTATCAATTGGCTGGCCTAGTTGGTTTGTCGCTAAGTTGAGTATTGATAACAAGGAATATGGTTGGTATGCTGTTTATTAACAGTAGGTTACAGTAACTTAATTCTCAGAGTATATTTAAAGAGGAATTGATGAACAAAAATGCTATGAAGGTAATAGATGTAGTTCTTTTAGGATGTATAGCTCTGCTTTCTATTTCTGTTTTACTTAGCTCCATGTTAATCGTTTTTTCAGAAAAAGAGCTTGTTTTTGATTTTACTTCCGCTGGTTTTTCATTTTTTCTTACTTTGTATTCTTTCCCTATAAAACTACTTTCTGCTGCAGTCGCTGTTTTCTCTATTTGGGCTGTAGTGAAAAATATACATAGAACGAGATTAGCATTTATTTATGGTCAGTTAACAAATGAACTGTTTCGCTGTGAAGACGAAATTAAGGACATTCTAGCTAAGAAAATAGCTCCTAAAGATGTGATAGTTGTATTACAAAATAAACTATCACATCACGCGAACTTAGGTGCTGCATGCGATTATTTTAGTCGATGTGCTAATCCTGAACTCTCGATAGACGAATTTATTTCCCATTTAACAAAGCTTGGGATCAAGGAGTCTGATGGAGTCTATCGTACAATGACACAAAATTTAACACTTCGGCTAACACGTTACTCTTTAGCTTTGCTGGAATTGAGTGAGATGTCTGAGGATAAAATGTTCGTTAAATATTATGCTAATAAATATATTTCATTGATGATTGATTTACATCACTACAAGGCTGAAATGGATATAAACCTTGTGCACATATGTTTTCAACTATCATCAGTTCAAGCAAGTTTTGATTATGACTTTAAAAAAATTAATGGTGCTGGCCATATTTTGATCGCGAAAGAATTTCAAAAGCTGGTTGAAACACAAAAAGTATAACTCAGTGTCATTACGGCTGCGAGCTTCCAAAACATGGCCGATAATGTTTCAGACATAGAAGACTATGCACGGCACACATGGCAGGTGATAGGTTACAAAAAGGGTCATGTACAAATTGACCCAATCAAATACTTCAAAAGCTAGACGCTAGAAAGTGATTTCAGTAATCGTTAACAATTCAGTTAATAGTGCCAAGTCGAAGAGATTGATAACCCGGTGTAGATGCGGCTGCGAGCTTCGATTTCAGGGATGAAATCGTAGAGCCCACAAGGATGTGTTCACGGCGTCTCGCAGAAGTGTCTGCACTTAAGCCCACGGCAGGTGATAGATAAAAGTAAGGTTATGATTTTATCATCGCTTATTAAGTACCGAAAATGCTTCGATTGAAAGCAAAGGACAAAAAGGGTCAATGTTCACATCGACCCAATTAAATAGCCATAAAGTCAGACGCTAACAGAAGTTACTTAGAAAATTGTTAACTGACAATCCGATTACGAAGGATTCCAAAGCAACTTGCCACAATCCGTCAGATCATAACCGCCTAACGTTGCGGCCAACTGCCTAGTCTGAGTGCTCGAAATCATATCGAACAGATGCTGCAGCTGGCGCCTGAAGTAGATCCCCTGTGGCATCACGAAATCGAATGACTCAGTGATCAGAGGTACGAAGCATAGGCCACTCTCCATCGCGACAGACTGACAGCCGAAACCGATATCGGCATCACCGCGGGCGATGTAGGCAGCGAGTTCTCGTTCGCTGTAGGCGGTGACATTGGCATTAAGGTGAGACAAAGCCGCGCCCTGTTTCATTAACCAATGCTCAAGGTGCTGCTGGCTGCCTGCGCCAGCTTGCCTGTCTGCCCAACGTAGCGGAAGGGAAATGATCTTGTCCTCTTCTTGGCAGAGTTGGTGCATCTCAGCACGCATCATCAAGCCTTGTTTACGTGTGTAGCCGTGGATCATCACCCATTGTAGATGGTTGGGATAACCCTTTAGCAGAGCTGGATGACGAATATTACGTTCTTCGACACTGCCCCAGTGCAAGGTACAAACATCGGCATAGCCACGGGACAATAAGTCCAATCCCATGCGAGATCCGGTGGAGCTATAGCTGATCAGATCGCTTTTACCTATCTGAGTCATCAGCCGAGAGACCAGCATAGATAATAGTGGGTCATCACTGCCGGTGATGTGCATCCTGTCTGACAGCATGCCGCTATGACAGGAGTCCATCACCCAGCGATCGATCAATATCTTAGGAAAAAGCCACTTGCCGGTCACTTTTGTGGCGGGAAGAATGCGGTCGTTCGCCATGGCATAGACCTTTTTTTCGTTAAGGTCTAAATACTCAGCGACCTGTTTGGCGCTCATGTAGACGAGTTTACTCGGCTCTGTCATTGCTGTTTCCATTAAGTGCTAACCTTGGCTTTATTTTTAGCCAATAGGTATCAAAAATTATTGTTTTTACTGTTTTTCAGGTCGCTTTGGCGGTATTGCATCTAACTCTACATTGTCGGCACCATTGTAGATAAGAAAGTGCTTACCCTTAGCACGGGCAATCATGGTGATCCCCAGCTGCTGCGCCAGCTCTAGCCCCATCTGAGTTGCACCACTGCGGGATAACAACACTGGAATGCCCATCTTGGCGACTTTTATCACCATTTCAGAGGTGAGACGGCCCGTTGTGTAGAAGAGTTTGTCTTCACCAACAGTCTCTTTTAACCACATTTCACCGGCTAAGGTGTCTACCGCATTATGACGGCCAACATCCTCGACGAAATCGACGATCTGATCGCCACGACATAAACCACAACCGTGTACCGCGCCGGCATTCTTATAGGTTTCATTATACTCGCTGATATTTTTTAGCAGACTGTATATGGTGCTCTGTTTGATTTGTGGTGTTGGTAGATTAATCTCATCGAGACCATCCATAAAACCGCCATAAACAGTCCCTTGACCGCAACCCGAGGTGACGGTTTTTTCCGATAGTTTTTCATCTAAATCGGCGGTGCTTTCTTTGGTGATAATCGCAGCTGAACTGACTTCCCAGTCGACAATCACAGATTCAAGCTTTTCTAGCTCAGAGATAAAGCCTTGATTTTTAAGATAACCAAGGGCCAGTGCTTCGGCTCTAGCACCTAAGGTCATTAAGGTGACAATCGGCTGCCAGTTAAGGTAGACGGTCAATGGTCGCTCGCAGGCGATATGCTTGTCTACCAATTCACCGCTTTCATTAATTGCTTTAACGGCAATGGTTAACGGCACCTCAGTGGCTGTTTTTATCAAGGTTGGCTTGTGCATGCTCAAGGTTTATCACTCATCATTAAAAATTGGCTCATTCAGCTTAGCAATTATTGTACCTAGACGCTGAACCCTTGGATGAATGCGTGATCTCTCTCATTACGGACTGCTAAAATGCCCATTTATGTCCTACTTAATCTGCTGGCGTGGACAAAATGTCCTACTCTTAGTGTGGAATTGATGATCTAGCTCAAATTACTATTAATATTTCGCTGGCACAAATATTGCTTTGTTAATGGGTATTAGTAGATATCTAAGTAGATATTGAACGAGTATTCAAGCAAACATTGCTAAGAACTCGCTATCAGCCTGGGGCGTTATCGAATAGACAAGCCCGCTATAAGTAAGGTGGAGACTGAATGAAACATACCGAAAGCGAATGGCCCATGCATGTTTCTCTTAAGAGAATCGAAAAGTTAGTCGGGCGCTGGACCTCAGTGAGCTGGGAGTTAGATCAAATCTTACCCGCGACCCATGAAGCCCCAGAAAACTCAAAAATCGTGCTACTCGAGTTACATAAAGATGAGCGAGCAAGCTATCGATTAAACCTAGATATGGACAACGCCATGTTGTACATAGTGTGTGACGAACTCGAAGATGGTACTTGGGTGCCTGCAATGATCTCTGCCGACCAAAATGTCGCAGCAGGATGTCTCGAAGGTGATACACCTGTTTTGAATCTACCCATGCCAAAAGCGCTCGCTTGTTGGATCGAAGCCTTTATTACTCGTCATGGTGAAGTGGAGATATGTGCGCATCGTCGTAAGCATGTTAATCGCCGTAAGAATGAAGGACCAAGTGCAAACAGAATTTTGAGTAGAGCAGCTAATGAGCGATAAATCGAGCGGATTACTATCTCGTTGGAATCAACGTCGTCAACAAGTTGAAGACGAAAGATTGGCCGAAGAAAATGCCACAGCGAGAACACAGGCTGAAACAGATGAGCAAGCGTTTAGTGAGCTAGAGGTTGCTCAATCTCAGCAAGAGCAATCGTCTGAGACCGCTGAAGACGGCAAGGTACTGACGGCAGAAGACCTGCCAGATCCGGACAAAATTGAAGTGGGTGGCAGTTTTGCTAGCTTTATGGGGGCCAATGTGGACCCAACAGCTAAAGCTGCAGCCTTAAAAGCCTTATGGAAGCAGCCGCAATATAACGAGATCGACGGCTTGCTTGAGTATGCTCTTGATTACAGCAATCAACCTAAGCTCAGTGCTGAGCAGTCGGCTGAGATTGCTAAAAAAATCTTCCGTCATGTGATTAAGAAAGAGGAAGAGGAAAAAGAGCAAGATCTGGCCAATGAGGCTGCCAAGAGTGATAGCGACATAGCGTCAAATACTCAGTTAGATGAGACCAATTTAAATAGTGAAGCACCTGAGGACATTTTGGACATCGAAAATGATGACATGCCCCAAAATGCACCAGATTCCGAAGGTGAGACAAAGGAAGCGGTCGTTTAACGTCATTTTAGAGAAGTTTAATAACCACAGAATTGGTATGTGAATTGCTAATTACTTTAGCTATAAAGCGAAAGAGTTTAGCAATAATCGGTATGAAACCTTGGCCCTGATGAAGCCAAAGGGTTGAACATGAAACGCTAACCGACATGTAATAAGAGTATAGCGATCAGCCGATGGCAACAGCCAAACTGTTCAGGAACGCAACGTGAGCATAAATTTGAAAAATGATCCCCAAGTTGAACTTCAAGGAGTTCGGCAGCAAGTGTTGGCGAATACTCAGGTGCTGCAAAACCTGATCCCGCCAACCGTCAGCTACACCACTGAGGGCAATGTACTCGTTATTGGGCCAGAAGATCTGGCTCGTTTAGCGGCGGGTAAATTGTCAAATATGGGCAAGCTTGCCATTCTGGCCAATGAGTCAATTACCAGCCAAGATGAAGACCATCTTGAAAAAGTAATGACTGCTGCCGAAGATGTTGAGAGCTTCTATAACAAGCTTATCGAGATTAAAGGTTTTCTTGGACAGTTCCAGGTTAAAGTCGATTCAGGCAATGATACTGATGACACTGCAACTGACTTGAGCTTAGTGGCGATTCGCAAAGCGCACTTCGATCTTATTTTAGACTTGAGTCAGTCTCCTTGTATCAACTTAGAAATGTTACCACCTGGCTACTTCTACGTAGGTCAGGACGAAGCTAAGCTGGCTGATGCTATTAGTCAGCTGCCTGACTTGATTGGTGAGTTTGATAAGCCACGCTACGTAAAAGTGAACAGCGAAATCTGTGCCCATACCCGTAACGGTATCGATGGCTGTAACCGTTGTTTAAACTTCTGTCCAGCCGATGCGATTCAAAGCATCGATAAGATGATCGAGATTGACCCTTATCTTTGTCATGGTGCGGGTAGTTGTACTAATGCCTGTCCTACAGGCGCCATCAGCTATGACTTGCCTACGCCACAAGCGATGCATTCATACCTACACAAGCTAGTCACCCGTTTCAGAGAGCAGGCACAAGTCGCTCCAGTGATTCTGTTTCATGATGAAGCTAACGGTGCGGCACTGATAACCAATGACTTACCTGGCGCCATTATTCCGGTCGCTATGGAAGAGATCACGGTTGCTAGTATTGACCATTGGATGTCGTCACTCGCATGGGGAGCACGCCAAATATTAGTGCTTAACACTGCAGCGACAGCGCCAACCTTGACGCAAATGCTACAAGGCGAGCTAAAGCTAGCTAATGACATTCTTAATGAGATGGGCCAGCCACAGCGGATCACTCTGATTGATGAATCGAGTATCAATTCTCTAACAGATTTAATCGCTATCAGCTCAGATTGGCCGGTGATTGTACCCGGTGAATTTGCTTCGACGACTAAGCGTAATACCTTGTACGCAGCGATTGATCACTTAAATGAGCAAGCGGCTTCAGTAGAGGGCTGTTTGACTCAAAGTAACCTGCCTTACGGTAAAGTCAGCGTTAATTCTGACAGCTGTACCTTATGTCTCTCTTGTGTGTCGACCTGTCCAACACAAGCTTTGACCGATGGCGGTGATAAACCAGCATTAAACTTCCTTGAGCAAGATTGTGTGCAATGTGGATTGTGTGAAAAAGCCTGTCCTGAGAATGCCATCAGTCTGACCTCGCAGATGAATTTCGATAAAGAAGAGCGCCAAGCCTGTAAAACCTTGAAAGAAGAGGAACCATTCGATTGCATTCGTTGTGGAACTCCTTTTGCGACAAAATCTATGATTGAGCGCATGCAAGCAGTGATCGGCGGACATAGCGCATTTAGCGCTAACACTGAGCGATTAGAGATGTGTAGTGACTGCCGCGTGAAAGATATGTTTGAAGACATCCTTCAAGACCCAGAAAAGCAATTGCGATAAGAGTGTAGCTATGACCGAATTAGTAAGAGAAGTATCAGAAAACGATCAGTTAAGAGCCGACATCTATCAGCTATTGGCTGCGCTACTACGTAGCCAACCAAGCGCAGAGTTATTGCAGTTTCTTGCCAACCTTGAACTGGATGTCAGTGACGCTAGCGAGATGACCAAGGCGTGGTCAGCGATCAAGCTAGCCTCAAATCAATTCACGAGTGCACAGTTAGAAGAGGAATATTTCAATATCTTCTACGGTGTAGGTAGCGGTGAAATTATGCCGTATGCCAGCTGGTTTATGACAGGTTCATTGATGGATAAGCCGCTGGCTATGTTGCGTCAGGACCTGATGCAGCTTGGTTTCGAACGCGAAGAGAATGTCAAAGAGCCTGAAGATCATGTTGCTGCACTTTGTGAAGTGATGGGCTGTTTGATCCTTGAAGCGCCTGGCTATCGTCAGCTTGGTTTTTATCAGCGTCATATCAGTAGCTGGATAGCACGTTTCTGCACCACATTAGCCGACACACCCAGTGCGGCATTTTATGCGACAGTTGCCCAGTTAGCGAAAGCCTTCTTTGAGGCAGAAGCTAACGAATTTGAACAGTTACAGCTAGATATTCCTGTTAATTGTCCTGGTTCTGAGGCGGTAAACACTGAAGTGGAAAAGAGTGAAGTTGAATCTAGCAAGCAAGAACTCGCGTCGTAAGCTGCGAGTTTGAGTCACTAAATCATGTCAGTCTGCTCGAGTGTCAATATGTCGAGCGGATAGACAAGAAAACTGAAGGTCAAACTTCAAAAATAGTCGGGTCATCAAATTGTTGACCCAAATTTAAACACCGAGTGAAAACTAGGAGACACTATGAAGAAGCAAGCTTCCGATATGGGTCGTCGCCAATTGCTAAAGGCTTTAGCAGTAGGTAGTGCGGCTGGAGCAGTTGCTACTGTCAGTGGTCAAGCGCTAGCGGCATCAGCGGATGTAGTACCTACTACAGCTAAAAATGACGGCTACCAAGAGACTGACCATGTACGCAGCTACTACGCATCTTTGCGTGGTAAGTAATAGTAGCTTTTTGATCTGATAAATAATTTATCAATATTAAATCAATAAGATTAGGAGTGTGTGATGCGACTAACTCGCAATACAGGCCAGGTAAAAACGGCTAGCAAGCCAGCCTTAGGTCTAAACCGTCGTCAGTTCCTTCAGTCTGCAGGTCTTGCAACTGGTGGAATTGCAGCGGTATCAATGCTTGGCGCAGGTATGATGCGTAAAGCTGAAGCTAAAGAGGTGCCTCATAATGCACCGACTGAAGTAAAGCGTACTATTTGTTCTCACTGTTCAGTGGGTTGTGGTATCTATGCTGAAGTTCAAAATGGTGTGTGGACAGGACAAGAGCCTGCATTCGATCACCCATTTAACGCTGGTGGTCACTGTGCGAAAGGTGCTTCACTACGTGAGCACGGTCATGGTGAGAAGCGTCTTAAATATCCAATGAAGCTGGAAGGCGGCAAGTGGAAGAAGATCTCTTGGGATCAAGCGATTGAAGAAGTAGGCGATAAGGCATTGCAGATCCGCAAGGAATCTGGTCCTGATTCGGTATTCTTCATGGGTAGTGCTAAGTTCTCAAACGAGCAAGCTTACATGTACCGTAAATTCGCAGCGATGTGGGGTACTAACAATATCGATCACTCAGCTCGAATCTGTCACTCTACCACTGTAGCCGGTGTTGCAAACACTTGGGGCTATGGTGCGCAAACTAACTCTTTCAACGATATGCGTAACTCTAAGGTAATGATGTTCATTGGGTCTAACCCATGTGAAGCTCACCCTGTTGCGATGCAGCATATTTTAGAAGGTAAAGAACGCGGTGCGAAAATCATCGTTGTTGATCCACGTTTCACCCGTACAGCAGCTAAGTCTGATGAGTACGTGCATATTCGCCCAGGTACAGATATTCCTTATATCTATGGTCTACTTTGGCATATATTCGAAAACAAGTGGGAAGATCAAACCTTTATCGACCAACGTGTATACGGCATGGAAAGAATCCGTGAAGAGGTCGCAAAATGGACTCCAGCAGAAGTTGAGCATGTAGCTGGCGTACCTGGTGCTCAGATGCGCCGCGTCGCTAAGATGCTTGCTGAAACTAAGCCTGGTACCGTTGTTTGGTGTATGGGTGGTACTCAGCATCACGTCGGTAATGCCAACACTCGTGCCTACTGTATCCTTCAGCTTGCTCTAGGTAACATGGGTGTGTCTGGTGGTGGTACTAACATCTTCCGTGGTCACGATAACGTACAGGGCGCAACCGATTTCGGTCTGCTATTTGATACCTTACCTGGTTATTACGGTCTTAAGACTGGTTCTTGGAAGCACTGGTGTAATGTATGGGATCTGGATTACGAGTGGGTTAAGAACCGTTTCGACCAAGAAGAACATCTAGGTCAGGTTCCGATGAACTCAACCGGTATTCCATGTTCTCGCTGGCATGATGGTGTACTAGAAGACAAGTCTAAGATTGCTCAGAAAGACAATATTCGTATGGCGTTCTTCTGGGGACAATCGGTCAACACTGAGACTCGTGGTCGTGAAGTGCGTGAAGCACTGGATAAGATGGACACGGTAGTGGTTGTCGATCCATACCCAACAATGGCGGGTGTTATGCACACGCGTACAGACGGTGTATATCTGCTTCCTGCTGCTACTCAGTTCGAAACTTATGGTTCTATTTCTGCTTCAAACCGTTCACTACAGTGGCGTTCACAGGTTATCGAACCATTGTTCGAATCTAAGCCTGATCACGTCATCATGTACAAGCTGGCGAAGAAATGGGGCATTGAGAAAGAGTTCTGTAAGCATATCAAGGTAAATGGCGATGAGCCGTTGATCGAAGATATGACCCGCGAATTCAACCGTGGTATGTGGACTATTGGTTACACAGGCCAAAGCCCAGAGCGTTTGAAGATGCACCAGGAAAACTGGGGCACCTTCGATATTAACTCACTCGAAGCGCCAGGCGGTCCAGCTAAAGGCGAGACCTATGGTCTACCTTGGCCTTGTTGGGGAACACCTGAGATGAAGCATCCAGGTTCTCAAATCCTCTACCGCACAGGTCGTGAAGTGAAGAACGGTGGTGGTAACTTCCGTGCTCGTTACGGTGTTGAACACAACGGTAACAATATTCTGGCTGAAGGTTCTTACTCTAAAGGCAGTGAGATTCAAGATGGTTACCCAGAGTTTACCGCTGATATGCTTAAGCAACTTGGCTGGTGGGATGACCTTACAGCTGAAGAGAAGAAGCATGCTGATGGTAAAAACTGGAAGACAGACATCTCTGGTGGTATCCAGCGCGTAGCGATTGCACATGGCTGTATGCCTTACGGTAACGCCAAAGCACGTTGTATCGTTTGGAACTTCCCTGATGATATCCCATTGCACCGTGAGCCGCTTTATACGCCACGTCGCGATTTGGTCTCTAAGTATCCAACTTACGAAGATCGTATGGTTGCACGTCTTCCTACCCTGTATAGAACTATTCAGGAAAAGGACTTCGCCAAAGACTTCCCTATTGCACTGACCTCTGGTCGTCTAGTGGAATATGAAGGTGGTGGTGAAGAGACCCGCTCTAACCCTTGGCTTGCTGAGCTTCAGCAAGAGATGTTTATCGAGATCAGCCCAGGTGATGCTGCTGACCGCGGTTTACGTGATGGCGACGATGTTTGGGTTCACAGTCCTGAAGGTGCCAAGATTAAAGTTAAGGCTATGGTAACTCCACGCGTCATTAATGGTGAGTGCTTCATGCCATACCATTTCGCTGGTGTATTCGAAGGTGAAAGCCTAGAGAAGAATTACCCTAAAGGTACAGTACCTTACGTTATTGGCGAATCAGCCAACACAGTACTGACCTACGGTTATGATGTGGTAACGCAGATGCAAGAAACAAAAGCATCACTTTGCCAGATCACTAAAGCCTAACTTAACTTGATGAGGAGATAAGCCATTATGGCAGTCATGAAATTTTTGTGTGACACCAAACGCTGCATCGAGTGTAACGGTTGCGTCACAGCTTGTAAGAACGAAAACGATTCCGCTCTTGAGTGGGGAATTCAACGTCGCCGCGTAGTGACAATTAACGATGGAGAGCCAGGTGAAGCATCTATCTCAGTGGCATGTATGCACTGTACCGATGCACCTTGTCAGGCTGTTTGTCCTGCTGATTGTTTCTACCGTACTGAAGACGGCATAGTACTTCATAACAAAGATACTTGTATCGGTTGTGGTTACTGTCTATATGCTTGTCCATTTGGTGCACCTCAGTTCCCTAAACAGGGTGCTTTTGGTAGCCGCGGTAAGATGGATAAGTGTACTTTCTGTGCCGGTGGCCCAGAAGAGAACCATTCAGATGCAGAACGCCAGAAATACGGTTCTAACCGTATCGCAGAAGGTAAGTTACCTATGTGTGCTGAGCTGTGTGCGACCAAGGCACTGCTTGCTGGTGATGCTGGTGTAGTATCTGATATCTATCGTGAACGTACTGCATCTCGTGGTAATCCTGGCGGCATTTGGGGTTACACCCCAAAGACTGGCGTATAGGACGAATAGAGCTGTGAGTCCTGCTCACAGCTCATTATTAGTCCCATAAGGAGTGACTATGTTATTAAAATCACTGCGTAGCCTGTTTGCTTTGTTGGTTTTACCTCTAGTGTTGACCTTAGGTTTAGGTATGAGCTCGACAGCAATTGCTGCCGATGATCAGACTAGCCAGCAGATGGCCAATGCAAAAACCAGCGACGCTGATCTGTGGCGTGCTGTAAAAGCAGGAGACTCAGGTTTCACTACGGCGCAAGGTGTTGAAGCTAATGTGCTGATTAATGTTGCGGGCAATCAAGGGAAAGATATTAAAAATAATTATCTGACTCCTGCGATGGCCTTAGCAGTATTAGGTGTATTTGTTGCTTTCGTTATTTTCTATTTTGTTAATGGTCCATCTAAGTTACACGGTGGATTCTCTGGCAAAATGGTACTGCGTTGGTCTAAAGCCGACCTGTGGATCCATTGGGTCTTAGCGATATCATGCCTTACGCTGATCTTAACGGGTATCAGTATCATGACAGGTAAACACATTATTCAGCCCTATGTGGGTGAAGGTGTGTGGGCTGCATTGATCAATGCCAGTAAGTTTATCCATGATTATGTCGGCCCTATCTTTATTGGTGCCTGGATATTGTGTGTCGTTAAGTGGATGCCTCTGCAGACATTTAAGATGTACGATCTTAAGTGGTTCCTCGTGGTTGGTGGTTACATCAACTTTGGACCATTTAAGGGTAAGCACCCAGATAGTGGTTTTGCCAACGCTGGTGAGAAGATGTGGTTTTGGACCTTAACTGTGTTCGGACTGTTTATCAGTATCTCTGGCATCATGTTGGTTCTGCCTGGTTTGGATCTTCCCCGTGAAGCATCTATGCTGGCACTGCTAGTACATGCAGCCAGTGCGATCATCATTATCGCCTTTACTATCGTGCATATTTGGATGGCGACAGTACTGAGTGAAGGTGGTATGGAGTGTATGGTTTCAGGCTACTGTGATGAAACTTGGGCCGTACAGCACCACAACCTCTGGTTCGATGAGATCAAAGAGAATGGTACTTTAGAGTATAAAGATTAGCTCTAAGTCTCTGGGTACTAGGCTCTAGTTCCTAGGATCACAAAAACTGCCTCAGTCGATTAAGTTCACTGAGGCTTTTTTATTTTATTTACTTGCTTTCGATCTTCTCTTGGCTCAATCATTGCCTCGCACCTCGCACCTCGCACCTCGCACCTCGCACCTCGCACCTCGCACCTCGCACCTCGCACCTCGCACCTCGCACCTCGCACCTCGCACCTCGCACCTCGCACCTCGCACCTCGCACCTCGCACCTCGCACCTCGCACCTCGCACCTCGCACTTCAATCATCCATTTATTAGCCTTTTGGCAATTGATAACTATTATCAAAAGGCACACGGTTTCAACACGTTAGCTGATACAAACTCGTTACATTTTTATGTTGGTTTTTAGCTAAATTCAGCATGAAAATGAGTTCACAGAGTTTTAATAAGTTTGACAGGCTTAACAATTTGTCGATTAACACTGATTTTCAACTGTGCTACATCGACTTAGATCAATCTTTTCTGTCTCTGCTTTGCCTATATTGCCGGGGCTATTTACTGGATGTTTTAAGATAGAAATATTTTTGTTCGATTCCGCATCAAATGTTAACGACTAGTTAATTGCGGTTTTGATTCTAATTTTGATTTTGAATCATTCATATTATTTAACGATTCCTTTCTAGGAGTAAGAATGAAGAAGCAACAGCCTGATCTGAATCGCAGATCTTTGCTGAAAGCACTGACTATTGGTGGCACGGCGACAGCCGCACTTGCCGCTACTGGTATCAGCGCAGCTCAAGCAACAGAGAGCACTGTAAGCACTAAAAGTGCTGATGGCTACCATGAGACTGCACATATTCGCAGTTATTACAATAGCTTGCGTAGCTAATTAGGAGAATTCGAGCGATGCAATTAACTCGCAAATCTAACGAGGCACCTAAAGTTGAGAAAAAGACTCTAGGCATTAGCCGTCGTCAGTTTATGAAACATGCTGGTATCACATCTGGTGGTATTGCTGCAGCTTCACTTTTGGGTACTGGCATGATGCGTAGAGCTGAAGCCAAAGATGTCCCACATGATGCACCTATCGAGATCAAGCGTACTGTATGTAGTGCTTGTGCGGTAGGTTGTGGTCTATACGCTGAAGTACAGAATGGTGTTTGGACAGGTCAAGAGCCTGCCTTTGATCACCCATTCAACAGCGGTGGCCACTGTGCAAAAGGTGCAGCCCTTCGTGAACATGGTCACGGTGAGAAGCGTCTTAAATACCCAATGAAACTTGTTGATGGCAAGTGGAAGAAACTATCTTGGGAGCAGGCTTTTAACGAAGTTGGCGACCAGATGCTGAATATCCGTAAAGAGTCAGGTCCTGATTCACTTTACTTTATGGGTAGCGCGAAGTTCTCGAACGAAGGTTGTTACATGTACCGCAAATTTGCGGCTATGTGGGGCACCAACAACGTCGATCACTCAGCACGTATTTGTCACTCTACCACAGTAGCCGGTGTTGCAAACACTTGGGGCTACGGTGCGCAAACTAACTCTTTCAACGATATTCAGAATGCTAATGCAATCTTCTTCATCGGGGCTAACCCGGCCGAAGCGCATCCTGTTGCTATGCAGCATATTCTGTTAGCGAAAGAGAAAAACAACGCCAAAATTATCGTTGTTGATCCACGTTTCTCACGTACAGCAGCTCACTCAGATCTGCACTGTGCACTACGCCCAGGTACTGATATCCCATTCATCTACGGTATGCTTTGGCACATCTTTGAAAATGGTTGGGAAGATAAGACCTTTATCCAAGAGCGTGTTTTTGAGATGGAAACGATTCGCGAAGAAGCGAAGAAGTTCCCACCTAAAGAAGTTGAACATGTTACTGGCGTAAGTGAAGCTGATGTTTATCAAGCGGCTAAGCTTATGGCTGACAACCGTCCTGGTACCGTTGTTTGGTGTATGGGTGGTACTCAGCATCACGTAGGTAACGCGAACACTCGTGCTTACTGTATCCTTCAGCTTGCCCTAGGTAACATGGGTAAGAAGGGTGGTGGTACTAACATCTTCCGTGGTCACGATAACGTACAGGGCGCAACCGATTTAGGTCTGCTGTTCGATACGTTACCTGGTTACTACGGTCTTAAGACGGGTTCTTGGAAGCACTGGTCTCACGTTTGGGATCTTGATTTCGATTGGGTTAAGAACCGCTTCGATCAAAATGAATACCTAGGTCGTATCCCAATGAATACCCCTGGTATTCCTTGTTCTCGTTGGCATGATGGTGTACTTGAGACACCTGAAGCGCTAGCACAGAAAGATCGTGTTCGTATGGCATTCTTCTGGGGTCAATCAGTTAACACTGAGACACGTCAGCGCGATGTTCGTGAAGCACTAGATAAGATGGATACTGTGGTTGTTGTGGATCCTTTCCCAACTATGGCGGGTGTTATGCACCGTCGTAAAAACGGTGTTTACTTGCTTCCTGCAGCGACTCAGTTTGAGACTGAAGGTTCAGTTTCTAACTCAGGCCGTAGCCAACAGTGGCGTGAAAAGGTTATTGAGCCATTGTTCGAGTCTAAGACCGACCTTGAGATCATGTACCGCCTTTCACAGAAACTTGGCTTTGCGCAAGAGTTCACTAAGCGTATTGCTAAAGATGCTAACGATGTTCTGGTTATCGAAGACATTACTCGCGAAATTAACCGCGGTATGTGGACTATCGGTATGTCAGGTCAAAGCCCTGAGCGTTTGAAGATGCACACCCAAAACTGGGGCACTTTCAGCAACAAGACGCTTGAAGCGACTGGCGGTCCAGCTAAAGGTGATACTTACGGTCTACCTTGGCCTTGTTGGGGTACACCAGAGCAGAAGCACCCTGGTACTCAAATCTTGTACAACACGAACAAGCACGTGCTTGAGGGTGGCGGTAACTTCCGTGCTCGCTTTGGTGTTGAGTACAAGGGTAAGAACCTACTTGCAGAAGGTAGCTTCTCTAAAGGTTCTGAGATCACTGACGGTTACCCAGAGTTCACTGACAAGATGCTTAAGCAGCTTGGCTGGTGGGATGAGCTTACAGTGGAAGAGAAAGCTGAAGCTGAAGGCAGAAACTGGAAAACCGATCTTTCTGGTGGTATCCAGCGTGTTGCGATGAAACATGGTTGTATCCCTTACGGTAACGCAAAAGCGCGTTGTATCGTATGGACATTCCCTGACGAAGTCCCTGTTCACCGTGAGCCGTTATACACGCCTCGTCGTGATCTGGTTTCTAAGTATCCTACTTATGACGATATGCAGGTTCATCGTCTACCTACGCTGTACAAGTCTATCCAAGAGAAAGACTCGACGGCTAAGTACCCACTAGCATTGACTTCTGGTCGTCTGGTTGAGTATGAAGGTGGTGGTGAAGAGTCGCGTTCAAACCCATGGTTGGCAGAGCTTCAACAGGAGATGTTCGTTGAGATTAATCCTGCCGACGCTGCAGATCGTGGTATCCGTGACGGAGACACTGTGTGGTTAGAAGGTGCTGAAGGTGGTCGTATTAAGATCCAAGCCATGGTAACGCCTCGCGTTAAAGCTGGTGTAACTTGGATGCCTTACCACTTCTCTGGTGTTATGCACGGCGAAAGCCTGGCGCCTAACTACCCAGAAGGTACGGTACCTTATGTGATTGGTGAGTCTGCGAACACTGCACTGACTTATGGTTATGACCCTGTGACTCAGATGCAGGAAACCAAGGCGTCGCTTTGTCAGATTGAGAAAGCGTAAGCTAGGAGAATTGCCATTATGGCTACAATGAAATTTTTATGTGATACCAAGCGCTGCATCGAGTGTAACGGTTGTGTCACAGCATGTAAGAACGAAAACGACTCAGCACTTGAGTGGGGCATTCAACGTCGCCGCGTAGTCACCATCAATGATGGTGTACCTGGTGAAGCATCAATCTCAGTGGCATGTATGCACTGTACTGATGCTCCTTGTATGGCAGTTTGTCCAGCAAACTGTTTCTACCAGACTGAAGATGGCTTAACGCTACACAACAAAGATACCTGTATCGGTTGTGGTTACTGTTTATACGCTTGCCCATTTGGTGCACCTCAGTTCCCTAAAAAGGGTGCTTTTGGTAGCCGCGGTAAGATGGATAAGTGTACTTTCTGTGCCGGTGGTCCTGAAGAAGATCACTCAGATGCAGAGCGTCAGAAGTACGGCTCTAACCGTATCGCTGAAGGTAAGCTACCTATGTGTGCTGAGCTATGTGCGACTAAGTCGTTACTTGCGGGTGATGCTGAGATCATCTCATCAATCTTCCGTGAGCGTGTTGCATACCGTGGCTCTAAAAATGCAATCTGGGGCTAATAGATCTGCTGCGCATTTCTATTGATGCCACTGCGTGGCGCTATTTAGATACTGATAAGTCGTTAGGATGAAAGGGATCTGAATAGCGAAGCCAAGGTTGGCCCTTGTTAAACATCGAAATGATGATTAGGAAGAATCGACGTTGGCTTGTATCGCGTGAAAGTCCACACCATGGTGACATGGTGTGGAAGATAAGGATGTAATATGAACAATTGGTTCAAACAGATAGGCTTAACTTTAGTACTGATTTTCAGTGCTATCGGTTTTGCTCAAGCTGGCTCTTCAGAGCAGCCTGTTGCGACTGATGGCCAGATCTGGTCACAGTTAAAAGCAGGTGCTACCGGTGAGACTACCTCTCATGGTGAGTTCCACAATCAGCCGATCAATACTTATGATCTTCGTGTCCTTGAGTTACGTAGTGACTTATTAGCGCCGGCCTTAATGGCTGCACTATTTGGCATGATCATTATCTTTATTGTTTTCATAAAGGTTAACGGTATCTCTAAGCTGCACGGCGGTTACTCAGGTAAGTTGGTTTATCGTTG
Organism: Shewanella eurypsychrophilus; assembly: GCF_007004545.3. Classification (NCBI taxonomy): domain Bacteria; kingdom Pseudomonadati; phylum Pseudomonadota; class Gammaproteobacteria; order Alteromonadales; family Shewanellaceae; genus Shewanella; species Shewanella eurypsychrophilus. The sequence continues at coordinate 5,703,609 of NZ_CP045503.2, read as the reverse complement.
GTCAAAATTTGATGTTTCAATTCATTGGCTTGGTGCTATTCCGTGTCTGCTGCTGATTTTGACTGGTCTGTCGTTACTGGCGGGTCGCTTTTTCTTCCAACCTTATATGCCTGAAAGCTTATGGTCTGGTTTTATATATGCTGCCAAGCAAATACATGACTTTATGGCTATTCCATTCATGCTAGGTTGGGCCTTGATGGTTACCTTATGGGCTAAGAATCAGCTACCAAAGATGTACGATATCAAGTGGATGATGGTGGTTGGTGGTTATATCAACTTTGGTCCATTCAAAGGTAAGCACCCTGATGCAGGCTTTGCTAACGCAGGTGAAAAACTGTGGTTCTGGGCATTTGCTGCCTTTGGCCTAGTTATCTCTGCATCTGGCATGTTGCTGCTATTCCCGAACTTGTTCGAGCCTAGCCGCACATTGAGTCTGATCGCACTAGTATTGCACTCAGTCAGCGCTATCGTTATTACGGCTTTCTCTATCGTGCATATCTTCATGGCAACGGTTATGTCTGAAGGTGGTATGGAGTGTATGGTTTCTGGTTACTGTGATGAAACATGGGCAACCCAGCACCATAACCTTTGGTTTGACGAAATCAAAGCTGACGGTACTCTGAAGTATAAAGAGTAAGCTTTAGCTACGAGTTCCTAGGAACTGCTTAAAACACCCTGCTAGGTAACTGGCAGGGTGTTTTTTTATCTTTGAAGTATTTGAGCTCGGTGCTACTAAAAGTTACCCGCTTTTCTAATTACTGGTTATCTATTAAGCAAGACCTAAAATATGACATGCTTAACAAAATGGCGTTGATTCTATCGTTCGCTGTCGTAAGTGAAAGCCAGTTCACGTTTTATCTATAACTTAAGTGATACTTTTCAGTTCCACATATAGGATGTGTCCCTTATTAGTGTCGTGTACTCGCCATGGAAAGTCGTTTCATTTAGGAATCTTTATGTCATCTATTATTCAATCAGCTAGCAGTAAAATTATTAAGCCCTATCAGGCAGATATTACTGTGCCCAACTGGATGCTAAGCTCTATGGAGCGAGTGATGCAGTTTTATGTGGATAAAAATCTACGATTGGATACTCAGTCTGCTGACATGATGCCTGCGCCAGTCGAAGGCAAAAAGTATATGCTCTATGCGCATATTCCTTTTTGTCATACTCTCTGCTCATTTTGTACTTTTCATCGTTTTATATTCAAAGAGGACAAGGCTAGAGCCTACTTCGTCTCGCTCAGAAAAGAGATGGATATGGTTAAGGCGCTTGGCTATGACTTCGAGTCTATGTATATAGGCGGTGGCACAACCACAGTGCTAGAGGATGAGCTTGCCCGTACCATTGAGCATGCTAAGAAGTTATTCCCTGGCATTAAAGAGGTTTCGTGTGAGTCCGATCCACAGCATTTAGACAGCCCTGGCTTTAAACAGCTCGAAGGGTTAGTGGATCGTATGTCTATTGGCGTTCAGAGTTTTAATGATGATATTCTGACCATGACAGATAGAATTGATAAATTTGGCTCGGGCCAACAGACATTCGATAAGATCATGGCAGCAAAAGAGCTGTTCCCGATCATCAATGTTGATCTGATCTTCGGTTTTCGTGGGCAAACAGATGAGATTATCCAGCATGATTTGGATATGGCTTCTAAGTTAGACCCGCGTCAGATCACCACCTATCCCTTGATGATCACTCATCAGACTCGTAAGAGTGTGAAAGGTAAACTAGCTGCATCTCAGGAAGATATGGCGCGTCAATATCGCCAAATTCTAAATAGTTTAAATGGCCAGTATAACCAGCTGTCTTCATGGGCATTTGGTAAGACTGATAATGAAGGCTTCGATGAGTATGTCATCGATTATGATGAGTACTTAGGTGTTGGTTCAGGATCGTTTAGCTTCTTAGATGATACCTTGTATGTGAATAATTTCTCATTGCGTAAGTATCATGAAAATATTGCCGCCGGTCGAATGGGGGTTGAGCAGCAAAAGAACTACAGTAAGAAAGATGTGATGCAATATAGATTCTTATTAGGCATGTTCTCTGGTCGTTTATCGCGTAAATATTTCCGTGAGACTTTTGGGGTAAACTTAGATACAGCACTGTTTAAAGAGATGACCTCAATGAAAGTGATAGGTGCAATTAAAAATGATCCAACAGATCCGGATAATTTAATTGTCACTGATAACGGTAAGATGATGGGCTTGCTGATGATGAAAGAATTTTATTCAGGTATGGATAATGTTCGTGCTCAGCTACGTAAGCCATTAAAGCCATGTGATATGTAATACCAATCAGTATCTTCAAGCTGTAAATGAGAGCTTAGTGATTGTTACCAAAGGTTGAAGTGTTACTTCAGCCTTTTTTATTGCGTGTTACTACTGATCGTAAGTCTAAGTGAGAGATGATATTGGTTGGTATTATTCACTTTCAAGTAGAGCTCTGTTTTGTCTCCATTTTATATCTATTTATTGTCTATTTTAATTAAGTTGCTGATTTTTATTATGTTAACTCTGGATGAAATCGTTAATGGATCCAGACAGAGTTAAACGTTTAATACCGATCGGTATAGGAAGCTGTCAGAGTGAAGTGGTCTTCTTTACCAGATTTTCAAGTTGCACTATCTCTAAGCGGATCTGCTTGATGAAGTGGTCATCATAATTCAGTCGATCAAACTCATTGAGACAAGCACGGTAGCGCTTAAGCCTATTTTCGGGGGTACCGACAAGATTTAAGATCTCATCAAAATTAATTATTGATTCCATTCAACAATCCTACAATTCATCCTTGGTCTGAATCTATTTTACAAAACTATTATGTGTGGTTATGTCACTGACTATGTCTATTTTTATGTAACATGGGTTTAACATGAGTGTTATTGTTATAAAACAATGCTTTATTGGTATTGGTACTTTTCTGCTCTCAAATATAAATTAATCTCTGACATGGGGTTGAGAGATCTCTTACATTAAGACTAGCTAAAATAAACCGTTGGCAATCTATAGCTTCCGAAAGCAATAAACCCAGTGTCGCTTATGGCTGGTGTTGAAAATATTTGAGTTTCAGGTAGTTTGGCATATACAAATTATGGCATTTAATAAGGACGTTTAGATGATCGTGCGCATCGGAGAGTTTCAGGCTGCGGAAGGAAAGAGTGAAGAATTGTATGAATTCCTTCAGTCTTTGAGTGCATATATTACCCAGTCAAAAGGATGTGTTTCCTATGATGTACTGCGTAAACATGAGGCTGTGAAAGAGTTCGCTGTTATTGAGCGATGGTTGAGCGTAGAAGATCATCGGGCTTCTGTTGATAGTTTTCCTAAAGAGCAGATGCAAGCTGCCATGACACTATTCTCTGGGGCCCCTAAGGGGAGCTATTACCTGTCCTGAATCTTAGCTTTTGAGTAAAGCACTGGAGTCGATGAATATGAAAGTCCTTTTTCAAACCGAACGAATTACCTGTCGCGAGTTTGTCCAAGGTGATCTGCAGTCTTTTGCCGATTACCGAGCGTTACCTGAGGTGGCTCGCTATCAAGGCTGGAGTGAGTATCGCTACCAAGATGCCGTGTCTTTATTTGAAGAGATGCAAAAAGTACCATTTGCGACTGTCGGACACTGGTTTCAACTCGCTATAGTGACTAAGTCTAGTATTGGGACGAGTGGCGCTTCTACACCCAGTCAGTTGTTAGGTGATCTGGCAGTTCATTTCATCGATGAAAATCAAATTGAGATCGGCTTCACTTTTGCGCCAGATTTTCAGGGGCAAGGTTTTGCATCCGAAGCCGTACTGGGGTTGCTGACCTATCTATTTACTGTATTAAAACCCCATAGAGTGATCGCAACGACTGACACTGAGAATGTGCCATCATGGCTGTTATTAGAAAGAGTGGGCTTTAGACGAGAAGCGCATTTTATTGAGAATGTATTTTTTAAAGGGGCTTGGGGCAGTGAGTTTCAATATGCCATGCTAGCGTCAGAATGGAGACCTGTTGTTGGTTAATGCCTATGTCTGAACTGATTGCTAATTTATGTGTGGTACAAGAAGTCGTATCTGTGGATGACTTCATTAGATTAAGACGTATTTCTGGGCTGTCTCCAAGGCCTAGGGCTGCTGTAGTAAAAGGCCTGCCTCGCAGTTTGTATGGGGTGTTTATTCGAGTCGATGCACCTAGTATCAAACAGCAAACTATCGCCATGGGACGTGTGGTGGGTGATGGGGCATTAAATTTCGAAATTGTTGATGTCGCTGTCGATCCAGAATACCAAGGACAGGGTTTAGGCCGAGAAATTATGCAACAAATAATGAATTATCTTGAGCAAGAAGCGCCAAGCGGTGCCTATATTACCTTGATGGCAGATGTCCCCGCTCTGTATGACAAGTTTGGCTTTAAGCTAAGCCGTCCAGAGAGTGAAGGTATGTATATGATTAAGCAGTAAATATAATTTATCACCTTGCTATTTTATATTTTACCATTTCATTTGTAAGCCACTCCAAAGATCTTCGATAGCACGCGTAACTAGATATTCAATCCCCTTATCTTGCCTACAGTATTTTTAACTCCCGCTGAATGGTCTCTTATTTAATGGAAATGGTATTAATGGCTAATGCAGGACAAATCCCTTAACATCGCTTTATGACTCTTTTATTGTGAAATGCTTAGATGGCCAATATTCTTTTGATCGCAAATTTAAATTGTGATCGTATTTTGCAATTGGACAAGCCTTTGCAGACGGGCGGACGCTTTCATTATCAGGATGGAGGACAAAGACTCGGAGGTGGTGGCGCTAATACTGGCTTAGGCTTAGTCTGGGCGCAGCATAGGGTTGCTTTGGTGAGTCAAGTTGGTAGAGATAAAATAGGTGACTGGTTGTTAGCTGAAGCGAGTACCCAAGGGATCGACTGTCATTTAATTCAACGGCATAATCAGACTAGTAATGAGATGTTGTTGGTGATGACTCCTGATGGTGAGCGGACGATTATTCGCCCTGAGCGACCTAATTTTGAATTAGCTGCACCGCCAATCTGGGAACTGTGGGATGCTGTTTATTTTAATTCATCGGCTGAAGGTGCTGTCAGTTGGGCTAAAACGGCATTGAAGCAGAGTCTGGTATTTGCCCAGCTCGCGAAAGATGATAGACCCAGACCTTGCCATATCTTGATCGCTTCTAAAACGGATATGGCAGGCAGAAGTGAGTGTGCTCCGTGGCAGTATGGCTTGAGTATTGCTGGCGATTGCCTTAAGTATTTTATTGTCACCGATGGCGAAGAAGGTGCGATTCTCTATACAAAAGATGACAGCATTCAAGTTGCTGCTGTGCCTGCCACGATTGTCGATACCACCGGGGCGGGAGATGCCTATGCGTCAGGCTTGATCCATGGCATGACTACAGGGCTTTCTATTATAGATTCAATGAAAGAGGGCGCGAAATGGGCTGCATTTGCCGTTGCCACCCAAAGCTCCATTCCCGGTGAGGCATTAAAGGCGTATCTCGAATAGAGAAAGCTAAAATGTGACCTCTATATTTCCTAGGAACTAGACCCTAGTTCCTAGAGTCTTGTCATAAATCTCTCATTATTACGCCATGAACCTGTAACTTATCCGGCTTATCCTAACTCCATAGACTCAGCTCGAAACTTCCTGCACGTCTTTTATATGTTTTTATCATGTTCTTTGCCCTGTTCCCCAGCAGGGCATTTTTTTCAATTAAGCTTATACCGATTGGTATTATCATTAACTTGTTTTTACAGACCTCGAATTCTCAATTCTTACTCTTCTGGTTTTATTTGCTGCCATAAAGCTGGCTTTCGGGTTAATATTTAGCAGCTTGTTACAGTTTTGTTTGTTTATCCTCGATGGATCACTGCTGGATGTATGTATATGGGTAATACAGTTTGGAATGATAAGAAAAAATTTATATGGGCATTATCTATTCTGCTCTTAACGGCTTTTTTAATAACCAGCAGTATTAGTTACCGAGTAGCTCATGAATCTTTGACTGAGCAAATTGAGCTGAATACGTTACCGCTGACAAGTGACAATATCTATTCTGAAATTCAACAAGATCTGCTTCAGCCTATCTTTATTTCTTCACTGATGGCGCAGGACACCTTTGTACGAGACTGGACCATAAATGATGAGCAAGACCCCAGCAAACTGATCCGTTATTTAAGAGAGATACAGAATAAATACGATACAGTAACTAGCTTTTTTATTTCGGAAAAAAGTCGTAATTATTACCATTCTAGTGGCATTCTAAAAACTATCGAAGACACTGAGCCAGAAGATGCCTGGTATTTTCGAGTCCGTTCTTTACCAAAGTCAGAAAACTATGAAATTAACATAGATCTCGATTCTGCCAATAAAAGTCGAACAGTTGTCTATGTTAACTATAAGGTATTTGATTTTGAAGGTAATTTTATTGGTGTGACTGGCGTAGGCCTTGCTGTTGAGAAAGTAAAAAAACTGATTGAGCTGTACCAGAAAAGATATAACCGGCATGTTTTTTTCGTCGATAGGGAGGGCAGAGTGACCCTTAATGGGGATAAGTATAATGGTGCCGCCTCTTTGCAAACTAGTCCGGGTCTAGATAAGTTTGCGACTCGTATCTTGACTAGCCCAAGTGCGTCTCTGACTTATCTCAGAGACGGTAAAACAGTTTACTTGAACAGCCGCCTCGTCTCTGAATTTAAGTGGTATCTCATGGTTGAACAAGAAGAAGTAGAGGCTGAAAAAAAGCTGTTAGCGACATTTTGGGGCAACTTAGTCCTTAGCTTATTAGTGACTTTAGCTATTTTATTCATCGCCAATATGACATTAGGTCGTTATCAAAGAAAGATTGAGCAGATGGCCTCAACGGACAAGTTAACAGGAGCAGCTAACAGGCAAGTGTTCGAGGAGTATTTCTATCAGGCCATCGATAAGGCGAAAGCTGACCAATCTATGGTGTCGGTGATCTTGCTCGACATTGATTATTTTAAGCGCGTCAATGATTGCTATGGCCATAACATTGGTGATCTGGTTATTAAAACAATCGCCAACATTCTCAGGAATCAACTTAGAGATCAAGATATTGTCTGTCGTTGGGGGGGAGAAGAGTTTGTCTTGTTGCTCCCTGAGATTGACTTGAGCCATGCCGCCGATATTGCTGAGCGGATCCGCAAGGCCATCGCTGAGCGTAAGATACGAGTGAATGAGCATGAGATCAGTGTCACTGTCAGCTGTGGTGTTGCAGAGTACAAGGCAAATGAAAAGCCTACCGAGCTAATTAATCGTGTCGATGTCGCGCTTTATCAAGCGAAAGATAGCGGGCGAGATCAAGTGGTTCTGTCTCATTAATCATGCAAGTTAACATGAAGCAAGTTGTTATTTGAACGTGACTTAAGGAATAGCTAGATGTCGGAACAGTTACTGGTTAAGCGTTTGTCGGGTCTATATCTGGGAGAAGAGCTTAGCGAAACTACAGGTATTATCAGTGGAATATCTCACAAGCAATCTTCGACCTCATTACAAGTTACAGTAGAGAGTGTTATCGGAGATCGTCAGGCTGATCCTAAGCATCACGGCGGCTTAGATAGAGTGCTGCATCACTTCCCTCGAGAGCATTATGGTCAGTATCGTCGTTGGGATATGATGAATGGCTTTAAAGATGCGCCGGCCATGGGTGAGAATATCAGCACTGTAGGGCTGGATGAAACTCAGGTCAATATCGGTGACATCATCTGCATCGGTGACGTAGAACTACAGGTCACCCAGCCGAGATCCCCTTGCTTCAAGTTAAATGGCCAGTTTGGTCATAAAGAGTTTGCACTTGCAATGCAAACCAGTGGCTTATGTGGTTGGTTCTATCGCGTATTACAGCCAGGTGTGATCACTCAAGATGCCAGTGTATACCTTAAGAAGCGCCATACGGATATCAGTGTTAGGGATGCAATGTCGATCTACTTTTCTACCGAATATGATGCGCAGAGTTACGATCGTCTCGCTTCATGTGAAGGCTTGGCCACTTCCTGGGTGGGCAGCTTGCAAAGGCGATTACAGCAGCAAAAAATTGAAGATTGGCAGATGCGCCTCATCGGTCCAGCATAGTGAGTCTAGTTATGCTATAAATTAGAGTTAAATCTTAGGCTTATGCCGATTGGTATTAGAATCGTTTCAAGGAGAGAATAGCGTGACAGAGCAAACTGAAGAGCAGATACAAGAAGTACAGGGATTGAGTCAGGACGAGAAAAATATGGGCATAGCGGTGCATGTTGCCAGCTTCGCCGGTTATTTGATCCCATTTGGCAGCATACTCGGTCCATTGATTGTTTGGCTGATGAAGCGAGATGAACTTCCATTTGTCGATGAGTGTGGTCGAAACTGTCTGAACTTTAAGATCAGCATGTTCATCTGGGTGATGATCAGCTTTGTACTTATGTTTGTCGGTATAGGATTTATATTGATTGGATTATTGGCTGTTGTAGATATTGTATTGACCATCATAGCGGCGATGAAAGCCAGTGAAGGCGTCTGTTATAAGTATCCATTATCAATAAAGTTCTTGAAGCCTCGTAACTAAAAAAAGCTAACAATTAAATCGTTATTTAAGTTCCTAGGTCCTAAGACCTAGAACCTAGGACCTAGAACCTAGGAACTTATATTTACTACACCTTAAAGCCTGCCACTAACGTATCGAGACGACTCGCGAGTTGATTGAGAGATTCACTTGCATTAGCTGCCGCATGGGCCGTGTCTGCAGTTCTCTGAGTGATATCATTTATCTCGATGACATTACGGTTAATATCTTCTACTACGGTTGATTGCTCTTCAGTGGCTGCTGCAACCTGAATATTCATGTCAGTGATTTGACCAATTTGTTCACTGATCCCAGATAAAGACTGACTTGCCTCATCGACCGCCGCTACACCTTCAATTGAGCGAGAACGACTCTGTGTCATGGCATCCACTGCTCTACTAGCCTCTGATTGCAACTTATCGATCATGATCTGTACTTCGTTGGTAGACTCAGCCGTTCGTGATGCAAGGTTACGAACTTCATCGGCGACAACGGCAAATCCACGTCCAGCTTCACCTGCTCGTGCGGCCTCGATGGCGGCGTTGAGTGCGAGAAGGTTTGTCTGCTCGGAGACTGCACGGATCACATCTAAAATACCGCCAATCGATTTAGTGTGAGTCGCTAATGACTCAATGACCTCGCCAACTTGCTCAACATCATCCGATAACTGGTTGATCGTATCGCGGGCACGCATGACAACAACTTGTCCTGAATTGGATTCCGTATCGGCATTTTTTGCGGTATCTGCGGCCTGAGCTGCATTGCCTGCGATCTCGTTGACAGTTGCTCCCATCTCATTGATGGCTGTCACGACCATCATGGTCTGATCTTTCTGTAACTGGCTATCGGATAAGGTTTGCTGTGCCTGATTGGCCACATCTTTAGCTGATAGGCTTAGTTGTTCGCTAGTTTCTGTGACTTCTATTATCGATGCCTGGATCTTACTAATGAAGCTATTGAAGCCGATGGCTAGCTTAGCTAACTCGTCATTACCTTGAACGGGTAAGCGTTGGCGCAGATCGCCTTCACCTTCTGCGATACTGTGCAGCATGCTAGCAACTTTGGAGATGGGTTGGCTGATAGAGCTAGCGACAAATACAGCAAGAAAGATCAGTACTACCGCGATGACTAGACCCCAAATTAGAATCTGGTAAGCAGACTCTTCTAACATGGCAAAAACTTCACTCTGGGGAACTTGAGCGATGAGATACCAGTCCATAGAGGGAATGTAACTACTGGCCACTAGCATGGTTTTGTCGTTAAGCTCTATTTTTGTCAGGCTAAACTCACTGCGATTAAGTAAATTATTGGCCTGGTTCTGGTAAATGCTATTGAGGTTATTACCAATACTTCGAGTATCTTGATGTAGCTTTACTTCACCTTGAGCATCGACAAGATAGACAAAACCAGTCTGTTCTATCTTGAAAGAACTCAGTAGGCTAACCATGTCATTTAAAGATTTTGCTAGCCCGACTAATCCACGGCCATAGGGTTGCTGGTAGTTGATAAAGAGTTTTACTTCACCATTAGCTTCAGTGAATACATTGAGCATGCGCTCTTGGCCACTGTTTTTATAATCAAAGAACCAAGCATCCTGGCTGGGGGTTAACTCTTTTAAAAATCCATCTTGGGTGTAATAAGCGGCTGTATCTTTGTCTGCGAAGGAGGCCTGCACGAGATCATACTGCCGAGTGATTTTGTCTAATTGACTCACCACAAGAGGTTCTTGGTCGGCCGGGCGCCCGTTTTCAAGCCACTCGGTAAGCATAGGGCTATTGGCAAGTTGCTCTGCGGCATTCATTAAGGTTGCGATATCTAGTTCAACCTTGTTGCGGATCTGCAGTAGCATATTAGGTAGCTCAGAGTTCAACATACGTTGTTCAATGACCTGTTTAGCACTTTGTTGGCTCAGTACGCCAACAAGTATGGTGGATAGCAGAACGGCAAGCGTAACCGTGAGTAATATCTTCTGTTTGATCGTCAGCATATTTAGTTTCATATTTTTTGCAACTTGCTTGTGTTTGAAGTGACCTGTATTTATTTCAGCTGAGTTGTTGCACTTGGTATTGACTGAAAGCTTCCTGCTTTAGCGTTATTACCTTAGTGCCAGACGCTGACTCTAAATATGGGCTTCAATGGTATTGTGACCTGGAGTGCTAAACGTCAGCCTCAATAAGTCGGCTCGTCTAGCTTGTTTTGTAGGATATTGAGATTCTGATTGAAATAAGCGTTTGGATATTTAGACAACGCTTTTATTAGAGGGCGGGAGTATGGTTACTTTTTGACTTATATGCAATCTGTTTTTATGAATTTTGTTATTAAAAAACGCGCTGTTAACAGCGCGTTTTTATATGGCCTAACGTGTAAATCTACATGTTAGGGTAGTTAGGTCCTCCACCACCCTCTGGAGTGACCCAAGTGATGTTCTGACTTGGGTCTTTAATATCGCAGGTCTTACAATGGATGCAGTTCTGGCCATTGATGACAAATTTACTTTCACCTTCCTCTTGGACAATTTCATAAACACCTGCAGGGCAGTATCTTTGAGCCGGTTCGTCAAACTTCACTAAATTGACATCTACCGGAATACGCTCATCTTTGAGACGCAAGTGACAGAGCTGGTCTTCTTCGTGGAAAGTATTAGACAGATAAACCGAGGAGAGTTTGTCGAAGCTAAGTTTGCCATCTGGCTTAGGGTAATCAATTTTATTGTACGCGCCGACTTCTGCCATTTGCGCATAATCAGGTTTCTCATCGCGCAAGGTGATGGGAAATTTACCGCCGAACCAATTTTGATCGATAAAGTTAAATGCGCCACCTAAGTAAGTGCCGAATTTATGCATTGCGGGGCCGAAGTTACGTGATTTATGTAGCTCGTCTTGTAGCCAACTCTTTTCGAAACGTTCGTTATAACAGTCGAGATCTTTACCGCCTTCGACACCAGCTTGAAACGCGAGAGCAATTGTTTCTGCTGCCAAAATTCCGCTCTTCATCGCGGTATGTGTGCCTTTAATCTTGGCAAAGTTCAATGTGCCTGCATTACAACCTATAATGAGCCCGCCAGGGAAAGTCATTTTAGGCAGCGAGTTTAATCCGCCTTTGGTGATAGCTCGGGCGCCATAACTGACACGCTCGCCACCTTGCAGGTGCTTGGCAATCGTTGGATGTGTTTTATAACGTTGGAACTCATCGAAAGGGCTGAGGTGCGGATTCTTATAGTTGAGATCGATAATCAGACCAACAGCGACTTGGTTATCCTCTAAATGATAAAGGAAGCCTCCGCCAGATGAACCTTCTGTTAATGGCCAGCCGCCAGTGTGAACCACTTTTCCTTGCTGATGCTGTTCACTGGGGACTTTCCAGATCTCTTTAAAACCAAGGCCATAATGTTGCGGTGTTTTGCCATTATCTAAATGGTATTTTTCTATCAGTTGCTTTCCTAGATGGCCGCGACAACCTTCACTGAAAATAGTGTATTTAGCATGTAGCTCCATGCCGGGTTCATAGCTATCTTTAGGCTGACCATCTACGCCTACGCCCATGTCACCAATGATGATGCCTTTTACACTATTATCTTCATTATATAGCAGGTTACTGGCAGGGAAGCCTGGGAATATTTCGACGCCAAGCTCTTCGGCGCGCTCGGCTAACCAGCGTGATAGATTGCCGACACTGATAATGTAATTACCTTCGTTATGCATAGTCTTAGGGACTAAAGCATTCGGCATTAGACGAGAATTCTGAGCTGAACTTAGCATGTAGATTTCGTCAGCTGTGACCTGAGTGTGTAGTGGTGCGCCCTTATCTTTCCAATCACTGAACAGTTCGTCGAGCACTTTAGGCTCAAACACAGCACCAGAAAGAATATGCGCCCCAACTTCGGAGCCTTTCTCTACAACACAAACAGTGAGCTCGTTGCCACTGTCTTTGGATATCTGCATGAGTCGACATGCGGTTGCCAAGCCTGCTGGACCAGCACCAACTATGACGACATCGAACTCCATCGATTCGCGTTCCATCACTTCACCTCTAGGTCACTTTTCCCCGTTAAACGGGTGTTTTAATCGTTGTCTCCACCTTACATTAAATTTATGTAATGGCACAGAGAATAAACAGTGATTCTAGTCTACCTGAGTTCGATTGTTGGTGTGAGCGGTGTCACAGAAAGTTAACGCTTGATTGTCCATTGTCAATAAATGCATCTTTTAAGCTAGGGATTGAAGACAAATGCACCTATAATTACCCACTGACGGTTCTCCGAGCTTTTTGTCCTACGTCAACAGATAAGGACGCTAAGCCGTGGCAATAACGCCACCGGGGTGTGAGAAGAAATAATCACACCTCCCCTTACTTGGAAAGGTGATCATGTCTCAACTACAAGACAAATTTGGTCGAAGGTTTCACTATTTGCGAATGTCAGTTACTGATGTTTGCAATTTCAAATGTACATATTGCCTCCCTGATGGCTACCGCCCCGATGGCCGCTCTAAATTTCTCGCGCTTAGCGAAATTGAAAATTTGGTGGGTGCATTCTCTGAAGTCGGCACGCAAAAAATCCGCATTACTGGCGGTGAACCATCGTTGCGTAAAGACTTTACCGATATTATTCGTGTCATTGCCGATAATGACAAAATCAATACTATTGCGACGACAACGAACGGTTACCGTTTAGAAAAGCATGCTAAAGAATGGTATGACGCTGGACTAAGACGCATTAATGTGTCCGTCGACAGCTTAGATCCGCGCATGTTTTATCAAATTACCGGTGAGAATAAGTTCGATGAGGTGATGCGTGGTATCGATGCTGCGCTTGAAGCGGGTTTTGAGCGAGTAAAGATTAATGCGGTATTGCTCAAGGGTCTTAATGATAAAGATCTGCCTAGATTCCTTCACTGGATAAAACACACTCCTATTGATCTGCGTTTTATCGAGTTGATGGAGACAGGTCTTGGTCATGACTACTTTAAAGCACATCATCTTGCTGGGGCCGATATAAAGTCACAGTTGGTAGAAGATGGTTGGAGCCTAGATGTGGCTGCAGCCGATGATGGTCCGGCGCAGAACTTTAGCCGAGATGATCACAAAGGACGTATAGGTTTGATCATGCCCTATGACAAACATTTCTGTGCTAGCTGCAATCGCTTACGGGTTTCTGCTAACGGTAAATTGCATTTATGCTTGTTTACTGAAAATGGTGTCGATCTCCGAGACCTACTCCAGCATGAAAATCAAAGAGCTGAGTTAGTCGAGCGACTACACGGTCAGCTGGCTACCAAAAAAGAAACTCATTTCCTCCACGACGGTATTACCGGAGTGACTCAGCACTTAGCTTCGATAGGAGGCTAGTGGCTAGTACTATGGAAAAAGAAACCTACTGATATTACTTAGCGTTATTCAGCATTAGGCCTACATAGGTGTAGTGCTAAATACGTTAAAATAGCTTACTCCTAGTTAATTCCTTGACCTGATGCAAACACCTTGTGTCTGGTCATTGGTATAATTTCTAAGTTAATTTTCGAATTTTCATTAAACAGAGAATAATTATGGGTCACTGTACGACGAATGAGTTTATACCTCTAAACATCGCTGTTCTCACCTTATCTGATTCACGGGATCTGAGTCGTGATACTTCTGGACAGTTTCTCGAAGATAATCTGATTGAGGCTGGTCATACACTTGTCGATAGAAAGCTGATTAAAGATGATAAGTATGAGATCCGCTCGGTTTTATCACAATGGATTGCTTCTGATGAAGTGCAGGTGATACTGACTACTGGTGGAACAGGCTTCACTGTGCGAGATAATACTCCCGAAGCGGTAAAGCCTTTGTTTGATCGAGAGATCGAAGGTTTTGGTGAGTTATTTCGTCATATCACATTTACCGAATTAGGCACCTCTACGGTACAGTCTAGAGCGCTAGGTGGCTTTGCCAATCAGACGGCTATTTTCTGCCTACCTGGTTCGACGGGAGCTTGTCGCACCGGATGGACAAAAATCATTAAAGAACAACTAGACGCCACACATAGACCGTGCAACTTCGTGATGCACGTTAAAAAGGGTGTTTGAGTAAAAGAATTTATGTTTTGATAGTGCCTTTTATGGCTTTATCTAGATGAAATAAAACAGATTAAGGTTTAATTCAATGAGTAATAAATTTACCCATATCAACGCCGATGGTAATGCCCATATGGTTGATGTGACAGATAAAGCGGTAACAGAGAGAGAAGCAAGAGCTGAGTCCTTCATCGAAATGGCACCTGCAACGCTTGAGATGATCATGAGTGGTAGCCACCACAAGGGTGATGTATTTGCCACTGCTCGTATAGCGGGTATTCAAGCTGCTAAGAAAACATCAGATCTTATTCCTCTTTGTCACCCTTTGATGTTGACCAAGGTTGAAGTTGAGCTTGAGGCGCAGCCTGAGTTTAATCGTGTTCGTATTACCAGCTTATGTAAGCTGTCGGGTAAGACTGGAGTAGAAATGGAAGCGTTAACAGCGGCTTCTGTAGCGGCGCTGACGATTTACGATATGTGTAAAGCAGTACAGAAAGATATGCTGATCTCGCAAACTCGTCTGCTCGAGAAACGCGGTGGCAAGTCAGGTCATTTTAAGGTGTAACGACCTAAAATTTTTAAGGTATTGATAGATGATTAATGTATTATTTTTCGCTCAGGTTCGTGAGCTGTTAGGTGAAAGTACAGTCGCCGTTGAAGCCAGTGCCTCAACATCGACAGCAGAAGGTCTTCGTGCTCAACTGGCTGCTAAAGATGAAAAGTGGGGCAAAATTTTAGCTTCAGATAAACTGTTAGTCGCCGTCAACCAAACCATTAGTGGTTGGGATACGCCCATACAGGATGGTGATGAGGTCGCATTCTTCCCACCAGTAACCGGAGGTTAATGTGGCTACAGCATTAAATGAAGTAAGAGTTCAGACTGCCGACTTTAGTGTACCAGAAGAGTATGCTTTGATTGCTGGCGATAACAGTGACGGTGCTGTGGTAACCTTTGTAGGCAAAGTGCGTGACTTTAATGATGGCAGCGTCGTTACCGACCTGACTTTAGAACACTACCCAGGTATGACAGAGGCAGTGCTAAATCAAATAGCTGTCGAAGCTCGCGAGCGTTGGTCTTTAAATAATGTCACCATCATTCACCGAGTAGGTACAATGGCGCTGGGTGAGCAGATTGTCTTTATCGGTGTCACCAGTATGCATCGAAAAGAAGCGTTTGCAGCTTGTGAGTTTCTTATCGACTTCTTAAAGACTAAGGCTCCTTTTTGGAAGCTAGAAGCGGGTGATTCAGGCGCTAATTGGGTTGAAGCTAAAGATGCTGATGAACAAGCTGCCAAAATGTGGGATAAGTAATCTTTGACAAAAGGAAGAAGGATTAGGAATGGCTGCTAAGTTTACATGGCTTTCTGTGTACGTGGTTTTATTATCCAGTCTGTTTTCGTCTCAAGCGTTAAGCAATGATATTCCTGCTATTGCGGCAGCTTCTAATATCAAATTTGCGCTTGATGAGGTTGCAAAGCAGTTTACTCAAGACACAGGCAAGAAGGTAAGGATTTCCTACGGTTCTTCGGGGAACTTTGTCGCCCAGATTAAACATGGTGCGCCTTTCCAGCTTTTTCTCTCTGCAGACGAGAAGTATATTTATCAGTTGCAGAAGTCTGATCCGAGTCTTGGGGAAGGTAAACTTTATGCGATTGGTCGTCTTGCGATTGCCGCACCTAATTACTCACCGCTCAAGTTAGACCCTGAATTAGAAGGGCTAAAAGCTCTGCTTGATACGGGTAAACTACAAAGATTTGCTATCGCTAACCCCGACCATGCGCCTTATGGTGAACGTGCACGAGAAGTACTTCAGGCTTTAGGTCTTTGGGATAGGCTGCAATCTAAGTTGATATACGGGGAAAATGCCTCCCAAGCCGCGCAGTTTACTGTGAGTGGCTCAACTCAGGGTGGGCTTGTGGCACTCTCTTTGGCTATAGCGCCTCAGTTTCAGGCTCTTGGTCATTACCAAGTGATACCTGAAGAGCTACATACTCCACTAAATCAGCGCATGATTTTGACTCAAAAAGCGGGTGAAACAGCGAAAGTGTTTTACGTTTATCTTCAGTCAGAAAGTGCGCGCAACATCTTCAGTGATTTTGGCTTCGGTTTACCCGCGTCAGAACATACTAGGACAGCAAACTAGATGGATTGGGAAGCACTCTGGTTATCGATAAAACTCAGCAGCGTGACTGTGATCATCTTGATCCCTGCTGCGATTTTAGTGAGCCGCTTCCTGGCGTATCATCAATTCACTGGTAAATCTTGGGTCGAAGCCTTAATCATGGTGCCTTTGGTATTGCCGCCTACTGTCATTGGCTACTATCTACTGGTGGGACTAGGCAGTCAGTCCTGGTTAGGACGTTTCATCGAGGAGGTATTTGGCCAACAGCTGGTATTTCACTTTTCAGGCTTAGTGGTGGCTTCGATCATTGTTAATATTCCCTTTGCTATTCAGCCTATTCAAAGAGCGTTCGAATCCGTTCCCCAAGAAGTACGCGATGCGGCTGCATGTTGTGGTATGAGCCGTTTAAAGATGCTTTTCAAAATTGAACTCCCTCTGGTTTGGCCGGGGGTATTAACCGCTTTAGTCTTGTGTTTTTCCCATGTATTAGGCGAGTTTGGCGTTGTGTTGATGATGGGCGGTAATATCGCTGGTGAAACTAAGACGGTAGCAATTTCTATTTATGACAGTGTGCAGGCATTTGATTTTGCCAGTGCCGGACAGATGTCCCTAGTGCTGCTGTTATTCGCTATCACAGTGCTTGCGCTTACGACCAGCATGTCTAGAAGACTAGGGAGAGCCCATGGCTCTAGACATGGCTGAGCTTTTAGCCAGTAAGTATTATCTCAGTCGATTAGTTATTGATAGATACGGGAGAGACACTCGTGCAAGACGTTGCTGATCTTTATTGTCGGATCAAACAAGAGAAACATATCAAGCTAGATGCAGAGTTTACCTGTAAAGCTGGTGAAGTATTAGCGGTTGTAGGGCCTTCCGGTGGGGGCAAGTCTACCTTACTCAGAATGATTGCTGGCCTGAATAAGCCTGAGTCAGGGGAGATCCGCTATGGTGATAGCGTGTGGCATGATAGCGAGAGCAAACTGAACCTGTCACCTCAGCAACGCCACCTAGGTTATGTACCGCAACATTTTGGTTTATTTCCAAATTTGACAGCCATAGAAAATGTGATTGCTGCGTTGGACCATATTCCTAAAGTTGAACGTAAGCCTAGGGCCGAGGAGTGGCTTGAGCGGGTGAACCTGCATGGGTTACCCGATCGCTTACCTGCACATCTTTCTGGTGGGCAAAGACAGCGAGTTGCATTAGCAAGAGCGCTGGCGCGAGAGCCTTCTGTTTTATTGCTGGATGAGCCATTCTCCGCCGTAGATAGAGAGACCCGTGAACGTCTCTATTTAGAGTTAGCTAGACTCAAAGAGCAGTTGGCGATTCCAGTGATCATGGTGACCCATGATCTCAATGAAGCGCTACTTCTAGCCGACAAGATGATTTTGATCAGCCAAGGCAAGCTGTTGCAACAAGGTAAGCCTCATGATGTATTAGTCCGTCCTCACAATGAGGCCGTCGCTAAGCAGATGGGTTTGCGCAATATTTTCGATGCTCATGTGGTCGCTCAAGAAGAGGAGCGGCAGATCACTTGGCTAAAATTTGGTGAGCACCTGATTGCTAGCACTTATTTCGAGCATTTGGATGTCGGCACTAAAGTGCGCTGGGTTATCCCTAATCAAGGCGTGCGATTTAACTCCATCACTAAGGGTCGCCTCTGTAGAAGTTTCAATAAGCTGGATATCAAAATTGAGTCTATGCTGACCATGGGCGAAAGTGTCAGGCTGATTGCTAGCGTCAAAGGTGTTCGTCATAAGATTAATGCCGAAGTCCCGCTACACTTAGCTAAGAAACTAGAGTTGAAAAAAGGTGTTGAAACTACAGTCGCTCTAAAATCTGAACTTATTCATATTTTAGAGGCTCATCCCCCCCATGAATAAAGGGCCTCAACGGCTTTAAATCTACTCTTAGTCGTGTCTTCCTCTCTTTATGATCAAACATTAATCTTGATTCCATCTGGGCTTTATAGTCATCAGCCTAGAATTGGTACTCAATTAAAAGGGGATAAAGATATGCCTAAAAAATTAACCGGCTCACTCATACTTTCCTGTGTTCTCACACTACCCGCTTTCGCTGCGTACAATGGTCCAGGTGTTAGCACTCAGGTTAACACAGCCGCAGATGCCAGTGAGGCTAAAGACGATACTCCTGTTGAGTTGACCGGCTACTTAGTGAAAAGTTTAGGTGATGAGAAGTACCTCTTTCGCGATACAAGTGGTGAAGTTGAAGTTGAAATTGAAGATGCACTATGGCGTGACATTGAGGTCTCGAGTGATACGACTGTCACACTAAAAGGTGAGGTCGATGATGGCTGGCAAGGGATCGAAATTGAGATTGATAGCCTTGCTTTACTCGCTGAATAGTTCGTATCCTTTCTCGAACAAAGTTTGAGTAGACTAGCATCAATCTGTGAAGTGGATAGCAAGGGATAAACGATAAGTATTCAGTCAGTGCAATTGAATTAACTGTTTTTGATTTAATACGATAAGATACGGCATCGTAGATTTTTATGGAGGAGCCATGGCTCGTTGGTTAGTTGGTTTAGTGCTTTTTTCAACCTCTGGTTTTTCGGCAGCAGCTTTGGCCGAAACATCTATTCTTGCACTCCTTTCCGATGAAGGAAACATCACTCCACAATCACTCTTTTTGCAAGTTGAGAGAGACTACCCTGGCACCCTCTCTGATTTCGAGATTGATGTAGAAAATGGCGAGCTGATTTATGAGCTGAGTATCATAGATCCTAAGGCTGAAACGATCACTGAGTTTGAGTTCAAAGCTAAAGACGGACATTTAATCAGGCAGCAGGTCGAAGTATTAGAAACTGATGATCGAGATGAGCTGATAGCCGTTAATTTAATGAATGACAAATCACTGGCTTTTTCAACTTTAGTTGAGAAAGCAATGGAAAATAAACAAGCATATATACTTGAAGCACAGCTAGATCATGATCTTGGTATCAGTTACCTGGAGTTGAAGCTTATTGATGCTAACGGTAAGAGCAAATTAGCCTTCGATATTGAGAGTTTACGACCTCTACCTCTGCTTAAATGGGACTAAGTTATTACCATGAAAATTTTACTCGTTGAAGATGATACAACCACAATCGAATATGTGGTTAAAGGATTTATTGAGCAAGGGCACAACATTGAGACGGCCAGTGATGGTCATCAAGGATTGCTGCTTGCGACTAGCATGAAATATGATCTACTTATTTTAGATCGCATGTTACCTCAGTTAGATGGGCTCAAGCTATTGGCCGCGCTAAGAGCGACAGGCAGTCAAACTCCTGTGCTTATTTTATCTGCTCTTAGCCACGTTGATGAGCGTGTCAAAGGCCTACGTGCCGGCGGCGATGATTATATGACTAAGCCTTTTGCATTTTCAGAGCTGTTAGTGAGAGCCGAAAAGTTGATGCAGCGAGGCTTATCTCAACCTGTTGAAACGGAACTATCTGTAGGCAATTTAGTGATGGAGCTATTAACTCGAAAAGTGACCTTAGACGGTAACGAGTTAATGCTACAGCCCAAAGAGTTTCAATTACTGAAATACCTGATGGAACATCCCAATCAAGTGATCAGCCGTACTCTCTTATTTGAAGCGGTATGGGATTATCATTTTGATCCGAGAACCAATGTTATCGATGTGCATATCGCTAAGCTCAGACGTAAGTTTGAGGAGCTAGGTTTCGGTGAGTTGATCGAGACAGTTCGAGGTGCTGGCTATCGCCTCCGTCAAGGGCATTAAGCCATACCAAAGTAGTGCATGGCGCATTACGATTGTTTTTTCGGCTCTTGTAACTCTGATTATCGGCACGCTCCTTTTTGGCATGTATCGTCAATTGATGAATGAGCAGGAGCTGCAAACAGATCAACACTTAGCGGCTGAAAAGGCGCGTTATCAACAGATGGCGCTGACCTTAGACCGACGAAGCTTTGGTACTCAAGTTAAAACCGCTGATCCCAATACGGCTCTAGTGGTGTGGCGCAACTCATTTGATCTCGTCGGTGCGCTTAGCCTGATCCCGGATGATATGCCTCTGTTGCCTCAGACTCGAGAGTTTCCAATCTTAACGGGTGGGCCTGATAAATTGCATATCTTAACGGGTGGCTTGGTGGTCACTCGTTATGGCCCTGTATTGATTGCGACCCGTACCGACCAACTAGGTACCTTGATTGAGCGATTTGTTAATGCTGCAATAACAGCAATGATGCTGACGATTGTGTTAACACTAGCGCTTGGTTATCTATTCTCCAAGGCTATTTTACGTAGACTTGTGCAATACAATCGTCTGAGTCGCCTTATTGAGAAGGGGGAGTATTCAACACGTTTACCTGTCAGTTGGCGGCAAGATGAGTTCGATATGCTGGCGCGTAAATTTAATGGCGTGCTCGACACCCTGGAGAATAATCTCACTGCGGTGCGAGGTGCGACGGATAATATTGCTCACGACTTAAGAACGCCACTTTCTCACCTGCGAATAGGGCTTGAACAGCTTCCCGATAAGACCTCTCAGGAGTTACCTGAGGCATGTGCTATCTTGACTGAAGAGCTAGATCACTGCTTAGCGACCTTCGATGCCATGTTATCACTAACTCGTATTGAAGAGGGTCAGCAGACACTCGAGTTACAAGAGCTAAGCATTAAGGACATGTGTGAAGATCTGTTTGAGATGGCCGAAGCAATGGCTGAATTAAATCAACAGAAGTTGACCTTGACTACCGATGAAAACGTAAAGGTGACCGGAGATAAATATTTATTATTTCAGGCACTGTTTAACTTGGTGGACAATGCGATCAAGTATGCGGGCGAAGGTGCAAATATTGAAATAGTGCAAATGGGTAAGCAGATCCAAATTCGGGATAATGGCCCTGGGATCCCTAGTGATGCCAAAGACCGGGTGTTCGAACGTTTAGTCAGACTCGATCCTAGCAGACACAATAAGGGAACGGGTCTTGGCTTGTCTCTGGTTAAAGCTATTCTTGTCAGACACAATGCTAAAGTCACGTTGAGTGATAATCAACCAGGCCTGATAGTCAGCATTACTTTTTAAGCATCATATTTTAGCAGGCATTTAAGTTTGCTATATATTGCGACACACAGAATTTATGAGTATTGATCTATGTATAAAATTATCGCCGATGAAGGTGACTTCTTAATTATAACTAAGTCTTGTGATGTTCACTTTCATAGTCAAGATGGCTCTGCGGGGGTCATGGCAAAAATTGAACAAGACTTGGGGATAAAGCTCTATTCGGTACATAGACTCGACAGCCTCACTTCTGGCCTATTGTTGTTTGCAAAAAGTAGCCAAGCAGCGGCTGAGTTTACGCAATTATTTACTGCGCATAAGGTGCAGAAATACTATGTTGCCTTAGCGACGGGTAAGCCAAAAAAGAAGCAAGGTTGGGTAGTGGGTGATATGGCTAAATCCAGACGTAGCATGTACAAACTGCTGCGAACCACAGAAAACCCAGCCCTGACTCAGTTTTTCTCTCAGTCTGTGGCTGAAGGCTTACGTATGTATCTACTTAAGCCTTTAAGCGGTAAAACCCATCAACTTAGAGTCGCTTTAGCAAGCTTAGGTGTGCCAATCTTGGGAGATAAACTCTATGGTGGTACGGAGGCCGATAGAGGTTACTTACACGCCTTTAGTCTGAGTTTTCGCTTTCGTGATAAGGACTATCAATACATAGATTATCCATCACAGGGAGTGGAATTTACTGCTCCTGACGCCATAAAGCAGTTGCAAATATGGTCGGAGCCTGAGAAGTTAGTCTGGCCTAAACGAAAATGATTTATTAAGGGAGAAAGTTTCATGGACACAAATAAACTATTATTGGTCGTTATTGCCATCTTATTGCCACCAGTAGCGGTATTTTTAAAGTCGGGTGTAGGCAAAGATCTGCTGATTAATATTATCTTATGTTTGCTCTTCTTTATCCCTGGTTTGCTACATGCATTATGGGTCGTCACTAAGTAGATTTTTCATATTTAAACGAGATAAAGTCATTTGATAATAAAAAACGCAGCCAATGGCTGCGTTTTTTATTAATGTCTTACTAGAACCTAGAACCTAGAACCTAGAACCTAGAACCTAGAACCTAGAACCTAGAACCTAGAACCTAGAACCTAGAAAGGCATGGTGAAGCCGATAGTCGCCGTACGGCCCATTCCCTTAAAGTAACGAGTGTCCTTGCCCACCGTCTGAGAATAGTAAGTGTAGTAATCTTCGTTCAATAGGTTTTGAATTCCCACGCTCAATGTGCCGTTATACACTGGAATTGCAACCGATGCGTCTACGGTTGTATAGCCATCAAAACTAGAGTAAATCTCATCACTGGCATTCTTGAAGTCTTTATCCATAAAGAAGTTTGCCTGTACCCGAGTCGAGATATCGTTGTCGAAATTATGCGTCCAGAATAGATTTACACGGTTTGGTGAGATATTCGCGCCGTCTAAATCAGTATCGACATTCTGATCGTCATTTGAGTCATACTCGCCATTCTGAATGGCAATATTCACCCCAACGTCATCGTTGTCACCGATATAGGCAGTAATATTAGATTCTATCCCTTCGATGACACTCTTTTCACGCTTTATCACGAATGAACCACTGCCATCTTCTTTCTCTACCATACGACTGCCGTAATCGGTCGATGAGCGATAAAAGGCGATTTTGGCAGTGAAGTACTCACCTTGGTAGTCTGCACCAAACTCTATGTTGTCTGTGACTATTGGTGTTAGGGCGAGTGAGTCATCGATACTTGGGTTTTCACCCGAGAAGTTATCGCCATCACGCAGAACGCGACCAATATCTGGCATGCCGAAGCCTTGGTTAAAGCTGGTATAGAGTCGAATCGATGGGTTTATCTGGTATGAAGCACCTATATTAAACAAGATTTCATTGAAGTCAGGTGAGCCCCCTTCGATATGCTTATCGCCGTAGCCGTACAGAGTCTTATAATCATCGACCGTAAGTTTGGCATATTCGTAGCGTACACCACCGGATAGTGTCAGGTTTTTGATAAGGTCATAGTCAACTTGTGCATAAGGAGCGATATTTTCATAGGTGCTTTCAGGTACCCAAGAGGCGCCACTAACCACCATATCTTGCTCTGTGGTATCGCTGAAAACATCGATACCGTAGGCTAAGTTAACGCCTGAGTCAGCGATGTTGTTGGCTATCATTGAGGCTTTCATTCCCCATTTGACTGATTTATTGCGAGACTGCTCATAATAGAGGGACTCACCATTAGCTCCAGTGCCACAAACGGTGACTTGATCGCTGCCTTCCATGCTTGGGTCGTAAAAATCAGACCAGCAACCACCACCATAAACGGCTTCAAAGTTTTGATTGAAAAATTGCAGATGCATCTGCTGACCAGCAATATTTTCATGAGTATAGCTAAGGCTCGTCGTGGTCACTTGGTTGTTGGCGGCCTCCCATGGCTGCTCTTGTTTGACTGCGCCAGTAGGAATGTCGTTTTCTTTGTCACCTTTGACGGCCATATAGTCGCCGTTATTT
The DNA here is from genome assembly GCF_007004545.3 of Shewanella eurypsychrophilus. Taxonomy (NCBI): domain Bacteria; kingdom Pseudomonadati; phylum Pseudomonadota; class Gammaproteobacteria; order Alteromonadales; family Shewanellaceae; genus Shewanella; species Shewanella eurypsychrophilus. The sequence continues at coordinate 5,679,344 of NZ_CP045503.2, read as the reverse complement.
TCCATGTTGTAGTGATTAACCATCAACTCTAGTCGTGACTCATCGAAGTTATGACCAAGCTTGATAAAGAAGTCTGCGCTTTGGCTGTCCATAGACTCGCCTTGCGTGGTGTCGACGCCAATCATCTCATCGTTAGCATCGTAATAGACACCATTGTTACGGTAGCTAACCGAGCCAATCATATCGAGTTGTTCTGATTCTCCTGAAAACGCATAACTGGTACCGAAACTGATGCCATCTGACTCTAGGTTATTCGGCACTGTGACATCGAAGCTAACCTGATGTTCATTATCACTGCTTGCTTTCTTGGTGATGTAGTTGATGATGCCACCCTGAGCACCTAAACCATGCATGGCATTGGCGCCATGGATAATTTCGATACGCTCGAGCATCGCCGGATCGATAGTCTGACCCGAACGTCCGCCGCTACGAAGTGGGTTAGATTGAGGCACACCATCGATCATAATCAGTGGTGTACGACCACGCAGGGTCTCACCTGTATTACTCATTTTTTGGCGACTCGGTGAGAAACTGGGTGCTAAGTTTCCGATAATTGTCGACAGATCTTTAGTCGTTCTGAACTGCTGTTCAAGCTGTTCTTGATCGATAATTGTGACAGTATTTGGAATCGCGCTGACAGGCTTACCCATGCGGCTTGAGGTCACTGTGATGACTTCAATATCAGAGTCGTCTGCGGTAACAAGACTTGGTGCTAATGCGGTGGCAATAGATAGCGCTATTAACGAAGCTTTAAATTTCATGTCTGAGTCATCCCGAGTAAAAAATCAGATAACACTTTTGCAGCGAAGGTTTTTTATTATAAATCGCTAAGTGTAAATCCGAGGTAAATAGTAATGATTTGTGTTTCGCATTAGTGTAAGGGCTTACAAAATGGCTGTCTATATCGTGTTCTAGGTATTGATTAGACAAGGTGGAATATGTGACTTACCTCTCGCGGCTTGTTGTTTCTTGGTTGCTACTGTTGCGCTATTGTTGCGGCTGTCGTGGTTGGGATTTTTGCTTTTGGCGGGAGTGAATTCACTGAGTATTGCCTTAGCGCTTTTATACCAATCAGCATGAGTTTATTCCAAGGTGCGCTGGTAATGTGTTGTCGTAACAGATCCTATATAATTAGGTGATTGAAGTATGGTTTTATGGCGAGAATATGAATCGAACGAAAAAAATAACCTTGAAGCATAAAAAAAAGCTAAAAAAGGCTAATGCTAAGTTGAGCTCAACCAATAAACCTAAATATATCTCAAAAGCAGAGCGAGAGCGGTTAGCCACAATGGAAACTGAAACTACTGAGGCGACTTCTGTATCATCTGTGGTCAGTCAAGCAGAGTCCAGCTCAGCAAGCTGAGAAGCATCAATCTTCATGTTAGCTCCTTCTTCGGGATTTTCTGGTTTTAACGTCTCCAGCTAGCTTTAAGCTTTCAATGTTATTTTGGTCTGAAACTTTCATATTTGGCATAACATGGGCTGAATCCAATTAACATCTGCGGGTGTTTTATACTCAAACTGTACCAAACTTTCATTTTTCCTTAATAAACTTGCCTTTTTAAGCTCCCTCTAATGTGGCACATAAGATGATTTGTGGCACAATGTGCCGCTTCTCATCTCATATGTGGTTATTCATCTGAATATTCACTGTAGACAGAATAGTGAGCAGAGTTTTCGTTACCTACTACTTTTAATGGCACAGCGAGGAAGTTGTGCCTTGATTGCGGAATGAAAGCTTTGCTTATTTTAATAGGAGTTTCATGAATACAGTTTATTCAATAGGCGAACTTGAGTCGTTTTTAGTGGCGATTTTGGTGCTTTTTATCGGGCACTCAGTCAATCGTCATATCGCTTTTTTTAGAAAGTACAATATTCCTGAGCCTATCGTTGGCGGCCTAATCGTCGCGGCTATCATTACCGCTTTACACTTCAATCAGATCACCTTGCAATTTACCTTGTCGATGCAAAACACGCTAATGTTGATGTTTTTCAGCACGGTTGGACTGGCGGCGAGCTATAAATTGCTGCTAAAGGGCGGCAGTAAGGTGTTTATTTTCCTCGGGATTGCATCGCTATATATCATTATTCAGAATGCAGTTGGTGTGAGTATGGCTACTGCTCTTGGATTAGAGCCCTTGATGGGATTAATTGCAGGTTCCATTACGCTTTCTGGTGGTCATGGTACAGGCGCTGCGTGGGCTCAGACCTTCTCGGAAAATTACGGCATTAATACTCTTGAGTTTGCCATGGCCGCTGCGACATTTGGTCTGGTGATGGGCGGCATTATTGGTGGCCCAGTTGCCCAAAGGTTGATCAATAAGAATAATTTGGTCTCATCTTACGGTGTCGGTGGCAATCACCATAAAGATCACCCAGATCTGGTGACGTATGATCAGCTTGAAGAAGACAGGGTGACAGCCAAGAGCATTCTCGAGATTCTGTTTATCTTATTGCTATGTGTTGCCGGTGCTAAATGGGTGGGCTCTCTAGTGGCGACAATGGATATCAGCTGGCTGAAAATGCCGGATTTTGTCTATGCGCTGTTTATCGGCGTGGTGATCACTAATATTACCGAGGTTTCTCGTGGCTATAAGATTAACAGTGAAAGTGTCGATATCTTAGGTACGGTATCACTGTCACTATTTTTAGCCATGGCATTGATGAACCTTAAGCTATGGGAGATATTCGACCTGGCGATTCCTTTGCTGCTCATCTTGATGATGCAGACTATTATCTTAGCGCTGTTTGCCTATTTTGTGACATTCCGTTTAATGGGTGGAAACTATGATGCCGCTGTCATGGCGGGTGGTCATTGTGGTTTCGGTATGGGAGCAACCCCAACAGCAGTGATGAATATGGGCGCGCTGGTCACGAGAACTGGGCCATCTCCACAAGCCTTTATGGTGGTACCAATCGTTGGTGCTTTCTTTATCGATATCGTTAACGCGATCATCCTTCAGGGTTACCTAAGCTTCATTGGCTAAATTAGCTTCGCTTAAAATAAAATTTAGATCATGCAATCAAATTTATCTGCTATTCGTTATAGGGGTGAACTCTTCACTTTTTATAAAGGATAGAATTAGATGAAATATTCAAATAAAGCTCTTGGCTTAACAGTGGCTGGTATATTGGCTGCGGGCCTTTCTGTGAGCGCCAATGCGGTGCCGGATCAGCCGACTGAGTGGGAAAAGTGTGCAGGTATTGCCAAAGCTGGCGCCAATGACTGTGGTGCTTTAGATGGTAGCCATGGTTGTGCTGGTCAGGCGAAAGGCAATAACTTACCTAATGAGTGGGTCTATGTACCTGCTGGTACCTGTGAAAAAATCACTGGTGGTGAAGTTAAAGCTGTAAAACCGGCTAAATCATAATGGTCCGGGGGAGCTTAGTTGGCGCAGGTATCGGCCTGCGTCTCCCCCATGTGCAGCAGATCTTAGCTGCAGGCGAGACAGAGATCCCTTGGTTTGAAGTCTTAGCGGATAACTGGCTTGTCGATGGGGGCTTAAATAAGCATATGCTGGCAGCAATTGCAGAGCGTTACCCTATCGTCTTACACAGTGTAGGCCTCTCAGTAGGTGGACCAAATGAGTTGGACTTTTCATATCTTAACCAAATAAAAAATCTGAAGCAGCAGACTGGCGCACTCTGGTATTCAGAGCATGCGAGCTTTTCAGGTAATGACAATTTAAAAGTCCCGGATCTGTTGCCTTTACCCTATACCAGTGAAGCGGTAGCGCATCTTAGCCAGCGCATTAAGCAAGTTCAGGACTTTATGGGTGAAAGAATTCTGCTGGAAAACGTGTCTACCTATGTGAGTTGTCAATTTAATGAAATGACAGAAGGCGAGTTTATTGCTGCGGTAGCCCGTGAAGCTGATTGTTATCTATTGCTGGATATTAACAATGCCTTCGTCACCAGTAAGAACCTTAATCAAGATATGCAGGCATTTATGGATGTGATCCCGGTGGAGCGAGTTAAACAGATACACCTTGCGGGTTTTCACGATAAGGGAGACTACCTGTTGGATGCTCACAATCACCCGGTAGATAAACGAGTATGGCAGGCTTTTAAATTGTTTATCGCTAAACATGGTCATATACCGAGTATGATCGAATGGGATAATGATCTGCCTCCATTAGAGAGGCTACTAGCCGAGAGAACCATAGCGGCTGAAATTTTGCAGGCGGTGTGCCCCACGCCTGATGATGTAAAGATGGGAGGTAAGCGATGCGCTTAGCTGAGTGGCAGGATTCATTTATCCAGGCTCTGCGCCAAGGTGGGAGCGATGAGGCCTTGTTGTCTTTGGTTAACCCTGCTCAAGCTAGTCGCTTAGATATATATCGCAATAATTCACTGCAGGCGTTAACTGCCACCTTATCCATTAGCTTCCCAATTAGCTTACAGCTAGTCGGAGAGGTCTGTTTTAACCAATTAGCGAAAGACTATATTCAATCAAACCCAATGCGTGAGATGAACCTTAATTATTATGGGGAGACCTTCCCGGCATTTATAAAACAGATCGTCGATACTCGCAGAGAATTTTCCAAGGTGAAGTATCTGCCACAGCTTGCCTATTTAGAGTGGTCATTGCAACTGAGTTATTATGCTGCGGATACCTTAGATTGCTTGCCTATAACGAGTATTGCAGAGCTGACAGAGGCGCAACATCAAGATGTTGTGCTGCTACTCAGGCCTGATATATCAATTCATCATTCGACGTATCCACTCTTTGATATTTGGCATGCCCATTATCAAGATGAACATGTAGCAATAGATAAGCCCCAAGCCGATTATTTTTTCAGCGTGTCTCGTGATCCTTTTAAGCCGTTAGTTAAGCCACTGGTGGCTGTGGATTACCACTTGCTCAATGCTATATCTGCTGGTGCTAGTTTAGGAAGGATGACTGAGCTAGGGATAGATATGAGCCCTTTACCTACATGGATTGCCAAAGCTTGGGTCTGTGGTTTTTGCTTGCGAGATGGTCAATAAATGCTGACCCGCGAACAGTTACAGAGCCTTTATCGATATAGCTTCTGCTTAACTGCAGATCGTGGCCGCGCTGAAGACTTGCTGCAAAATGGCTTAGAGAAGTGGCTTAAGTGTGGCAAAGAGCTTGAGTATTCCCATGCCTATATTCGTAAGATTATCCGTAATCAGTTTATTGACGATTGTCGGCGTCAACACAAGCTTGCTTTCGAGTCCATCGATGAGCATGCTGCAGTGCTCTTAGATGAAACCTCTTTGGAAACACTACAGATCCAACATAATTTGATTGAACAGGTTTTTGAATTGCTCAATGTTGCGGAGAGAGAAGTGCTCTACTTGTGGGCAGTCGATGGATATACCGCTGCAGAGATAGCTAAAGATTTAGCACAACCCCGAGGAACAGTATTGTCTCGATTGCATAGAATCAAACAGAAAGTGGTTGAGATGAGTGAAGGTGATTGGATGAAAGAGGTGTCGTCATGAAACAGAGTGACAAACTGCATGCTTCTTTTAAGCACTCGGCCAAAACCTTTATGGAGCAGGAGTCCCTTGATGAGGAACAGCTCACTAGATTTGAAAGCCTGCTATCAGGTCAAGAACAGGGAGCTGTGAGCGATAATGGTTATGTATCTGAAGGTATTAGTGAGCCACAGGCAAGCATTTTACCTGAGATAAGCCCTAATTATAAAAGCTGGTATGGCTTATCTGCTTTTGCTGCGAGCTTGGTTTTAGTGTTTATGCTGAGTGTTAACTACCTCACTGGAACAGCTGATCTGAGTCTCAAGATTGCCGACGAAGTCGCGATGAATCATATCAAGATGAAGCCACTTGAGCTAAAGACTAGCAGTATGGCGCCGTTACGTGATTACTTCACCGAATTAGACTTTTCTGTAGTGGGTTCTCGCTTATTATCAAAGCAGAATAATACCATGCTTGGCGGGCGTTATTGCTCTATTCAAGGGGTTGCTGCTGCACAGATCCGCTATGAAACCGCTACTGGTCAGAAGGTGACTTTATATGAAGTGGGCTATGATGCGCAGCACTATGGGGATATTCCTCGGATAGACCAAGGCGAGTTACCATTATCGATAGATGTTAAAGGAATAAACGTATCGTTATGGGTTGAGAAGGGACTGCTTATGGCCGCAGTCCAAAATATAGAGTAGCTGTATAAACACAATTTCGTATTGATTTAAATAAAAGGCTAGCGTGTACGTTAGCCTTAAGACTTGCAATCGATAGATAGGGACAACTAAAGCGGAAAAAATAGCGGCTCTAATTCATGCCACTCAGTTCTGTTGTCACAAGCTGGCACATGTTGCAGTAGATAATTTATATCGCCAGTGTGTCTTAATAGGCTTAGCACCATCATATGCTGCTGTAAGCTCGAGTCTCGTTTACCTTTATAAGCATAACCGTCCAGATAAGCATGAAATATCTTTGCTTCTCCAAGGGCTAGTAGTAAGGCTGGTGAGGTAAATTCAAATACCGGATCAGGACAGGCCAAAGCATCGCCAAAATCTATGATCCCGCTAAATCGATATCTTCCCTCATGCAGCTTAACCATTAAATTACCGGGATGCAGGTCTGTGTGTATCAAGTGAGCACAGCTCTTATTAAGGTTGGGGGCCAACTTATCGGCATTGTTTTGCAGGTAGCTATTTAATGTCTCTAAGAGAGGTTCTGGAAGACCTTGTTTCTTGCGTTTTTCATAACATTTTTGGCTTTGTAACTGGACAAAATCAGGCCAGTCTAGTCTTAATCCTTCAATGCTTCGTTCGGGAAGTTGATGTAGCTGGGCGCTAAATTCTCCTAGCTCTCTGGCGATGTTACATTTTTCTGCGATAGACAGTTCATCGAGAACTGAAGAAAGCATGACCCCATCGAGTTTCTCTATCACTAGGTAGGGCCAATTATCAATATCGCCAGAGTAGAACAGCTTAGGGACCTTAACGCCAAGGGTGTGGTGATTGAGTAATTTAAGGCTAAGGTAGTCGCTTTGATACTGGGCATGAAAATTGGGTGCGAGGATCTTGACAATAAAAGCCTTATTTATCGCCCCCGATCTATCTAAATCAGAGTCAACTAAGCCAGAGTCAAGAGTCAGTTCGAAGACAGGATTAGTGCCTTCGAAATTTTGACTGAATTTGATGGCACTAATATCGTGTCTGATACAGATGATGTCGAGAATCGGTCTCCATTTTTTCAGATCCCAATTGTCGCTGATATCACAGGCGAGATCGTAGGAGGGGCTTGTGGGTAATGTCGACATCTTCTGTGATATTCCTTATCGCTTGTTGCTGAGATTAAGCTGCTGGGTTAGCGATACCTATTTGAGGCTTGCTCTGACTCTGGTCGTGCTCACGTTTATATAGTTCCCATTGATCTAAGGCTTCACCGTTAGGTAAGGTGCAGACACCGGTTGGCAGATCTAACTTTCCATCGACAGACTCACAATAGACTGCTGCTGGATTAGCGATACCTATTTGAGGCATGCTCTGACTCTGATCGTGTTCGCGTTTGAACAGTTCCCACTGATCTAAGGCTTCACCGTTAGGTAAGGTGCAGACACCGGTTGGCAGATCTAACTTTCCACCAGCTGTCTTGCAATAAACGGCTGCGGGATTTGCGATACCTATTTGAGGCATGCTCTGACTCTGATCATGTTCACGCTTGTACAGTTCCCACTGATCTAAGGCTTCACCGCTAGGTAAGGTGCAGACACCGGTAGGCAGATCTAACTTTCCACCAGCTGTCTCGCAATAAACTGCTGCGGGATTTGCCATACCTATTTGAGGCATGCTCTGACTCTGATCATGTTCACGCTTGTACAGTTCCCATTGATCTAAAGCTTCACCGCTGGGCAGAGTGCAGACACCGGTTGGCAGATCTAACTTTCCATCGACAGACTCACAATAAGCTGCAGCAGGGTTAACCATATCGACAGCCTTTGTGACCTCTTGCTTATTGGCTTTACGGTATAAAGCCCACTCTTCTATTTTCTCACCGCTAGGTAAATGGCAGATACCAATTTGACCATCGGTTTGGGTCTGTATCACAAGATCACCACCGATAGACACACAGTATTCAGAAGCTGGATTTGCCATCTGCGTAGTTTGTTCTTGCTCTGTATTTGCTAAGTTTTCAGTAGAACTGGCAGGCTTGTTCTGATCGCAGGCCATAAGTGTGAGTGCACTAGCGATGAGAAGTGCAATTGAGACTGGTTTAATCATATCCTTCGATTCTCCATAAAGAGTTGGGTTACTAAGTACTAGTAACGGACCATATCCATTAAAGGGTTAATTTTTGATGAACAACAATCTTCCAAGAAACTGTCACCAAGCTGGTGGACCTACTTTAACCCAGAAATGTATTAACCAACAAGATTACGCTTCTTAGTGAAAGAAGTCAGAGATAAGTACTGGAAGTCATTATCTTTACTAGGATTCGCTAGAGGGGAGGGCTTAGATTAATATGCCTGTGAAGATTTGAGATTTGAGACTTGGAGGGGAGACGGCATATCCCCCCTATTGAATCGATGTGATTTACAGCGCCTTAAAAAAGAGATGTTACATCTCTACATCTTGCTTAAACATGGCTGCCATCAACTGATACTGGTTAGATAAGCTGTTTGCACGGGTGACTCCATTGCTATCACTCACCTGAACTTGAGGATTATTGATAAAGTTTCGCGCTTGATCTTGTGTCATAAGTTCAGGTATCGATACTGTGTACTGCACTCCTTCCTGTGCAGATATATTCAAAAATAGTGGCTTAGATTTAACGAGTGATCCCGAGTCATCGGCATTGAATGCGAAATCTTCTATATATCTTAGCGTTACCAAGTTTTGGCCTTCGGCTAACTTAAGCTCTTGGCTATTTTGTACTTCAATACCATTAATTGCTGATACTTGCATACTGCTTGGTATAGACACACTCGCGGCAAAAACTGACGTTGAAGAGATTGCGATAACGGTAGATAAGATTGTTTTAGTTAGTAAGTTCATATTTGACTCCAAGTATTCTTAGTTAGGTTTAGCAATATTTTGCAGGACTGCTTGTCCGTTGATAAGCATCATATTGTCTCCCGTAAGGGGAGGGTCAAATTGTTTTTTGAGATTTTAATCTGATTTTTTAAATGAGGTTTAAATGAGGTCTTAAAGGGCTTTGTAACAAGTGAATAGAAGCAAGAAGATGATGGGGAAAGGATAGTGATACTGGCTTAAATGGGTATATTTAGACCAGCATCACCTTGCCTAGAGCCTAGAGCCTAGAGCCTAGAGCCTAGAGCCTAGAATTTAGCATTATCCACAGACTTTACAGTTAGCCTGTTTAGCAAGTTTCATTTCGCGAAACTCCATGGTCATAGCATCAATCATTAAGATGCGTCCGGTCAATGGCTTACCCATATTAGCAATCACCTTGATGGCTTCGACGGCCTGCAAGCAGCCGATCATCCCGACGACAGGCGCTAAAATTCCAGACTCGACACAGGTAAGGTGTTGTTCACCAAAGAGCTTACTAAAGCAATGATAGCAAGGATGCTCGTCCTGATAATCGAAAACAGTGACTGTTCCTTCCATGCGGATAGCGGCAGCTGAAACCAATGGGATTTTATGACTAAAACAGCTCTTATTGAGCTGTTCTCGAACTGCAACATTATCGGTACAGTCCAGCACTAGGCAATGCTTTGCGACGAGTTCATCGATCTCATGATCGTCTAGAACGGCATTAACAGTATCTATTCGAATATGCGGATTAAGCTCCGTTAAGGTTTCTTTTGCCGATTCAACCTTAGCTTGGCCGACATTTTTATCTTGATGCAATACCTGACGCTGTAAATTAGATGTTTCAACGGTATCGAAATCAACTAAGGTCATATGACCTACACCCGCGACAGCAAGGTATTGGCTTGCTGCACAACCTAGTCCACCTGCACCAATAATGAGCACCTTAGCGAGTTTCAGTTTTTCTTGCCCTTCAAAATCCATCGCCTTGATAGAAATTTGGCGGCTGTATCTCAATATCTCACTGTCAGACAAGATTTCATCGTTATCGATTGTAGAACTCATACCTGTTTCCTGAACGATTTGTTAAATAGCTTAAGGTTATAATGTTCAGCAAAGTACTGAATTAAAAGGTTCTACCGTGACTAATGTGCCATCTGCAGTATCACCTTGCTCTTGAGCTAAGATAACGAAACAGTTGGCTAAACTCATTGAAGTGAGCATGCCTGATCCCTGCCTGCCTGTGATGCTAACTTCAGCTTCTCCATTATCATTTTGGCTGAGAATGCCACGCTGATATTCGACACGGCCAGGGAACTTACGTAGATCACCCTTTAATTTGGCCTTGAGCTGGAGAGGTTTAGATTGAGGTAGACCCTGCATCTTGTTTAATAGCGGCCAAACCAGTTTGTAGAAAGTCACCATAGAGGAAACAGGGTTGCCTGGCAGACCACAGAAAATAGCTTTACCTAGCTTGCCAAAAGCAAAAGGTTTACCAGGTTTAATTGCCAGCTTCCAGAAGGTAATTTCACCCTCTTCATCGAGGACCTGTTTGGTGTAATCGGCATCGCCTACAGAAACGCCGCCTGATGTCAGTACCATATCGGCATTCGCTGAGGCATTTTTAAATGCCTGTCGAATAGCTTCTGGGTCATCTTCAATTACGCCCATATCAATCCACTCGACATTAGCGCGGCTGAGTAACCCTTGGATGCTGTAGCGATTCGAGTCATAAATTTGTCCCGGTGCCAGCTCGCTGCCTACGGGTCTGAGTTCATCTCCAGTAGAGAAAAAGGCGACTTTTACCTGACGGGTTACCCGAATTTGACTGGCGCCAATAGTGGCTAGGACACCGAGTTCGGCGGCGCCAATTTGAGTGCCACACAATAATACTTTTCCACCTGTTTTTACTTCCTCGCCGCGGTAACGAATATTGGCGCCTATCGCAAAAGGTGGCTCAATAAAGATATCGTTACCTTTTGCTTCAACTTTCTCCTGCATCTGCACGGTATCGTATCCATCAGGTAGTGGTGCACCTGTCATGATTCGGATACAGGTATTAGGCTTAGCTTCATCCTCAAAGGGGTGGCCTGCAAATGATTGGCCAATAAGAGTCAGACTGTCATTAGTATTGAGGTCTTCGAAACGAAAAGCATAACCGTCCATCGCTGAATTATTGAAGGGAGGCAGGTCTATGCTAGAGGCTAAATCTTCTGCTAATACTCGTCCAAGCCCATGAGATAGTGTAACAACTTCAGTATCTGCTAACGGATTAACTTGATTGAGGAGCAATGCGATTGCCTCATCTGGATGCATGAGACTTGGTTGAGAGCATGGATCGGCTTTAGTGGACATCTGGCACCCTTATGAAGAATGTATAACCTCACGTAAATATACGCGACATTAGTAAAAGCGAAAGTTGGCAGTCATTATGCCATGGTGAATTCAGAAGACTATGATCTCAGCAGCAGTTTTTATCTGTGTTTTCATAATGTGATAGCAAAGGTGAAGATTCACCTCGACATTAAGACGATGACTAAAGCAAAAGTTGATGAAAATTCCGCCTTTTGAAGAGAGAACCTAGTTCCTAGATGTTAGGACCTGATATGACCCCCTAAAAGTGGACACCTTATATAAGCGATAAGGTGCCATGAAAATAATAACTCGTAAGACCCACACAGCAGCCTTCAAATTGGCTGCTGTTCAACAATCCTTAAACTCTCCCGATACAGTAAAGGCTTTAGCTGGTAAATTAGGTATCCATCCCGCTTTGCTCAGTAAATGGAGAGCTCAATTGACGTCGAAGAAACACACTTCTAAACCTATTAAAAATGTCGGTCCTAATAAGGGGCTAGCTGAACTTGAACGTGAAAACCGTGGGCTAAAAAAACGATTAGAGCGTGCAGAGTTGGAGAACGATATCTTAAAAAAGGCGAAGGAGTTCTTCGACAAACACCAGGGATAAAGTTTCAGTTTATCCAAGGTTATTGCTCAACTCGAAGAACGATAAAATTGCTCTGTGATATTTTTGGTGTATCTCGCTCAGGCTATTACAGCTGGCTTGTTCGTAAGCCTTCTCAACGCGATAAAGATAACGAAGTACTGTCTGACTTTCTCAAAGAAAAGATAGCTGAGCACAGGAGCATAGCGGGTTATAGGAAGTTATGGCTGGATGCTGTAGCTAATGGTTTCGATTGTAATAAAAAGCGAGTACAAAGCTTGTTACAGGTGTTTGATTACAGGTCTAAAGCATGTAAAAGGAAGTTCGGTGTAGTGAAGCCTAGGTTGATTGAAACAAGAGCGCCGAATTACTTAAACAGAGAGTTTGAAGTAGCTAAACCTAATACTGTTTGGGTATCAGATATTACACAAATTAGGTGCAAAGAGGGCTGGCAGTATCTATGTGTCATCATCGATTTGTACTCACGTAAAGTGGTGGGCTGGGCAACGAGCTACATAAATTCGAGCGAACTGGTGATGAAGTCACTCAAACAAGCTTGGGTAGAACGAAGGCCAAATGGGAGTGAGCTGATGTTTCACTCTGACCAGGGGGCTCAATACAGAAGCTTTGAAGTACTTAAGTGGCTAACGAAGCGTAAGGTCACAGTGAGTATGTCGAGAAAGGGGAATTGCTGGGATAATGCTTGCTCAGAAAGCTTTTTTGCTCAGTTAAAGAAAGAATGGTTCTCTAACTTAGAAGAGCTAAGCAGAAAAGAAATGACAACACAGTGTCGATTTTATATCGATGATTATTATAATATGGTGAGAAGACATGGGACTCTAAATGGAGTGAGTCCCATAGTATTTGAATCAAGAATTTAAACCCTGTGTCCACTTTACTGGGGTCATATCAGACCTAGGACCTAGGAACTAGAAACTTAAACCTAGAACCTTATCCCCCTAACTTGTCGTTGCAGTTTTAGTCCCAGGAAGGGCTTGTAGTTTCACCTGCTGTCCGTCCTGTAATGTTTCTGCGCCGCGGATAACCACAGTATCACTATCGCTGAGGTCGGCATTAACGGCAATCCAATCTCCTTCACCATCACCGAGTTCAACCATGATTTTTTCAGCCGTGTTATCTGCATTTATTTTAAATACATAGGCGCCGGTTGAGCGCAAAATAATCGCATCTCTTGGCACCAAAGTGGTTAGCTGCTTAGGCGCGATTGGCAGTGCGAGAGAGACTAGCTCACCGACACTAAAGGCATCTTGCATCTCAATAGGCAGGTCTATACGAGCCTCGAATGTTTGCGAGCGGATATCTGATACCGGGATCAGGCTGCGAATGTTCGCCTGGAATTCGCCTTCGGTATGATAAATATTGAGTTCATCGCCGACTTTAACTCGGCGACTATGTTTAAGCGGCGCGTGTAAGCGGATCTCTAAGTTATCAGGATCTGTGATTGAAACGATTGAGACTGAACGGCTGATGTCTTCACCCGCCTGACGTTTACGTTCTGTAATAATACCTGAAAAAGGGGATTTGACTTCGGTGCGTCTCAGATCATCCAAAATCATCTTTAGTTTGATCTGTGCCAGTTTTAGATTTGCCGCAGCGAGATCTCTATCAGATTTGGCTTTATCGAGTTCAGTTTCTGAAGCGTTTTTACTGATGATTAACTGCTCCAAGCGTTTCAATTCACGGTTTAGCCGAGTCACTCCGACTTGCTCATACTCTATTTGAGCTTCTTGCTGCTCCTTTTGTAAATCTAACCGCGTCTGCTCTAGTCTTGCCACGACTTCACCTGTGATGACACGGGTGCCAGCTTCTTGAACCCAAATGAGTTTACCGTCTATGCCCGCCGTGAGTTCTGCACTGCGACGGGAGTGAACTGAGCCTATGACCATGATCTTAGGTGAGAGTGCTCTATTTTCTACCTGAACCACGCTCACTAGGCTGGCTTTAGTTTCTGCCTCATCCTCCTCGGCAAATACGCTAAAGGGGGCAAGTAGTGATAAAGATAGGCTGAGATAGAGAGTTGCTTGCTTAAAAGTGTTCATCACTGGGCTCCGGAATTAGATTCTGCAATAGGTGTGAATGAGGTTGTAGCCTGTCTGCTGAGTGCATGAGTCATTCTCAGTAGGCTTGGCATGAGAATGAGGGTAAACAGGGCACTGAAGGTCATACCACCGACAATCACGGCAGCTAAGCCTCGGTAGATCTCGCTGCCAACCCCAGGCACTAACATGAGTGGTAGCATGCCGAAGATGGAGGTCAATGTACTCATATAAACGGGACGTGCGCGGGTGGCAACAGCTTGGTAGATGGCATCATCAATATTGAGACCGGCTCGGCTACCTTGGCGTGTTTGGTCAACTAATAGGATGGCATTGTTGACCACCAGACCCAGTAAGATGATAAAACCTATCATGGTCAGTAAATCTAAGCTCTGAAAGCTGAATAGGTTGAGTAATTGCAAACTGACCACACCACCACAAATGGCCAACGGCATAGATAGTAGTACAAGTAAGCTGTCTTTAGCCGATTTAAACATGGCTGCCATCAGTAGGAATAGAATCAATACGGCTAATAGGAAGTTAGCGCCCATCTCCTTAATGGTGCTATCGAGTTTATCGGCGCTACCACGGAACTTAAGTGAGCTATTATCTGGCAGACTCGCCTTTAGCTCTGGGATCGCTTTCTCGTTGATGATCTCTAACGCTTCATCTAAGGACATATCTGCTGGTGGGAAGATGAGTAGGCTGACGCTACGTCTGCCGTTGACTCTTTGCAGCTGAGTGGGGCCTACGGCGCGCTTGATGCTTGCAAGCTCTCCTATGGTTTGAATACCCGCCGCCTGAGTAAATACTGGCGTGGCTGCTAACTGCTCAGGAACTTGCCATTTAGGCCCTTTGAGTAAAACATCCATACGTTCATTGCCATCGAAATATTCACCGATAAATAATCCAGAGGTATAGGCTCGTACAGCGTTAGCTATCTGAGCTTTATCGACACCAGCTTGGGCCAGGCGACGCTCATTGGGGATTAAGTGTAATTCAGGTTGTGCCATCGACAAGCCTGGGATCGGGCGAACCACAGCACCGGGGAGAGCATCGGTGATCAGTGCCATTCCTTTTCCTGCAGAGGCCATTAATGCCTCCATATCCGGCCCTTGAAGATCTATGTTGATTGCGCGGCCACCGTTAAAGCCAAATTGCAGCAGTGAGCCGCGATTGGTAAAGGCTTGGGTGTCAGGTAAACCAATTAAGATCTCCTCGTTCAGCAGCTTGATCATCTGATCGGCTTCTGAGGGGTCTTCAGGGTAGATAAACAGCACGTTGAACGCCGAGTACATCGAGAAATTATAGCCCTTAATATAAGGGGCTTTTTCTTTGTCATAGTAAGGTTTTAGTCTTTCTATGATGATATCACCCACCTCTTTTTCAAGTGTTTTAACATTGGCTCCAGGCGGCAGTGAGAAAAAGGCAAATATTCCATCTGAGCGGGCTTGTGGGAGAAAGTCAGGTCTAGGCATCAAGGCAAAGGTTAATATGCCGCTGCCAATAATGAGTAAGCCACACCAAGTCGCTGCGCGTTTCTTATCGCAGGTGAGCTTGCGGATAAGCTGAGTCAGTCTATGCCATCTATCTGGCTTGTTACTGTCGGACTCTGCCTTTTTTGGCATTTTTAGCCACAGCAGGCTAAATACTGGGATTAAAGTGATCGCACTGATAAAGGAAGAAACCACCGCGACCGAAAGGGTGAGCGCGAGATCAGAGAACAGCTGACCTTCGACGCCAGGCATGAATAAAATGGGTAAAAAGATGGCCACCGTGGTCACCGTTGAGGCCATCAAAGCACCTCTTACTTGCTCGGTACCACGAGCGATAGCCTCTTTGAGTGGCTCGCCTTTTTGCAACAGCCTAACGATATTTTCCTGCACGATGATCGCGGCATCGAGTACTAAACCGACAGCGAAGGCCAGTCCAGCGAGTGAGATAACATTTAAGGTTCGTCCCATGGCCTCGAGGGAGAAAAAAGCAATCAATAGGGCTACAGGGATTGTCGATGCAATCATTAGGGTGGCTTTAAAGCTACGCAGGAAGGCGAAGAGTATGATTAGGGCCAGCAGCACACCTATTGCTAGGTTACCTTTAACTAATAAAATGGCACGCTTGATATGCACCGAGGCATCGAAAGAGAGGTCAATCACCAGACCAGCCTCTTTCAAGGCGCCAGCATTGAGTTCTTCTATTGCCTTATTAACGCCATCGAGGACGGTTACGGTATTAGCATCGAAGGTGCCTTGTAGTGTCATGTAATAGGCTGGGTAGCCGTTACGCTTGGTAAAGCCTTGTACTTCAGCTGTGGAAACACTGACATCGGCCAGTTCATTAAGATAGACCGGGCGGCCATCATTATATGTCACGATCAGATTGCCGAGATTTTCCGGTGTGTATTGTCCTAAGAATCTGACCGTGTATTGGCGTCGGCCAACATTCGCCGTACCGCCAGAGATATCGGTAGCGCGTGAAAGCGTATTTCTGAGTTGATCTATGGTGATCCCCAGTGCTGCGGCGCGATAAGGATCGAACTCAATGTGCAACTCTTTAGCTTGCCTGCTTTGAAGTTGTACAGCCCCAACGCCTGTGATCTGTCTAAGCCTAGGTTCTACCACATCATCAATTAACTTTTGGTACTTACCAAAGCTGATATCAGGATTATCAGGGGCCATGCGGATCAATAGTGAGGCTAAATTTGGTGTACCACCGCCTCCTCCGACGTTGATAAAGGGTTCATTGGCATCGAGGGGGCGAGGAGGGGTCTGATTAAGCGCATTGATCACATTGATCATCGCTTCTTGCATGTTATTTCCGACTTCGAAAGTCAGGCTGATACGACCAAATCCCTGAGAAATGTTAGAAGTCATTTCAACCACCCCAGGAACTTGTCTTAAGACATTTTCCTGAGGTTCAATAATATTCGATTCCATCTCTTGAGGTGCGGCCGAGCGCCAGTTATTAAATACCGAAATCTGCGGCCGTTGGATATCGGGAAGCAATTGGATGGGCAACTTTGCGATGGCGAGAATGCCAAAGATAGCGATCAATAACAGAGTTACTAGTGTGCCAGCTGGATTGTGGGTGCTTATTCGAGTCAGATTCATTGTCTTCCCTGCCACTTAGAGAGCTGCTTAGGAGTGGCTATCTTTCATTGGTGGTCAATTTTATACAGATAGATACTAGAGAGTAAATGTTAACAGGTCTGCTTGAATTGGTTAGCAAATGTTGCAGTTGTGGTCGGTGTGACTTTACTGCCACAGTATTAATGATAACCATTTGTATTTAATAAACAGTAACTTAAGTAAATTATATTGCATTTTTTTATTAATTTTATGACAATGCTCTACTATAAATAGCTATTCAGATATGTGTATAGAGGAATAAAATGCTGACACAAACAATGATTGATCAACTTAACGCTCAGATAAATGTCGAGTTTTTCTCTTCTAATCTATACCTGCAGATGAGTGCTTGGTGTGAAGATAAAGGTTTCGAAGGCGCTGCCAAATTTATGCGGGTTCATGCCGATGAAGAGATGCAGCATATGCATCGTTTGTTTACCTATGTGAGCGAAACTGGCGGAATGCCGCTTTTAGGCTCAATTGAAGCGCCACAGGCTGAATTTTCATCTCTGTTAGCCTTGTTTGAATACACTTATGAACATGAGCAGATGATCACTGCAAATATCAATGCACTTGCTCATGCTGCATTTACCAATCAAGATTATTCAACTTTCAACTTCCTGCAGTGGTATGTTTCAGAGCAGCATGAAGAAGAGAAACTATTTAAGTCGATTGTCGATAAGATCCGCTTAGTAGGTGAAGACGGTAAAGCACTTTTCTTTGTCGATAAAGATCTCGCTCAGATGGCTGTTGAAGAGTCGGCGAGTGTGATGACAACATCAGCGGCTTAAATTGAGTTGATAAGAGACATAATACATAAAATAGGAGCCATAGAGGCTCCTTTTTTATGGAGCCCGATTAATGGTCAGATACTTAATGCAGCTGGTATCATTTGCTCTTGCAGTAACAACTCTAATTGTTGCGAAGGTAGCGGGCGAGAAAAAAGATAACCTTGGCCGAAATCGCAACCTAGGCTTTGTAGCATCTGCCACTGTTCTTGTTTTTCTATGCCTTCGGCGACCAGCTTGAGGCCAAGACTTTGACCCATCATCACAATGGCCTTAATTAAGTTGGCATCTGACTCTCTCTCCAACATATTATCGACAAAACTCTTATCTATTTTAATCACTGAGATAGGAAATCGTTTGAGGTAGCTCAGAGAGGAGTAACCGGTACCGAAGTCATCGATGTAGATATCGACCCCGAGTGAACGAATAGACTCTAGGGCGAGTAAGCACTGCTCTGTGTCATCCATTAACATAGACTCAGTGATCTCAATATGTAGGTATCTAGGGTGGATACAGTTCTTTTGTAACTGTGCATTGAGTAAGCAGCTAAAGCCATGCTGGCTTCCATTGATTAACTGTCTACCAGAGACATTGATTGCCATGCTTATCTCAAACCCTTGGCTATGCCAATGTGCCAGATCTCTTAATGCTTGCTGCAGGACCCATTCACCAATAGGTTCAATTAAGCCTGTTTCTTCAGCGATGGGGATAAATTTATCAGGAGAGATGAGACCAAATTTTGGATCTTGCCAGCGTATTAATGCTTCTACACCGATAATCTCATGATTATCGACATTAACTATGGGTTGATAGTGCAGGCAGAACTCTTGTTGTACCACAGCCTGCCTGAGTCGCTGTTCGAGTTGGATCCTCTCCAACATATGCGCGTTCATCTCTGAAGAGTAGTAACGGTAGCTGTTGCGACCATCGGTTTTTGCTTGGTACATGGCCGTCTCAGCGTTGCGAGTGAGCAACTCTTCACTGGCACCGTTATGTGGGTATAAGCTGATGCCGATACTGGCAGAGATCATCAGCTCTTCACCGTTGACGCCAAAGGGAGATGCAAGGTGAGTGATAATTTTCTCGGCTAACTGCTGCACCTGATGCTGATATTTTATATGAGGCAAGATGATGATGAACTCATCGCCACTGAGTCGAGCAATAAAGTCGTTATTACCGATGAGGGACTCGAGTCTTGATGCAACTTGTCTTAACAGTTCGTTACCGACTGAGTGACCATAGAGGTCGTTGGTATACTTGAACCTATCTAGGTCGATGAACAGCAATGCCAGCTGCTGATTATTATCCTTTGCTGTCGTGATATGTTGCTGCACTTTTGCGGTATAAAGTACACGGTTAGGGAGCTTGGTCAGAAGGTCATAGTTAGTTTTATACCAGATATCTTGCTCATATTTTTTTCGATTACTGATATCCAGAAATAGGCCTATGTGCTGAATAATATTGCCTGCATCATCCTTCACAACTGTAATGGCAAGATATTCAGGATATACCTGACCATTTTTACGTTTATTCCAGATCTCGCCTTCCCACTTACCATCTGTCTGCAAGGAGCCCCACATACCGTTGTAAAAGTGTCTGGGTTGCTGGTTTGAGTTGAGTACAGAAGGGTTTCGCCCCTTTACATCTTCCAGACTATAACCAGTAATTTGAGTAAAGGCTGGGTTGATAAGCTCGATATGGTTATCTGCGTCAGTAACCACAATCCCTTCAGATGAGTACTCAAACACAGCGGCTGCCAAATTAAGTTGACGATAGGCCTTGCTTCGTTCCTTGAGCATTGAGTTTAGCGCTATAGAGAGTTGCGCTATTTCATCGCTCCCCTTTACCGGCACTGAAAGCTCAAGACTTGGATCTTGAGCCATCTTCTGCATATCTCTGGCGATGAGAGAGATGCTTTCAACTAAATTACTGATCATATTGCGGCCAATCATGAGTAGCAAAATTAAATTGATCACAGCGGCGGTGAAACCAATAGATAGAAAGAATAGCGACTCATTTTTTTGTTGATAGCTCAGCCTGGAAATATGATTGGTTACACTGGTTGTGACTTGATGAAGTTGATCTATTCTATGGCTCGCTACCTGCCACCAAAACTCGCTATTTACCTCTGGCGCCTGGTACTGCAGCTGAGATAGCGATTCGATCATCGGCTCATCATTAATGCGAACCCGATTATCCTGCTCTGCAATACTGAGGTTTTGTAATTTCAGCTTCTGTAGCTGATCAATTTTATGGTGATAAGTATTGACGGTTTCATCTATCTGTTGAATCGCTGCCTGCTGCTCTATGGTGAGACCTTTAATCTGCTTAAGTCCATTTAGCTTAAACTGCACTTGACTCATTGCTCGGTTAAAACTGTCTAAATACTTCTGGTCGCCTCTTAGTAGATAGTTTTTGAAGTTATGAATAAGGCCACCGTAGCCCATTAGGCGGCTGATCTTATAGCTTTGTTCGACAATATATATTTGGTTCTTTAAGCGAGATCGAAACTGCATGACTTGTTGATTTGATTTACTGTCGAGCATCTCTCTGATCAGTTGTTTGTTTTTAACTCCAGCAGTAGAGAGCGCTTGTGTGACTGCCTCATTGAGCTGGTGTTCAATACTCTTGATGGTGATGAAAGCATTGGAATCTATGTATTTGGCCGAGAGTACTTGGTTCATCAAACCACGCTCTTTAGCTGCCATCTCCTGAATCGTTAAAATGTTAAGCAGGTCATTGTAGGCTTTGGCCTGTAACGCATCTTCTGTTTGTAACTGAAGTTGAGAGATGAAGACTAGCAGGTGGTGATTATATTCTGAGTAAAATTGAAATGCTTCATTATTAAGTTGTTGATTAACTCCGAGACGAATGCTGTTCATCGCATATCCCTTAGCTTTTATCTGCTCTAGGTTTTCTCTGAGAGTTTGTGCTTGGATCTGATCAGTCTCTAGGGTTTGAACAAACTGACCTAGTGCTTTGCTACCGAGGACTTTATCGAGCTGAGAGTCGGTTTGTTGCCTTTGTGTGGTGAGATTTGCTTGGTACTTTTCTCCGTGGCTACTGACAAAGCCTGCAGAGAGACCACGCTCTCTCTGTAATTCAAAAATAAGCGCTTCAACATCGCGGGTGATTTCAATGGCAAGCGTATTCCTTTTTGCTTCTTGGTGCCGCTCAAGCAGATGCATCATTCTCATTGAGCCAAAAATCGCAAGCAGTAGCATAGGTATTGCTGCAAACAAAATTAGCTTCTGCTTGAGACTCAATGTATTTAATACCGATGACATTTACCTGCTCCCTGCAAAATTAGCCGTATATATTTTAAGTAAACGTGGCTAATCATTGTTGGATTAATAAAGAGGGAGGAATTGATATCACAGCAAATTATGTCTGTCATACATATTTCATGAAACTCTAATCTAGGTCACGAAATTTATTTTTAGCGTCAAAAAATAGACTAAAGCACTATTTTTGTTAGGTTTATAAAATATGTATAGTGGTACAAGCGGAAGGGATGTTCTGTCTTATTTGAATTATCTAAAGAAGTGACAAAAAGTCCTTGTAAAATATATGGTTATTATCAAGGTAAACAAAAAACTGTAAATGATGCTTTTTGTTTACCTGATTAAAACAACAATGATTTATCAGCTAGCTTTCGATATTGATGCTTGGCGGTACTCAACAATATCTTCAATGGTCAATACGGGTAGACCGTGCTTTTCACCAAACTGAATAATCTCAGCTAATCTTGCCATAGTGCCATCTGGGTTGGTGATCTCACAAAGGACTCCGGCAGGCTTTAAACCCGCTAATTGCATTAAGTCGATAGTGCCTTCAGTATGTCCACGGCGAGTGAATACGCCACCAGGCTGTGCACGGAGCGGGTAAACGTGTCCAGGCCGAGCTAAATCACTAGCAACAGCATTGTCTGCGGTGGCCGCTTTTATCGTGGTGACTCTGTCTGCTGCCGAAACGCCAGTTGTCACGCCCACTTTTGCTTCGATACTGACAGTAAATGCAGTACCGTACTGACTGGAGTTATCTTCTACCATAGGCGGTAAGTTCAAGTGTTTAACACGTTCATCGGTTAAACATAGGCAGACTATGCCGCTACCTTCACGAATAAGCAGTGCCATCTGTTCATTGGTTAGCATTTCTGCCGAATAGATTAGATCGCCTTCGTTTTCTCTATCTTCGTCATCGACGACGAGAACACCTTGGCCTTGCTTAAGTGCTTCTAATGCGACTTCAACACGCTCAATAGCTGTGCCGAAAGGGGAGAGTAATGACTGATTCATGGTTAAAATCCTTAATAAACAACTTTGGGTTTTCCAGAATCAGGGCGTACAGAAAATGACGCCGCATAAGTTGAATTATGCCGACGTACAATAAGAGATGAATACAGCAGAGCCTCACCTAGAAAAGGTAAAGGGCTATATTTTTCTTATATTCTCTTTCATCCGGACTTAATCCAGTACTGCTAGCGTTAAGCTAGTTACTACTGTGCATTACCGTCGGCTCTGGAGTGTTTTATATGAGATAAAAGGCACCAGATCTGCTTGACCCCAAGCGACTCATATTGATCAATATAAGCATCTGCTTGGGCGCTCGCGGGCTTAAGGCTTGGCTCGAAGATTAAATCGAAACATGCACTATCACCGCCGGTGGGGAGTTACACCCCGCCCTGAGAATTTACTCGTATCTTATTTACTTCGCCCATAGGCAGAGCCTTTAATGAAGCTAGCAAAGGGTTTAGATATCGAGCGCAGATATGGTGCGCTTCTTTTGCTTAAATGACAAGCATCAGCGGAGCGTTTTGCGAACAAGTCTTTACCTCAGCAAGCATCATGATTAGACTCCTAATCTTGATTGAATGGTGTCCTTTCCTAAGGTGTTTCAAGTGAAAGATGCCTAATCACACCCAATGCTCAAGCAGTCATCATTTACCAAGGATGTGTAAGATGCCTAAATACTGTCAAATATCTTTGATTACCATAGCAAATTGTATTTTTGCCCCCTTGGTACTCATTCTTTCACTTGGATGTACAAATATCGTGAGCAAAACCCTTATGACAAAAGCTAATAGCCTTAAACCGCCAGTCGCTGACAAAATTCCATTTGAAATGAACTTACACGGCGTGAAGCGAGTGGATGATTACTTTTGGCTTAGAGATGACGCAAGGCAAGAGCCTAAGATACTGGCACACTTAACGGCTGAGAATAACTATAAAGATGTCCAATTTGCTCCTTATCAGCCATTACAAGAGAGCCTTTTTAAAGAGTTAGTCGCTCGTTTAGATAAAGATGAATCAAGTGTCCCCTATCAGTGGCATAAACACTGGTATTCGAGACGTTATCAGCAAGGCTTCGAGTACCCTTTAGTGATACGAACGGCAGATCAAAGGGACTCAGAATCGAACGACAGTTCACCACACTTACATCAGCATGAGCAGGTATTGCTCGATGTAAATGTAAGAGCCGAGGGTCATGATTTTTATGGACTGGGCGGTGTTTCGGTCAGCCATGATGAATCTAAGCTCGCCTTTGGTGAAGATATTTTGAGTCGACGTATTTATAAGCTCTTCTTTAAAGATCTTGATAGCGGAAATTTACTCGATGATGTGCTTGATGGCACCGATGGTAGTTTGGTGTGGGCTAACGATAACCAACATGTTTTTTATATCAAAAAAGATCCGCAAACCTTACTCGGTAATCAGGTGTTTCGTCATCAGTTAGGGACTGAGCAGTCAAAAGACGTATTAGTTTATGAAGAGCAGGATGATACTTACTATATTTCACTCGGAAAGAGCTTAGACGAAACGCGTATCGTGCTGTTCCATGAGAGTACCATCACCAGTGAAGTCTCTGTGCTCGATGCCGACAGCCCATTAACGCTTTTTAAGCCTTTATTACCTAGAGAGGAAGGCCATGAATACTCAGTGGCTAAACTTGGCAGTGACTACTACATCTTAACCAACTGGCAAGCTGATAATTTTAGGCTGATGAAAGCCAGCGAAGATCAGATGAGTGACAAGAGCCTATGGCAACAAGTGATAGCGGCTGATGATGACACGCGTATTGAAGATGTTTTATTGCTAGATAAATACCTGATTGTGCAGACTCGGACCAAGGGTATTAGCCAAATAGAGGTGCGCCCCTTCGGTGGGCAGTCTTATCAGCTGGCTTTTGATGATCCAGCCTATGTCGTTGGTTTGGATATGAATGCCAGTCAATCTAGCGACAAGTTACGTATCTATTATTCTAGCCCCACCACTCCTGAGTCTATCTATGAATATGACTTAAGCCAGCCCATGGATAGGCGTTTGCTAAAGCAAGAAAAGATATTGGGAGATTTTGATAGCAAGCTATATCAGGCTGAGCGTCTGTTTATCTCGGCTAGAGATGGCGTCAAGGTACCTGTGACCTTAGTGTATCGAAAAGATAAATTTGCCAAGGATGGAGCCAACCCCTTATATCAATATGGCTACGGTGCTTATGGGCATACTATAGAGCCTGACTTTGATAGCTCGGTTATCAGTCTGCTAGACCGAGGTGTCGTCTATGCGATTGCACATGTAAGAGGGGGAGAGATGTTAGGTCGTCCTTGGTATGACGCGGGACGCATGCTGAATAAGCAACATAGCTTCGATGATTTTATCGATGTCACTAAGGCATTGGTTGCCCAAGGGTATGGCGATAATAATAAGGTTGTCGCTGCAGGGGGAAGTGCGGGTGGATTGCTAATGGGGGGAGTGATCAATCAGGCTCCAGACTTGTATTTTGCTGTTGCTGCTCATGTGCCTTTTGTAGACATAGTGACGACCATGCTCGATGAGACAATTCCTCTGACCACTAATGAATATGATGAGTGGGGTAATCCAAATGAGAAAGCTTATTTTGATTATATGTTGAGTTACTCACCTTATGATCAGATAAGCCGTCAGGCATATCCGCATCTGTTAGTGACTACGGGGTTGCATGACTCTCAAGTACAGTACTTTGAGCCTGCTAAATGGGTGGCTAAACTAAGAGACTATAAAACCGATGATAACCAATTACTGTTCCATATAGATATGGAAGCAGGCCATGGAGGTAAGAGTGGCCGATACCGTCGTTATCAGGATACTGCACAGGAATATGCCTTCTTTCTTGGGCTATTAGGATTAAATTAGGTGCTAGGTGCTAGGTGCTAGGTTGATATGTGATATGACCCCGGTTAAGTGGACGCGGGGTTTAAATCCTTGAATCAAGAATTGATTCAATTTTCGATGCAAATGTTATGGGGTTATTGTGGCCGAGTCTAATTGGAAGCTCTATATGATCCGTTGTAACAATGGTCACCTCTATACCGGGGTGACAACGGATATCGAACGGCGCTTCAAAGAGCATCAAGCAGGAGGGGTTAAAGCTGCAAAATACCTTAGGGGAAAAGGCCCACTCTCTTTAGCTTATTCTGAAGATATGGGTAATCGTTCCGAGGCCCTTAAAAGGGAGATAGCGGTGAAAAAACTCACCAGGAAGCAAAAGTTGCTCTTAATCTCAAACTCCTCTTAGCTCCTCTCAACTTTGTTTTATTGAACTATAGAGGTAAACAATTAAAGACAATTCTTTCACAGCCTAAAGGTTAACTTGCCCTTATCGATTGCAATGGGGTGTGTTATGTCAGTGAGTCAACCAATGGTTCAGAGAGCTCAGGTGTCTGTAGATGATCCGCAGAAGTTCTTTTACTCAATTATTTTCACGTTATTTGTTATGCATCTACTCACGCTTAATCAGGCGAGTAACTATGAAATTTTTAACAGTATTAATGCCATGAGTTCATCAATTCCTCTTTGGTTGCAGGCACTTGTTAATGACTTTGGCAATGGCATCACCTTAGGTGCAATTATAGTGTGCTACCTAGTAAAACGCCCTGAACTCATCTGTAGAGTATTGCTCGCTGCCGTGTTTAGTCTGATCTGTGTCCCTTTACTTAAGCAATATTTCGATGCACCAAGACCGCCACAAGTTCTGGAGTATCTGAATGTGGTGGGTGAGGCGAGATATAAGCATAGCTTTCCCTCTGGACACACAGCTACGGCATTTTTGTTCGCGGGCCTGATAAGCATGTATAGCCAGCGCACAATGGTGAAGGTGACACTATTTACCTTAGCTACATGTGTAGGTCTGTCACGAGTTCTTATCGGCGCTCATTGGCCTGCCGATATTGTCATGGGGGCTATTGTGGGATTGTGTTGTGCATATGCCGCCACTAAGCTCTGCCCGCAGATCACCCTGACCTTTAGGAAGAAACTACTGGCATACCTAGTGTTAACTGCTGTGTTAATCATCAGTGAGATGAAGACGGGGTATGATTTTCCTGAGATCCCTTTGGTTCAGTACGTTAGGTGGGGACTACTCGCAGCTAGTGTGATTTCTGTGCTGTTTTTTGTATTTAGAACATATGCCGATGGTATGGCTGAGAAGTTAGATACACTTACTGGGATGGGTCTTAACAAGTCAGGTCACTAATAAGCAGCGATCTCATTGAGTGACTATACGGTTCGTTGACCGGAAAGCTAAGGTGATAGTGAGCCGGTTTGGGGTGGGCAGCGACCTTCAATATTGGCAAGAGTCGCTGCGCCGGGAAGTTGAGTTGGTTACTGCATGCTGACCTGGCCATCGATTTTATCAAAGCTGAGGTTACCAGAACCTGCCTCTATGATGTTTAAGCCTTTGGTGTTGATGACTTCAATGCCACCTGAGCCATCATCGATAGTGACTTTTCCCTGAATATCTTTCACATACATACCGCCAGAACCGTCAGTGATCGTGACATTACCATTAACCTGAGTGATATCGATCGAACCGGAGCCATCATCTAATTCAATGTTGCCATTAATATTTTCTAGAGTAATAGACCCAGATCCATCTTGTATGTCTAGGTTGCGTCCGCCACTGATTTCTACGCTGCCAGAACCATCCTCTAATTCTATGTCTGCATCGACTCCTGAGATCTTAATACTGCCTGATCCATCATCGATATCCATCTTCATTTTTGCTGGCACTTTTATGATTAGGTCGATGTAAGGCGAGTTGCCTGAACCTATGCGTGGGCCAAAATCGGCAACAAGATAAGCAGTACTGCCCTTTTGCGTCAAAGATAAATTTGGCTCCATATCTTCATAGGTATAGATATCAGCTTCAAGAGTAATATTGCTTAACCCCTCAACACCTTCTATTTCCAGTGAGCCCGCTCCTGTATTAGCCACTAATGCATTAAGCTGACTCGCATCAATTTGTAGCATCTGTTGGCTATGTTCCATTGGCTCCATGCTGGCACCATTAACATTGATAATGCAGCCTGAAAGAGATAGTGCAAAAATTGAGGCGAGTACGGTAGGGCGAATGGTCATATTTCTATTCCTTTGAAATCAATTCTGTTGTTGTTTTTCGCAGTGTTCATTCTCAAGTATTTGCAGTGTTCATGCCAAAAGTATATCTTTATGTTTTTAAAGAATATTATCTATTTTGTTTGGAAAGGTTTGCGACAATGTTAACCTCGATGGTTAATCAATGAGGTTTTAGACCTGTAAAAGTGGTGAATTTCGTCACTGCCAGTTACGCAATATAGCGAGTTGCTCGCTGCGGATAAAAATAAATAAGAGAGAAGCATGGATTACTTAGCAATTAACCAATCTGCATGGAATAAGCGTACTCATACTCATGTGGCATCAAAGTTTTATGATGTTGAGGGTTTTTTATCAGGAAAGAGTTCCCTGAAAGAAATCGAGCTCAACGAGCTTGATGTACAAGGTAAGAGCTTGCTTCATCTTCAGTGTCACTTCGGACTAGATACCCTATCTTGGGCGAGAAATGGCGCCGAGGTTACCGGAATCGATCTTTCGTCTACAGCAATAGAGAAAGCCCAAGAGTTAGCGCAACAGGCTGGTTTTGAGGCTGAGTTTATCTGTACCGATGTATATGGCACGCCAAAGAACATATCTAAGCAGTACGATATTGTGTTTACCTCATATGGCGCATTATGTTGGTTGCCAGATCTCGATCAGTGGGCCCAAGTGGTCAATGACTGCCTCAAAGCTGGTGGGGAGTTCTATATGGTGGAATTTCATCCTTTAGAGGCTTTGTTTGATGGCTATAGCTATTTTTCTCAAACTGAGCCAGATGTCGATGAGGAAGGAACCTACACTGAAAACTGCTCGGGAGAGAAAGATACCCTGATCACTTGGCCTCACTCTATCTCAGACATTATTAATGCCTTGCTTCGAGCCGGACTTAAGCTTGCCCACTATAACGAGTTTGATTTTAGCCCCTATAACTGTTTCGAGGGACTGGTAGAAGAGACTCATATTCAAGCTTCTGGTGAGCAAGTGCTAAGATATTATATGGAGCACCAAGAGCAACGTGTTCCTTTGGTTTATTCAATATCAGCAACAAAGGTCTAGTTTTTTTGGCTTGAGAGGCTAATTGATCCATTACCCAGCTCTTTAATCAGAGAGACAGCTAGATTGTAAGTTTCATTATTTATCTAAAGGTGAATATGCGGGCTTTTTTCATTTTGGCTATGATCGCCTCTTTCTATACCGTCTCAGCTCCTGCTGAGACGGTAACTAGCTCTATTGTCGTTCAGCCTAAGCAGTCCAAGAATGATGCCAGCTATCAGTATTACATTGATTTGGTCAGACTTGTCTTACGTGAAACTCAAACTCAATATGGTAACGCCGAGCTCGTAGAGGCTGAGTCGAGTTATACACAGAGCCGCGCCTTTATTGCACTTAAGACAAACAGACTTGATCTGTATTGGGCTGGAACTAACAAACAAAGAGAGCAAGAGTTTAGAGCTATTCGAATGCCTCTTATGGGGGGGCTCTTAGGCGTTAGAGTTCCTGTCATTAGAGCAGTAAAATATCAGATGTTTCTACAGATAGGTACGTCTGGGCAGTTAAAGGTACTGACTGCATGCCAAGGAGACCAATGGCCTGATTCAGATATTTTGCAGGAAAATGGTTATAGAGTAGAGCGAGTGACTCAGTTTGCACTTATGTATAGCATGCTTAAACAGGGACGTTGTGATTATTTCCCAAGAGGGATCACTGAAGTATATGCCGAGCTTGAAGGGGAGGATAAAGAAGATTTGATCGCGTTTGACAAAGTATTACTCAGCTATCCATTCCCCATGTACTTCTTCGTTAATAAAGAGAACTCGGCGTTAGCTGAGCGGCTGGAGCAAGGTCTACTTTCTTTAATCAGCCAAGGAAAATTAAAAAAGTTTATGCAGCAACACCCGGTCACTAAAAATATATTTCCTTTGGAAAAATATTCCAACTCAAAAATGTTCAGTCTTATCAATAGCAGTTTGCCTGAGTCGACGCCTATTGCTGATGAGTCGCTCTGGCTACAGATTAAAACCAGCCGGGATTAGTATTTCCTTCCAGACTGGCTATAAGCGGATGGATTATTTTTGTCTTAGAACCGGATATTGCAGATACTGATCATCATAATATGGACTTCTTTCATAGAACCAGCGAAGGCGCGCCTTAGGGTCTGCGGCGAAATTGCTATCTTGTAATGCCTTATCGAAAGCGATCTGTAGCTCAGGATCGGCTTTTAGCATCTGAGCCGCTAGAGGCTCAACCGCATAGTTCTCGATATACTCAGTGCGGGTAAATATCGGGTTAAAGAATCCCCACTCTAGTAAAGAGTCTGGTGATTGAGGCTCTAATAGCAGGATTGCTAAGTCACCTAATGGCTGATGGGTTTCAATTCTTACAGTACCAACAGGTAAGTTAGCGGTCACAGATTTGAGTGAGGCTTGGATTGTCACTCGCTGTCTACCCTCATAATCAGTACTCTTGAACTGTGGATCTCTGAGCGTATATTGATTCAGTTTCATTTCTGTCGACTGTTCAAGTCTGGTCATGCGAATGCCGTGAATTTGTAAGCGCTCGATCACTTCACTCCACTGAGGTGGGATATAGTAAGCGCTAGGCCGAGTCACGCGTATATCCGGAACAGTATCTCCCATTACAGGCAAGTTAGGGTATAGCTTAGGCACACCCGTCCAGCGTACGATCTCATTACCACTGATCGGGCTTTTTTCCATATGGTATTCGATACCTTTAAAGTCCCAACTTTGCTTTTGCTGCACCTCTTTCCAGGTGAGTGTCACTCTAGGTGAATAGCGGAACTTATCCTGTTTGATGGCTGACTTTAACTTAGTGGCTTGCTTACCTAAGGTTTTCAGAGTGGCTTCTAGCATCACATAAGTACCCAGCACTCTTTGCTTATAGGGTTTAAGGCTGTGATTTTCTATTAAGATGGTGGGTAGGTGTCTGGCATCACCGTAACCATTTGAATAACGCGGGCTTGGGTTCCATAACGACATGCCCTGAGTGATATCTGTGTTATCTATGGCAAATACTAGGGGACCAGGGATATGACCTTGGCTTGTTAGCGCTGATTCAATGGCTGGTCGGTAGCTATTTTCTAGCCAAGCATAGCTTGCAGGGCTGAGTCCTTGAGGCAAGTTATAACCGAAGGTCACATCGTACTGATAGTCGATGCCATCGGTGACATGAACATCGATATAAAGATCGGGTTGCCATTCATTGATAGCACGCAGCATATGCTGCATCTCTAACGCATCAGCCTTGGCATAATCTCGGTTTAAGTTGAGATTTTTTGAGGTGGTTCGCCACCCCATATTGACTGGACCACGTTGGTTGACACGGTTGTACTGTGTTGAGCGCTCGTGACCATCAACACTGAAAATAGGTACAAATAGCAGATTAGCATTATCAAGTAATTGGCCTTTATCGCCGAGAACGATATCACGCAGCAACATCATACCTGCGTCTTTCCCATCAATCTCTCCGGAATGAATTCCCGCCTGTACTAATACACTTGGTTTGTTATTTCCTGCAAGAGTTGCGGAGGTATCGGCGCCTTCTTGAGAGGCTACTATCATCCAGATATCGCGCCCTTGTGGGCTCTTATCTAAGCTGACTTTTTTTAACTTGTCTGTTTGGGCAATGAGCTTATCGAGCCAGATGAAGGTGTCATCATAATTTGGGCTGGTCTTAAGGCCATTTTGTTCAAAAGGTGTTGCCCAAGGGTCATCGGCACTGAGGAGCAGCGCCTCACTCTTACCATGCCATTCGATAGCTGGTGGCAATATTTGATCATTGATATAAGTGGAGGCAATTTGTGGTGTTGCTGCGTCAACACTATCGCTTGTATTGTCCGCTAGGGTGTTTGTGCTGCTGAAAGACAGCGTGAGTAAAATTGTTGCTGATAAAGGGGTTAAGCGCATTATGGTATACCCAATGTAGAGTCTGTGGCTCAGTGTTAGCCTGAGTTATCGTTTTAGTTTTAGTTCGGCAGTTATATTTCATTAAAATGGTAATGATCACAAGGGGGAAGTTAAAGTCTTGTCACTTTAAGTTGGGACATTCTTTTTGTTATTGGGTGGTGCATTTGAAGGTCGTACCTTCATTTTTATCTATCACCTGCCGTGGGCTTATCATGCAGATACTTCTACGAGACGCCGCAAGCACTTCCCTGTGGGCTCTGCGATGACATCCATGTCATCGACGTAGCCGCATCTACACTTGGTATTTTTCTCTTCGATTTAGATTCAATGAAGTTAGCTGTTTATTACTGTTTATTACTGTTAATTTCTAGATCTCTGTCCTTCTCCGTGCTCTCAGTGTCCTCCGTGGTGAATAGATTTTGCAAAATAAGACCTCTCATGCCGCAATAAATCATTGAAGTTTGGTGTATTAAAATCGTGCTTGTATGCTTTGCCTGAATTACAAACAGTTTTATGTTTAAGTCTCAGTAGTTAATAACTGTTTATAATGATAACTTGTTAATTAATAAGGAAGTAAAAGTGTGCGCACACCGTGCTAATGCTAGTTTTCTCTGGAGTATGCTTTGGAACAAGATGATTTAGATTTAGAAAACTGGGAGAAGGCGGTTGGTAAAATCGTCAGCTCAGTTGCAAGGCTTGAGGGCGAGTTGCTGTTAAAATATGAAACTCATAACGAACTATCACGTGCTAAGTATTTTAATGTAGATAAGTCATTAAGTAAGCGTTTTGATAAAGTAAAGTCACTTTATAATTCTGAATGTGGCATTTCTTATAAAGCAAATGCGCTTTTCGAAGAGTTTGATAACTTAGTAGAATTACGTAACTTAGTCGCACATAACCCTGTGTTTTATGAATCAGCCGATAAAGGGTTTCGTATTACAAATGGGCAGAGTAAAAGTAAGTATATAAACATATCTCAAATATCAGAATTAGCCGAACATGCTTTTTCAACGGGTATGCAATTGACTGTGCTATTTAGAGTTTGGCAATAGAGCAAGTCTGGCGATAGCTTTAAACGGAACAGAAAGTCTTACTCTACCATTATAGCCAACTACTTTTGTCCGCTTAAAACTGTGTTAGCAAATAATCTGACCATTCAGACTTCAATTGATTAAATGTATAGGTACAACCTAAATCGAAGAGATGAATAATCAAGTGTAAGTGAGCTCGAAGGCTTCGGTTTCAGGGATGAAACCGCAGAGCGTATAGGGACATATTCATAGCGTACTGAGAGATGACTTGCACATACGCCTGCTGCAGGCAATAAACACAAAAGAAGCTTTGGTACTTATGTAACCAATCAAACACCAAGATCGCACAATGAAACCAAGCTAAAAGAGTGTGTGTTACTTACTATCAAAAATAAAACTTCAAATATAAAAAATCCCAGTTCAGTCAAAGCTAAACTGGGATTTATCAGCTAAACAATCAAACAAATACCAAAAACTATCAGACTACAAATAACCCAATAGAAAGACCGTATTAAGCATTCGGTCCGGCATGCTTGATCGAATCTGGTACTTGGTATTTCTCGAAGTTAGCTGTGAAGCTCTCCGCTAGGTTCTGAGCATATTCAGCATACTTAGCCTTATCTTCCCAAGTATTCACTGGATTAAGCAATTTAGTCTCGACACCTGGAATGGCAACTGGAATATTGAGGTTTAGCTTGTCTAAGTGCTCGGTCTCTACATCTTTCAGTCCACCGCTGACGATAGCATCAACAATTGCACGAGTAGTAGGAATGTCAAAGCGTTTACCCGTTCCATGTGGTCCACCAGTCCAACCGGTATTGACCAAATAGACCTGGCTGCCGAATGATTCGATACGCTTCATCAGTAGCTCTGCGTAAACGCCTGCAGGACGTGGGAAGAAAGGCGCTCCAAAACAGGTAGAGAAGGTTGATTGAATGGCAGCGCTCGAACCCATCTCTGTAGAACCTACTTTAGCGGTATATCCTGATAGAAAGTGGTAAGCAGCCTGCTCTTTGGTTAGTAGTGATACCGGTGGTAGTACGCCAGAGACATCACAGGTTAAGAAGACAACTGCGTGCGGTTCAGCACCACAGTTTTCCTCTTTTCTGAGTTGTACATGCTCTAGCGGGTAGGCCGCACGGCTATTTTCAGTCAGGGTCGAGTTAGTGTAATCAGGAACTCGGTTCTCATCCATGACCACGTTTTCGAGTACGGTACCGAAGCGGATAGCATCCCAGATAACAGGTTCATTTTTCTGGCTCAGATCGATACACTTGGCGTAGCAGCCACCTTCGATATTAAATACGCCACCTGGTGCCCAGCCATGCTCGTCATCACCGATCAAGAAGCGTTTAGGATCGGCTGAAAGTGTGGTTTTACCTGTACCAGACAGACCGAAAAATAGTGTCGTATCACCTTCTTTTCCAACGTTTGCTG
Source organism: Shewanella eurypsychrophilus (assembly GCF_007004545.3). Taxonomy (NCBI): domain Bacteria; kingdom Pseudomonadati; phylum Pseudomonadota; class Gammaproteobacteria; order Alteromonadales; family Shewanellaceae; genus Shewanella; species Shewanella eurypsychrophilus. Next base: position 5,645,657 of record NZ_CP045503.2, on the reverse strand, counting down.
AGCAGTGCATGGGTAGCACGCCCTTGGCTGGAAGTAGGAAATTTTGCACTGAGAACATAGATTTTTTCATTTCGCCAGCGTACTTAAGTCCAGCAAGTAGTACTTTTCGTTCGGCGAAGTTGAGGATCACAGTAGCATCGGAGTGGGTGCCATCACGTTCAGGATCACATTTGAAACCTGGAGCGTTGATTATCTGCCAGACTGGCTTGTCGGCTGAATTAAATTCTTCTGGAATGATAAACAGGTTACGGGCAAAGAGTTGATGCCAAGCTGTTTCTGTAGTGACCTGTATCGGCTGGTAATGCTCTGGATCGGCACCGACCTCAAGCTCTGAAACGAACGTTTCTTTGTCTGCTAGATAAGCTTCTACTTTCTGCCATAAAGCGGTGAATTTCTCCTGTTCGAAAGGCTTATTGACTGCTCCCCAGTCTATGTCAGCTTCTGAACTTGGCTCTTTGACGATAAAGCGATCATTAGGTGAGCGGCCTGTGCGCTCGCCCGTTTTTGCGACTAATGCGCCATTAGCCGTTAACTCTCCTTCGCCTCGCGTGAGGGCTAGCTCTATGAGTTGTGCTGTCGTAGGGTTTAGGTGAGTTAGTGTTGATCCATCCGCCATAGTAAGGTCTCCATGTTTTGAGGTCGGAATATAGGTGCCAGTCTTTGCCGGCTATATTTTTTGTATAGAAAGTTGTTATTTAAAAGCGTCTTTATGCGCCGAAATTTGATTGTAACTTAAGCGGAATTGAATGTGTGAGGAAGATCGTTATTTCGCTAAAAAAAAGAGGACGCTCACAGGCGTCCTCTTTCTTCAATCATTATGTGTAATACCAATTCCATTAAATTTATGATCACTTAACTTAATGGAACTGGTATTAAGTGGCAGTTACTGCTTAGCTGCAGGTGCCTGGGCATTGCTAAAAATTGCTTCGACATCAATTGAATCAAAGTTGTAGTTGGTGTTGCAGTACTCACAACCCATCTCCACTTTACCCATTTCGGCTAGAATGGCTTCAACTTCTGCTCTAGGTACTGTTCGTATCGCTTGGGCACTTCGTTCTCTTGAGCAAGTGCAAGAGAAGGTGACCTCTATCGGATCGAAAAGGCGTACCTCTTCTTGATGGTAGAGACGGTGCAACACCTCTTCAGCTTCAAGTTCAAATATTTCATCTGCTTTAACTGTTGCTGTAAGTTGCTGTAGGTGTTCAAACTCTACGTTATGCTCGCTTTCGCTCGGTAGTACCTGCAGTAACATGCCTGCAGCTTGTTTGCCGTTCGCAAACAAGTTAATAGAAGTTGGTAACTGTTCAGATTGAGCAAAGTATTCTTCTAGGCAGGCAGCTAAGGTACCTTTGTCTAAAGCCACAACACCTTGGTAGCGTTCACCTTTGGTCGGTGACAGCGTAATAACCATGTGGCCCTTACCAAACAGGCCTTGTAGATCTGCATCTTGGTTTAATTCGCCATTCCAACGCGCAACACCACGAAGTTGCTGCAGGTTATTGCCATTGATAACGGCTAGTGAAACAGGGCCATCACCTTGAAGCTGCACGCTAATATCACCATCGAACTTGAGTGTTGCAGTGAGCAGAGACGTAGCAGCCATCAACTCTCCTAAAAGTTGTTGTATCTTTTCTGGATATTGGTGGGCAGACAATATTTCCTGATAGCTTTTTTCGAGTTGTACCAATTCGCCGCGAACGTCTGCATTTTCAAAAAGGTAGCGGTGTAAATTATCTTTACTCATTTTCATCTCACAATTACATTTCTTCTGGAGCCGATATTTCAGTTCCAATTAACTATCTATCTATATGGTGCCGAGAGGCCAATTTTTCAACATCGAATACGATTTAAAGTGTCTTAGCCTTCTTTAAAACGAATGAGTTGGCGTCGCTGTTTTTTGTCTGGTTTATGATCTGGTGCCGGGTTGTTTAGTACGTTAAGTCGTCTTGCTTCGGCGTAAGTTTCTCGTTTTGCTATACTTTCGGGAGTTTCAAGATACAAAGTTTGTGCAAAAGCCGCTTTTTGGCGCTGATCAGACAGTTTTTTGATGACAATCTCTTTCTCGTCATAACCTTGTCTTAATTTTAATACAGCATCTAGCTCAGCCATTTTACTCGACTTTGCTCTTTGGCCGTTGTAGTGAACTTTACCACCATTGATCATCTCTTTGGCGATGGCGCGAGTCTTATAAAAGCGAGCAGCCCAAAGCCATTTGTCTAGTCGGACTGCCGGTGTGGGTTCAGGGGGCTTGATCATTGAGACTCCTTTACACTATTTAATGATGGTGAGGTCACAAGCTGAATAATAAAATCTCTTTTTACTAAGTGAATCGCCTAATATAGCGATCCGCTTCACACCCTTTTTATGCGCGTAAAGTTAGCATATTTAGCTTATTCTCGCCAACTGGGCTGGTGTTATTGGCTTGTTGCGCTTGTTGAGGTTAGCAGTGTGGGTTAGCATGAGTCAGAATTTGCTAAATTATCATAATCAGAACAGAGGCCTGTACAGAGGGTCCAGATAAATATGGATTTATTAGATAAAGTTATTACCAAGGCAGCAAGCGTGCCACACAAGCCTTTGAGTACAGCCATTTTTTGGCTCTCTCTCGTGCTCGTCATCTATCTTTTGGCTCAGATCACATGGAAACTCATGCCTGTATCTGAAGGGACAACTACTTGGCAGCCTACGCCTGTGAGTAGTCAGTCTTCGACTAGCGTCAACATTATTGAACTGCAAAGGTTGGCGCTTTTTGGTAAGGCTGATGCTGGTGCGATGAAACCCAAAACTGAGCCTATGGCTGAGATGATCACCGATGCACCTAAAACCTCCCTCTCGATCCAGCTTACTGGTGTTGTTGCATCGACAATACAGCAGAAGGGCTTAGCCGTTATCGCCTCGAGTGGTACGCAAAATACCTATGGTTTGGGAGATAAAATTAAAGGTACCTCAGCTTCATTAAAAGAGGTATATGCCGATCGAATTATTATTACCAACTCAGGTCGCTATGAAACCTTGATGCTTGATGGCCTAAAATATGAGACCAACAGTCAGGCTAATAAACAACTTCAACAGGCGAAATCTGTAAAGAAAATCGATCAACGTAAAAATAAGCAGGTTGCCAGAGAGATTCAGAAGTCTCGCGATGAGCTATTAGCCGATCCGAGTAAAATCACTGATTTCTTAGCCATATCACCAGTTCGCCGTGACGGAGAGCTGAGTGGTTATCGTTTAAATCCAGGTAAAGACAGAGACCTGTTTAAGCAGGCTGGATTTAAAGCTAATGACTTAGCTAAGTCGATGAACGGTTACGATCTCACCTCTATGAGTCAATCCATGGAAGTGATGGCTCAACTTCCGGAGTTAACAGAAATATCTTTGATGGTTGAAAGAGATGGCCAGTTAATAGAGATCATGTTCAGTTTGCCAGACTAATTAGAAATTAGAGGGAGTGTCCACTTTTGTATGACACTCTCCTCACTTGAATTTGTTGAGCCTTATGGGCGAACCATTGAGTTTTATGGGAAGTATAATAATGAATAATAAAAGTTTTCGCAGAAAGTTAATCGCTGGGCTTGTGATGGGTGCCTCGCTATTAGCTCCTCAACTGGCTTGGTCTGAGCAGTATGCGGCTAATTTTAAAGGAACTGATATTCAGGAGTTTATCAACATAGTTGGTAAGAACTTGAATCGGACTATTATTGTCGACCCTACGGTTCGCGGCAAGATTAACGTTCGTAGTTACGATCTGCTCGATGACGAACAATATTATCAATTCTTCCTTAATGTGCTTCAGGTTTATGGTTATGCCGTTGTAGAGATGGATAACAATATCATCAAGGTGATTAAAGATAAGGATGCTAAGACAGCATCGATTCGAGTCGCCGATGACAATACTCCCGGTGTTGGTGATGAGATGGTGACTCGTATCGTCGCCTTGTACAACACTGAAGCGAAACAATTAGCGCCACTGCTTCGTCAGCTCAATGATAATGCTGGCGGCGGTAACGTAGTTAACTACGATCCATCGAATGTCTTGATGATCTCCGGTCGTGCTGCAGTGGTTAACAAGCTGGTTGAGATTGTTCGTCGCGTCGATAAGCAAGGTGATACCGAAGTACAAGTTGTATCACTGGAGTTTGCGTCAGCGGGTGAGATTGTTCGAATTATAGAAACGTTAAACCGTGCAACAGGCAATAAAGCCCAGTCGGGTCAAGCGCCTAAAGTGGTTGCCGATGAGCGTATGAATGCGGTTATCGTCAGTGGTGATGAGAAGAGCCGTTTACGTACGGTAGAGTTAATTCGAAAATTAGATGCAGAGCAGGCGAGTACGGGTAATACCAAGGTTCGCTACCTGAGATATGCCGATGCCGAAGATTTAGTTGAGGTGCTGACTGGGTTTGCAGAGCAGCTCGTTAGCGATCAAGATGGTGGTGCTAAACAAGGTGGAGGTAAGCGTCGTAAAGAAATTAATATCATGGCTCATGCCGATACGAACGCCCTCGTTATCACGGCGCAACCGGACCAGATGCGCACCATCGAGAGCGTGATCAACCAGTTGGACATTCGCCGTGCTCAAGTATTAGTTGAAGCCATTATTGTCGAGGTCGCCGAAGGCGATGATGTCGGTTTTGGTATCCAATGGGCAACAGCATCTGGTGGCATGACCCAGTTTAATAACTTAGGCCCAACCATTGGAGAGATTGGAGCGGGTGTCTGGGAAGCGCAGCCAGAAAAGGCTTCACAGACTTGTACTGGTTCCGGTGACAATAAGACCTGTACAGATAATCCGGATACTCCTGGTGACATTAGCATATTAGCTCAGGCATTAGGTCAGGTTAATGGTATGGCTTGGGGCGTCGCTATGGGGGACTTTGGTGCACTGATCCAGGCGGTATCAAGTGACACTACGTCGAACGTACTTGCAACACCATCTATCACCACACTTGACAATCAGGAAGCCTCATTCATCGTCGGTGATGAAGTGCCCATCCTAACAGGCTCTCAAAATTCAAGTAATGGCAACAGCAACCCTTTTCAGACCGTTGAACGTAAAGAGGTTGGGGTTAAGCTAAAGGTGATACCACAAATCAACGAAGGTAGCTCAGTTAAGCTGACTATCGAGCAGGAAGTATCTGGTATCAACGGTAAGACAGGTGTCGATGTGACTTTTGCCACTCGCCGTTTGACAACGACTGTGATGGCCGATTCGGGGCAAATCGTGGTCTTAGGCGGCTTGATCAAAGAAGAGGTGCAGGAGAGTGTACAGAAAGTTCCTTTCTTGGGTGACTTACCTATCATTGGCCACCTATTTAAGTCTTCCTCAAGTGGTAAGAAAAAAACCAATTTGATGGTGTTTATCAAGCCGACGATTATTCGTGATGGTTTAACGATGGAAGGTATCGCTGGTCGTAAGTACAACTATTTTCGTGCCCTTCAGCTTGAGCAGCAGGACCGTGGTATTAACTTGATGCCAAACAGTGAGGTACCTATTCTGGAAGAGTGGAATCAATCAGATTATTTACCACCAGAAGTGAATGATATTCTTGAGCGTTACAAAGAAGGTAAAGGCTTAGAGACTAAGATGCGTGAGACCGATGCTGCATTGAAGCGTATATCTGAAGGCAATGGAAGCGCAGAGGAGAGTTCAGAGACTACTGAATCTCAAGCTGGTTCAGTTGAAAAAACAGAAGATAGTACCGATGAGTAATACTCACATTCCACCGAGTGGTGAATTGGCCTTGGTTTCTGATGATGTTTGGCAAGATGCGGAACCCGATAATGATGAAGAGTTTCGCTCCGATAGCAGAGAGCGTCTCCCATTTGCATTTTCACATCGTTTCGAAGTCGTTATCGATACCAGTGCTGATGGTGCGTTGACTCTCTATCACACTGAGAGTACTCCCCTTACAGCCTTGCTCGAAGCCAGGCGCTATGCAGGACGTGAACTGCCTTTAGTTCAACTGCTGGCTGTTGAATTTGAAGCTAGATTAACTCAGGCGTACCAAGCTAATTCTTCAGAGGCACAACAGCTGATGGAAGACATTGGCAATGAGATGGATCTGTTTACTTTGGCCGAAGAGTTGCCACAAACAGAAGATCTGCTCGAAGGTGATGATGATGCACCTATCATCAAGTTGATTAACGCCTTGCTATCGGAGGCCATTAAAGAAGAAGCCTCTGATATTCATATCGAGACCTACGAGAAGCAGCTAGTTGTTCGTTTCCGTGTCGACGGTGTGCTTAAAGAGGTGCTTAAACCGAATCGAAAACTATCCTCTCTGTTAGTTTCACGTATTAAAGTCATGGCGCGTCTGGATATTGCCGAGAAACGTGTGCCACAAGATGGCCGTATCTCACTCAGAATCGCAGGTCGGGCCGTAGATGTTCGTGTTTCTACTATGCCATCTAGCCATGGTGAGCGTGTGGTGTTACGTCTTCTGGATAAAAATGCCGGTAACTTAGACCTTGTTCAATTAGGTATGACAGACAAGGTGCGTTTTCAGTTTGACGAACTGATCCGTAAGCCTCACGGTATTATTCTAGTCACCGGGCCAACTGGCTCGGGGAAGAGTACGACTCTGTATGCTGGATTGACAGAGCTCAATACCAAAGATACCAACATACTTACCGTCGAAGACCCTATCGAGTATGAGCTTGAAGGCATAGGCCAGACTCAGGTTAATAACAAGGTCGAGATGACTTTCGCGCGTGGTCTAAGAGCCATTCTTCGTCAAGATCCCGATGTGGTGATGATAGGTGAGATCCGAGATTTAGAAACAGCCCAGATAGCCGTTCAGGCTTCATTAACGGGTCATATGGTGTTGTCGACACTGCATACCAATACAGCATCTGGTTCTATTACTCGTTTACAAGACATGGGCGTCGAACCTTTCCTTGTTTCTTCAAGTTTATTGGGCGTATTGGCGCAGCGATTAATTCGAACCTTATGTAAGGAATGTAAGTCTGAACATGTACCTGATCAGATTGAGCGAAAATTACTGGGCATGAGTGCTGACGATACGAGCGTTATCTATCGTGCTGAGGGATGTAAATCTTGTGGTCATAATGGTTACCGTGGCCGTACCGGTATTCATGAATTGCTGATTGTTGATGATAATATCCGTGAACTTATTCACACCGGGCGCGGTGAGCTGGCGATAGAAAAATACCTCCGTACAAATACACCAAGTATACGTCATGATGGCATGAGTAAAGTTCTTGCGGGTAAGACGACCCTCGAAGAGGTGTTACGCGTCACTCGCGAGGAATAATTTATGCCAGCATTTGAATACAAGGCTTTAAATAAACAGGGAAAGCAGCAGAAAGGCGTCATTGAAGCTGATACAGCGCGTCATGCGCGTGGTCAGCTCAGAGAGCAGCGCTTAATGCCGTTGGAGATAAACCCCGTTGTCGAAAAAGAGTCTAAGGCGAAAGCGAAAGGGGCCAGTTTTTTTCAACGTGGTATCTCGGTTGCCGAACTAGCACTTATTACCAGACAGATAGCCACACTCGTTGCTGCCGGCTTGCCGGTAGAAGAGGCGTTAAAGGCTGTTGGGCAACAATGTGAGAAAGATAGACTTGCCAGTATGGTGATGGCTGTACGTTCTCGTGTTGTGGAGGGCTATAGCTTGGCCGATTCTATGGCTGAGTTTCCGCATATATTTGATGATTTATATCGGGCTATGGTGGCATCAGGTGAGAAGTCAGGTCACCTTGAAGTGGTACTCAATCGTCTCGCTGATTACACTGAACGACGCCAGCAGTTAAAAAGTAAAATGACCCAGGCGATGATTTACCCTGTGGTATTAACCGTTGTGGCTATCAGTGTTATTGCTATCTTGTTGGCTGCGGTAGTGCCTCAGGTTGTTGGTCAGTTTGAGCATATGGGCCAAGAATTACCTTGGACAACTCAGTTATTAATTGCCTCATCAGACTTTGTTAGGGATTTCGGCATCATCGTATTAGGCGTAATTGTCGGCGTGTTTTTTCTAATCAGGCGCCTGCTCGTTAAGCCTGCTTATCGCATGATGTACGATACTATGCTGCTTAAATTACCTGTGATTGGTAGAGTCAGCAAAGGGCTCAATACAGCTCGTTTTGCTCGAACCTTAAGTATTTTGACTGCCAGCGCGGTGCCTTTACTAGATGCTATGCGAATCGCTAGCGAAGTTTTGATTAACGTTAGAGTTAAAGCGGCAGTCGAAGAGGCTACTGCTAGGGTTCGTGAAGGTACGAGTTTAGGGGCTGCGCTAACGAATACGAAACTTTTCCCTCCTATGATGCTCTATATGATCGCCTCAGGTGAGAAGAGTGGTCAGCTGGAGCAAATGCTTGAGCGAGCTGCTGATAACCAAGATAGAGACTTTGAATCGAACGTCACTATTGCACTGGGTGTGTTTGAGCCTATGTTGGTTGTGAGTATGGCCGCAGTGGTATTGTTTATCGTTTTAGCCATTTTGCAGCCTATTTTAGAGCTTAACAATATGGTCAGTGGCTAAGATTTTATATTTTAATCGAGTTATCTATATTCATTTTTCTCTGCATACACGCTAATTAGCAGAGCCGTTTAAGAGGATGTTGTTAATGCAAACAAGAAATAAGCAGAAAGGTTTTACCCTACTCGAAGTCATGGTTGTTATCGTGATCTTAGGGATTCTGGCTTCGATGGTTGTGCCAAATTTAATGGGCAACAAGGATAAGGCTGATCAACAAAAAGCGGTGTCTGATATTGTTGCGCTTGAAAATGCACTGGACATGTATCGCTTAGATAACAGCATCTATCCAACGACTGATCAGGGTCTTGATGCATTAGTTCAGAAGCCAAATAGCTCACCAGAGCCACGTAATTATCGTGAAGATGGTTATGTGAAACGTTTACCACAAGATCCTTGGAGAAATGACTACTTGTTATTGAGCCCTGGCGAAAATGGTAAAATTGATATCTTTAGTCCAGGTCCAGACGGTCAGGCCGGAACAGAAGATGATATCGGCAACTGGAATCTACAGAATTTTCAGTAATCACTGAGATTGAGTTATCAAAAACTACCAAATGAAAGCACTATGCTTGCCTACTATGACGCATGAATACATAGATAGCTCCTTAAATAGGAGTGGTCAATGAAGTCCTTTAGCCAAAAAGGATTCACCTTAATGGAGGTGCTTTTAGTCGTGCTCTTGATGGGCTTAGCTGCATCGGCAGTGACTATGACCATGACGGGTGCCGATAGTAAAAAAGCGCTTGAGAGGACAGCTTTACAGTTTATGTCTGCCACAGAAATGGTGCTAGATGAAACTGTGTTGAGTGGCCATTTCATTGGCGTCGTCGTCGATGATACGAGTTATAAGTTTGTGTATTACGACGAAGGTAAATGGAAACCTCTGGATAAAGACAGAATACTTGCTGAACGTCAGATGGAACACGGGGTGCAGATTAGTCTGATGCTTGATGGCCTACCTTTGGTTCAGGAAGATGAGGAAAGTGACTCTTGGTTCGATGAACCTTTGATTGAGAAGACGGAAGACGACAAAAAGAAGTTTCCTGAACCACAGATATTGTTATTTCCAAGTGGCGAGATGAGCGCGTTTGAAATGACCTTCTTTCGAGAGGATGAGCAGGGAAAAGAGATCGAAGCCTTAGTCGTTGGTGACTCACTGGGCCGATTAACTCTGGGGAGATACGATGAGTCCGAGGGTGATTTTCAATGAGAGTTAACCTGCTGAATGCCAATTTTCGGCAGCATAAAGGCATGACGTTACTCGAAGTTATTGTGGCCTTAGCCGTATTTTCCATTGCCGCAGTATCTATCACTAAGAGCTTGGGTGATCAGATTGCCAATATGCCCATTCTTGAAGAACGAACTTATGCACAATGGGTTGTTGATAATGTGATGGTCGATGCCAGGTTAGAAACTGCATTTCCTGACATAGGTAAGAAAGATGGCGAGATGGAACTTGCTGGCCGTGATTGGTATTGGCGTAAAGAAGTGGTGAAAACCACAGATGATAAATTTCGGATGATCCGTATTAGCGTCAGTAATGATGCGCGTTATAAGCGGATTGTCGCCCAGGTGAGTAGCTATGTACTTAACCCAGAATAGAGTTAATGCAGGTTTTACCTTACTCGAGATGCTGGTTGCTATCGCTATCTTTGCCATGCTTGGTCTGGCGGCTAACTCAGTATTGAGTACCGTGATTAAGAATGACGAAATAACCAAAGAGTTTTCTGCCAAATTGAAGGCGATGCAACAGGGCTTTGGGGCTCTGGAACGTGATTTGGGCCAGATGGTGGCGAGAACACCAAGATTATTAGAGGGTGGCCGCGGCAGTACTGTATTTCAAACTGGCTCTGATATGTTGGATTCAGAGTCTGAAGCGCTGGTTTTTTTCCGTTTAGGCTGGCTTAACCCTGATGGTATTTTACCACGAGGCAGTTTGCAATCTGTGGCCTATGTGGTTAGAGATAATGCATTAGAACGCTGGTATTACCCTTACCCTGAGCCTGAATTCGGTGCCGAACCAATAAAAACCATAGTCATGAAGAATGTACTGTCGGTTGAGTATTCCTTCTATATGGAAGACAAGTGGGAAAGAAAAGTTGACGGCACAAAATTACCGAAAGCGATAGCCATGGAGGTTGAGCTTGAAGGTTTAGGTAAGATCCAGCGTAAGTTTTTATTACCTCAAGGTGCACCTACTGCTAGCAACGATGACGATAAATAATGGTAATAAAGATGATTAAAGTAGCTGGGATTCTGCCACTAAAAAATCAGTTGGACCTTAGTCTGTGACTAAGTTTCCTGGAAAGCAACGAGGTGTGGCTCTTATTGTAGTGATGCTCATCGTTGCTATGGTGGCTATTATTGCGACCAATATTAATAGCCGTAATCAGCTATCGGTTCGCCGTACACTAAATTTAGCCCAGTATGATCAGGCGTTTTGGTATGCCATCTCGGCGGAAGAGCTTGCCAAGAAAATACTGAAACAAGATCTCGAAGATGCCGACGGTACAGTGCATTTGCAGCAATACTGGGCGCAGAGCGATGTGGTCTTTCCTGCAGAGCATGGTGAAATTGGCGGGAATATTTCAGATCTACAATCTTGTTTCAACCTCAATGCATTATCGGTTGAGAGCAAAGAGCTAGAAAATGGTAGGCCTAAGTTACCATTGGCGGCGGTGCAATATAAGGGCTTACTTGTTGCTTTGGGTATGGATGAGTTCGGTGCCGAGCGTTTAACTCATACCCTAAAAGATTATATTGACGAAGATACAACCGCCAGCCCTTTTGGTGCCGAAGACGCAGATTATGAATCTCGAGCGGTACCCTATCGGGCGGCGAATACCCTGATGAATCATCGCAGTGAATTGCGTGCTGTGATGGGGTATACCCAAGATATTTATCTTAAAATACTACCCTATATTTGCGTCATTCCGGGTTATTCAGCTCAAGTGCTGAATGTGAATACCATTAAGGTTGAACAAGCGGCATTATTAGCGGGTATGTTTGATAACAAAATATCTGTCGGTGAAGCTGAGAGCATCATCAATCAGCGTCCAGGAGACGGCTACGAGAAGATAGAAGATTTTACTGAGTTATCTTCTGTATCTAGTCTATTTACCGATGCCGCGCTAAAGACTAGCTTTGCTGTCGATACCAATTATTTCTCGTTAGAGGCTGGCGCTAAAGTCGATAACGCCACCTTTCGCTTAGAAAGCGTGATGAAGAGGTCAGGGACTAATATGGAAATACTAACTCGCCAATTTGGTGGACAAAAGTAGCATGTTGAAACCAGGTTTAGTCAGTGAGCATAATAAAAATAATCAGAATACTGTCTGGGTTATTACAGATAAAGTTTGTGGAGAACTGATGTGAGTGAAAGACTATTTATCCGCTTAGGATCAAGTTCTGAGCAGCCCTGCTCTTGGCTGGTTTGGTCTGAGTTAGAGCAAGAGATAATTGGTTCGGGTGAGCTTAAAGATGCTGCAGCATTATCGAGTTTAACTGAGCGTGCCGGCAATCGTCCGGTGGATGTGCTGGTACCTTCATCGGCCATTACCCTTACGAATGTGGAGCTACCCGAAAAGGGACAACGTCAAGCTATCCAAGCTTTGCCGTTTATGCTCGAAGAAAATCTAGCCGAAAATGTCGACGATCTTCATTTTGTCACCGGTCCACGTGATGGTGAACTTTTAAGCGTGGCAGTTGTTGCCCATGAGCAGATGCAAACTTGGTTATCTTGGTTAAGTGAAGCTGGCTTAAAAGTTAAGCGTATCGTCCCTGATTGCCTGGCCCTGCCGCTGGAGCAATGCCAGTGGGCTGCGATTAAATTTAATCAAGAATATTTGCTACGTACAGGTGTTGGTGCTGGTGTTAGCCTCAGTGAAAGCTGGCTGAATATGGCTTTACCTAAACTGCTTCCGACGCAGGCCGGTACTCCTGTCACTGTTGCCGCATATAGTGATTTAAGCTTAGTGGGAGCTGAGGTGCAACTTCAGGAGCTTGAGCTTCCAATGCTAGTTCTTGCAAAGGGAATATTGTCAGCTCCGATAAACTTGCTCACCGGTGCTTATTTACCAAAACGTGACTATGGTAAGCATGTTCAGATATGGCGTAATGCCGCAATAGTGATAGCGATTGCTTTGTTACTGTCATTGGTGAACAAAGGGCTGAATATTCACCAGATGAATAGTGAGAAAGCGCGTTTGCAGCAGCAGAGTGAAGCTATCTTTAAGCAAGCTGTACCGGGGACCTCTCGAATTGTAAACCTTAGATCTCAGATGGATAGACATTTGCGCAGCATGCAAGGTCAAGGCGGGGGGAGTGAGTTCTTTTCTATGCTTGAAGGCTTAGAAGAAGCATTTACCCAAGTACCCGAACTTAAGCCTACAACGCTTCGTTTCGATAGCGCTCGTAATGAACTGCGCATGCAAGTGATTGCCAAGAGCTATGCACAGGTAGAGCGGTTCAAAGACATTGTATCTCGCTCATACCAGCTCGACTCTGGTGCAATGAATAGTGGTGAGAACTCAGTCACCAGCACGTTAACGTTGAGGATCAAGTAACATGGAAAACGTTAAAGTATGGTGGGATGGCTTAGTTCTTCGTGAAAAGCAATTGGTTGGTACCTGTGGTGTGTTCTTGTTTATTGGCATCCTGTATTGGGGGATCTGGACGCCGATCTCAAATGCAGAGCTCGATGCAGAGCGCGGTCTACAAGCCCAGCAGGGTACGCTTAACTTTGTTAAACAGACAGCGAATAAGATTGCAGGGCTGCAAGAAAACGGCAATAAACCCAGCTTTAAGGGCAGTTTAAGTGCAGCAGTTAACCAAAGTGCAGGTGCATTTGGTCTGGAGATCACCCGCATGCAGCCTCAAGGGAAGAAGATCCAAGTCTGGATGGATGATGTCCCTTTTGAATCTTTACTTGGTTATCTCAATGAGCTGGTTCAAGAGAAAGGTTTGTCTTTAGAGAGTATAGATCTCGCTGAGTCAGATACCCCTGGTCTAGTCCGTGTTCGTCGTATTCAATTATCACAGTAATGATTGTTTTTTATTTAAAGGTATTGAAGTGAATTTAGCGAAAAAAATTATCATTGGTGTGTGTATCTACTTAGTGTTTTTGGTCGCTTTGTTGCCCGCTAGCTTTGTCGTTAAAATTGCGCCAATTCCTAATGGTGTAAACTTGAGCGGCATTTCAGGTTCTATCTGGTCAGGCAATATTGAGTCTGTGACGGTTCAAAAGCGCCAGCTGGAGCAGGTGAGTTGGCAGTTAAGCCCTTGGGCATTATTCTTGGGCCAGGCGAAGTTAGATTTAGTGATTGGTAACCGAGGTTCAGCCGTTAATGGGAAGGGGCTAGTGACGCTTTCTATGAGTGGCATTGATGCAGAAGGCTTGCGGTTTGAAGCACCTAGTAGCTTTCTTTTAGGTAATAATAGATTGCCTTTTCGGACAAAGATTGGTGGCGACATTAGCTTATTTGTCGATACACTAGAGCAAGGTACTCCTTGGTGTGAACAGCTAAATGGTAAATTGTTTCTCAATAGCGTCAATGTAAAAAACCAGTTTGGTAATTACCCGTTAGGTGACATAGAACTAGGCTTGAGTTGTGTTGATGGCAATGTGAAAGTGAAGTCAGATGAGACCATGAATCAGCTAGGTTTCGCTGGCACCGTCGTGTTGCAGGCTGAAAAAGTTGTGCAAGTTAGCGCTAAGATAAAAGAGACGCCATCACAGCCGGAAGATCTAAAGAGGGCACTGGCATTCTTAGGTAAAAAAGACAGCCAAGGTTACTACCCGATAAGTTATCAAGGTAGAATTCCTGGGATCTAATCACAATATAAAAGAGTATTATCTTTTGTTTTATAAAGGCACCAAGTAGGTGCCTTTTTGATGACCGCAGTTAAGCTATACCAACCAAGTTAACCCGCCAGAAGATCATCCAGTAGCAGATGATAGTCGCCAATTGCTGGGAAATCGCTGAATACTTTATCTGGTTTCTGACTATCAGGGTTAGTGATCCCTAACTGATAGCCAACACCAGCCTCTTGTGCGGCCTGTAAGATAGCCTCATTATCATCGATAAATAGGCAACGACTGGGGTCTAACTGAAATTGAATAAACAGATGTTGCCAGAAGTGAGGGTGCTCTTTGGGATAACCGGTTTCATGGCTAGATAGAATATTATCCAATCCAGAGGCCAAATCAGTGTGTTCAAGCTTAAGTGCTAAGCTCTTTGGGTGTGCATTAGTGACCAGGGTACGTGATTTTTTCTGTTTACCTAAGGCCGATAGGAACGGCATGCTATCTTGTCTTAACTGGATCCTATCGACTAATGTTTTATGTAGCCCCAAGATGTCGAGCTGTAATTCATTTTCCCAATAATCTAGGCAATACCAGTCTAACGTACCAAAAACCTTATCGTAAGATGACTCAACTAGCGCTTGAGCTGTTTGGTTATCTAAACCTCTCTGTCGGCATAATTCTGCCGGGACTAAGCTTAACCAGAAGTGATTATCGAAATGAAGGTCCAGTAAGGTTCCATCCATATCTAATAACACTGTATCTATTTCATTCCATGGAAACATCATTTATCCATTTTAGCTTTTAACATTCGAAGTGTAGAGGGTGACTTATATTTCACAAGCGACTTAGCTTAATACCAATCGGTATAAAGATGTGGTCATTCAGCGAGAGTTTAGCGCTTGTGAGGCAAGGCAACGAGTGAGAGACATAGTTATTCTACGTTTAAGCTCGTTAACGCCGTATCAGAAGTGCTAAAACTCGCCTTCCAGGAGTGTTTTTGGCAGCCTACTTCTGTGTTGAATGAGTTCAAAAGGGATCACCATTTCCTCACTCATTCGCCTTGAATTATGCCGCCAAAAAATAACTCTGAATTGACCACTTACTTATACCGATTGGTATAATACTAATCTATCTTATTCTTTAATCAAGGCAGTTTATTGTTGTGGATTAGAAACATGATAGTAAGATTGTACTGTTAACCAGAAATATTATTTGTCTCAGGAATCTTCTATGAAGCATCAAAAACCGGAAATTCTAGGTTCAAAAATTGTTGCGCAAAGCCGTTTGTTTAAAATAGAGCAAGTGGATCTTAAGTTCTCGAACCAAGTCGAGCGTCAATATGAGCGGATGAAAGGTAATAATCGTGGTGCGGTGATGGTGGTACCTGTGCTTAATGGCGAAACTTTACTACTTGGCCGTGAATATGCGGCTGGCACTCACACTTATGAACTTGGTTTTCCTAAAGGCTTGATTGACCCAGGTGAAGAGGCGCATGAAGCAGCAAATCGTGAACTTCAAGAAGAGATAGGCTTTGGCGCAAAAAAGTTAACTCATCTAATGGAAGTCAGCTTAGCGCCTGGTTACTTTTCAAGTAAAATGCAGATATTTATCGCCGAAGATCTATATGAGAGTGTTTTGGAAGGTGATGAACCTGAGCCTATTGAAATGGTTCCTTGGCCGCTGAATCAATGGCAATCTTTATTGGAACAAGATGATTTTTCTGAATCTAGAAGCATAAGTGCCTTGTTTTTAGCTCAAAAATACCTAAAACTATAATTGTTTATAATTTATTTTTTTAAAGTTTTACTTGTTGTGGGCTGTTGGAGCAGTTATGAAGCCAGAAGAGTACGTAGAGCAAGCCATTGATATTGCCATTGAGGCAGGAAAAGAGATACGTGATATCTATCTTAAAGGCACCTTCGATAAAGAGATAAAGTCAGATAATACGCCTGTTACTTCAGCCGATATTGCTGCACATAATATTATAACTTCAGCTCTACAGGCATTAACTCCAGATATTCCGGTGCTTTCTGAAGAAGATGCCAATGTTCCTTTTTCTGAGCGCCAACATTGGCAGCGCTATTGGCTGGTCGATCCCTTAGATGGCACGGGTGAATTTATCGCTGGGAGTGGGGATTTTTCGGTAATTATAGCTCTAGTGGAGCACAATCGACCGATCATGGGGATTGTTTATGTGCCTATGACAGAGGTCTGCTACTACGCCATTGCAGGACTCGGTGCTTATAAGCGTGACAATCAAGCTGAAGTCAGGATAGTGAGCCGTCAACTGGCAGATGATCAAGATCCGCCTCTAAAGTTAGCCGTTAGCCGCCGTCAAGATCCTAAGTCGGTGCTCAAGTTGTTTAGCCATTCCAAACATTGTGAGTTGATCGTCCTTGGTGGCGCTGCACTCAAGAGCTGTTTGGTTGCTGAAGGTAAAGCAGATTGCTATGTTCGTATCGGTCCAACCGGAGAGTGGGATACAGGAGCTGCGCAAATAATCGTTGAGGAAGCCGGTGGACAGATCATGGATATAGAGCTGCAGCCGCTGAGTTATAATGAGCGTGAATCATTGGAAAATCCTAACTTTATTGTGGTTGGCTCGCCCCACTTACCTTGGGATAAGCTGCTGACCGCCGAAAATTAGCTGTTTATATTTATGCTAGGCCATCGATGAGCGATGGCCTTTTGTTTATCTGCGGTTTAAGCCAATAAGCACCCGATTTAGGAAGGTAAATAATGATATTGACGCGACGCTTCTTACCTTACTTTATCACTCAGTGTTTAGGGGCGTTAAACGACAATGTCTATAAGAACGTTTTATTGCTCTTGGTGACTTTCTCTCAGATTGAAAGCCTGCCTTTAGATGTTAACTTGTTCGTTAATCTAGCGGCAGGTTTATTTATTCTGCCTTTTTTCCTTTTCTCTGCTCATGCGGGTCTTATTGCCGATAATATAGATAAGGCCGCCTTAATTCAGCGTCTCAAATTACTTGAAGTTATTATCATGTGTTGCGGAGCCGCCGCTATCATCACTCAAAGTTATTTGCTGATGCTAGTGCTGCTTTTCTTAATGGGCACTCAATCGGCTTTTTTTGGTCCGGTAAAGTATTCGCTTTTGCCTATGGTGCTTGCCGATGTTGAGCTTGTAAGGGGGAATGCCTGGGTTGAGATGGGGACATTTATTTCAATACTGATTGGCACCATAGCTGCAGGTCTCATTGTGGCTAGCGATCATGCAAATACTTTGGCTGCTATCACTGTGCTTGTATTAGCGTGTATTGGTTATGCCTCAAGTCTTTTTATTCCCGCAGTTCCCTTAGGCTTTGTCCCCAAGAAGCTAAGGTTTACGCCATTTTCTGGAACTGTAGCAAGTATCAAAAAAGTGAGAAAGACACACTCCGTATGGATGGCAGTGATCGCAATTAGTTGGTTTTGGTTTCTTGGGGCTACTTATTTAACTCAGTTTCCAAATTTCGCTAAGATGCACCTTCATGCTGGAGCTACAGTGGTGTCACTCTTGTTAGCACTATTTTCTATCGGTATTGCCGTGGGCTCGTTCCTCTGTGACCGATTGTCTTTTAAGCAAGTGGAGCTGGGTATCTTACCCTTCGGCTTATTAGGGCTGAGCCTTTTTGGCATAGATCTTTATTTTGCCGTACCAGTAAATATTCCTACCTTTACTTATACCGCTAGCAGTTTCATTGCCGAGCTAAAGCACTATAGGCTGATGTTTGACCTTTTTATGGTTGGAGTTAGCGGTGGCTTATTTATCGTACCTCTATACGCCTTCATTCAATCTCGCACTAAAGAGGGGCAATGTGCTCAGGCTATTGCGGCAAACAACATTATGAATGCGTTATTTATGGTTGTTGCTGCCATTTGTGCGATTCTCTTCTTAGGCCCATTAGGTGGCAGTATTTTATCGTTATTCTTAATGTTAGCCTTTGCCAATCTTGTCGTCGGACTCTTCCTGTTTATCAAGTTG
The DNA here is from genome assembly GCF_007004545.3 of Shewanella eurypsychrophilus. Classification (NCBI taxonomy): domain Bacteria; kingdom Pseudomonadati; phylum Pseudomonadota; class Gammaproteobacteria; order Alteromonadales; family Shewanellaceae; genus Shewanella; species Shewanella eurypsychrophilus. Next base: position 5,627,369 of record NZ_CP045503.2, on the reverse strand, counting down.
CCAGAGCTGAGATTAAGGTTCATAACCTACCTATTGGCTAGGTTTATACATCCGTTATCAGTCAGCCAGGGAAGTGTTATTCCAAAAGATGGTAGCGCGCTTTTGGTCGGCACCTCTGAATGTGCCAAAGATCTGTTGCTCATTCAGAGCCTTTCTGTACGGCCCATCTGCTTTCTGGCGAGAGAAACAAATGAACAAGGTTTTCTTAGCAAATTGCTCATGTCGTCAGCTAACTGGATTTCAATAGAGCCTTGCAGGTTAAATGCAGGAGAAGAAAGCGGTCGGATTAATAGCCAAAGCCTGTTTCAGGCTGTGAAAAATGGTGAGCTGATCTATGTATCCCAACGTGATTTTAATGAGTTTAGCAGTGATATTGAGGCGCTAATGGTCACTCAGCCTAGAGTTTCAATTTCATTGAACAGCTTAGCGCAGTCTGTAGAGGGAAGGTCATCAGTTAGCCGGCGAATACATGTTGTATTAACGGCATTGAATCAGCAAAACATGCCTCTGCAAAATGATTAGAGGCATGTTCGATTCGCTGTCGATATTTAGCTTAAGACTCTTATTTTGTTGCGTAGTCATCTAGCCATTCGTGCATGGCTTGATGGTTACCCTTGAAGACGACTCTAGATTGCTTTTTATCAAGCTGAAATTGGTACATAGGATCGTAATACTTACTGAGTAGTAGAGTGATCCATTCCAAATGAGCTTCTGTGCTATTACGTTGCTGTTGCACGTTTAGTGCGTGGGTAATAATAGATTGAAATTCATCATGAAGTTGGCCGCCTAGGCGCTTTTTAATTCCAGTGATGCTCTGGCTTAAGTACTCTGAAAATGCGATAAATCCAGCTTCTTCTCCAAGACGTTCAACATAACCAGAATGCATCTTATGCACATATTCTTCTAGTAATCTGTTATGTCGATTCTCATCTGACTCATCCAGAACTAAGACCTGCGCAGACTGCATGGCTGTGTAAAACGTTTTTGGAATCGCTGAGCGACCGATAAGAAAGCTTTCATCTTCTAAAACCAGACAGCTTTGATGCCTATCCTGATGCTTTAAAAGCTCGACCGCTAAACGGTTCTCAAAATTAATCTGACTGGGCTGTGGTTCGTGATAGCGGCCGAAACTGGAACCTCTGTGATGAGCAATTCCTTCTAAATCGACGGCTTCTGTTCGCTTAACTAAGAAATCTGTTTTACCGCTTCCTGTTATGCCACTAAGAATAAACGTAGGCTTCTGGTTTGGTGCATCATCAATGACATCAATAAGATATTGACGCATGGCTTTATAGCCGCCTTCAATATAGGGAACAGACAAGCCCGCATCTTTTAGCCACTGCTGGCTTAGTTGAGATCTTAAGCCACCACGAAAACAACAAAGATAGGCGTCTGGGTTTTGCTCTAGATATTCAAGCCAGGCATCGACCCGGCGTTGTTTTATCTTGCCTCGTACTAGAGAGTGGCCAAGTTCGATGGCTGCAGCTTGACCGCGATCTTTATAACAGGTTCCCACTTTCTGACGTTCACCATCCTGCATCAGTGGCAAGTTAGTGCTGCTAGGAAACGCGCCCTTATTAAATTCAATAGGTGCTCTGACATCCATGATTGGATGTTCAGATAGCATGATCTCTTTATAGGCGCTCTTAGGAACGAGGTGCTTACTCATTAGATGAGTTCCACAAGAGTTGTTTGTGCTTGATTAGTCATAGTTCCAATACACTGAGTGGGTACGTTATGCTGAGAGAGTAAGTCAATCAGCTCTTGTTCGGCATCTGGTGAGACTGAAATAAGCAGACCGCCGCTAGTTTGAGGATCACAGATAATACCTTTCTGATCATCTGTGAGCTCAGGAAGGTATTCACCATAGCTATCATAATTTCTATGGGTTCCACCTGGTATGCAACCCATATCTAAATAGCTTTTTGCTTTTGGTAGTAAAGGTATGGCTGATAATTGGATTTGTGCATTGAGTGTGGCACCTTGGCACATTTCGACTAAATGCCCAGCGAGTCCAAACCCAGTGACATCTGTCATAGCATTTACGCCAGATAATTTAGCAATCATCGGACCAAGCACATTGAGTTCACACATAGCCTCGACCGCGATATTAATATCTTCATCGGCAATTTTTTTCTGTTTTTGTGCTGTGGTTAAGATGCCGATGCCTAAAGGTTTTGTCAGATAAAGCTTATCACCAGATTGAGCGGTATTGTTCTGCTTAAGCTCTGTAAGAGGGATCTGTCCGGTGACGGCTAAACCAAAAATAGGTTCTGGTGAATCAATACTATGCCCACCTGCGAGCATAATGCCCGCATCGGCACATGCTTGACGCCCGCCGTCGACAACTTGCTGTGCGACCTCTGCAGGTAAAACGTTTATCGGCCAGCCTAAAATGGCAATTGCCATCATTGGCGTGCCGCCCATGGCATAGATGTCACTAATGGCATTCGTCGCAGCAATACGACCAAAAGTGAAAGGGTCATCTACAATCGGCATAAAGAAATCGGTAGTGCTGATGATGCCCGTTTCTTCATTGAGCTTATAAACGGCGGCATCATCGCGAGTTTGATTGCCAACTAACAAGTTTGGGTCTTCAAAAACTGGCAGCTGAGAAGCTAAGATTGTACCTAAGACTTTTGGGGATATTTTACAGCCGCACCCTGCACCATGACTGTATTCGGTAAGTTTTATTTTAGATTCTGACATGAGCTCAAAAGTCCCTCAAGAAGGTGATTAGGCGGTCATCATAGTCCTATCGTCAGGCTACTTCAATTAACAGTGTTCAGGAATGAAGACTGTGAGGGATGCTAGTATGAATAGGGACAATAGATTAGCAAGCTAGTCTAGTGAAAATAACGGCTCGACAGGTATGTTATCGAGCCATTTTATCAAGACATTAAGCGTAAGTGGCAGTGAGTAGCTTCCAGTTCTTATGCTGTAGGATGAAACGTTGTTTCATCTCGTCGACTTGCTGTACTAATTGCTGGTTGGCTAGCTGTTTGCGTTTTGCTTCGAGCAGCTCTTTCTTTGCCTGGTAATAATCAGCCAGATGGGATTTTAATATCTCATATTCTGCCTGCAGCTTTTCTAACACCTCATCACAGTTACTTAGGCTAGAGACTCGATCTTGGGTGCGCTGTAGTTGCATCTTTAGTTTAGCTGTCTCAATTCTTTCCTGTGGAGTAACTCGAAGATCTTTGGCTTGGCCACACCAGTTAAGTAAATTAATTAACCACTTAGTAGGATCGTACTGCCACCACTGTATGCCGTTACGATAATCATTTTCGAAGATATGGTGAAAATTATGATAGCCCTCACCATAGGTTAAAAGTGCGATAAAACCGTTATCTCTGGCAGTATTTTTATCGGTGTAAGGCTGGTTTCCCCATACATGTGCGAGAGAGTTGATGAAAAAAGTACAGTGGTGTACGACAACCAGCCTTAATAGACCTGCCATGAGTAGCATTGCCATAATATCACCATTGAGCCAGCCTAAAAATGCGGGCAAGGCGATATTCATTACTATCACTAAAGGCAAATAATATTTGTGTTGCCACATCACTATCTTGTCATTTTGAAGATCACGTACATTTTTATAATCATGGTACCGCTGAGATTGGTACTCTCTTAGCATCCAACCTATATGGCTGTACCAGAACCCCATTTTAGCTGAGTAAGGGTCTTTATCATTATTATCAACATGCTTATGGTGCACTCTATGGTCTGAAGACCAGTGAAGGGCACTATTCTGCAGCGCTAGGGCTCCACCAAGTGCAAAAAGGAAGCGCACAGGTGCTTTCGCTTTATAGGTCTTATGTGACCAGAGTCTATGGTATCCAGCGGTAATAGATAAACCACTGGCAAAAGCAAAGACAATAAAGGCTAACCATTCAGATATGCCATAGCCTTGAGTCATACCATACCAAGGGACTAAGATCGCAGCACCGAGGAAAGTGATTAAAAAGAGGGCCACATTGGTCCAAATTAACGGAGGTTTGGTCATTAATATTATCCAGTTGAAAATTGAGCGTACACCTGTACGCTAATTTAGCTTGCAAAACGGTTTTGGTCAAGGTGAAAACACCACTTAATGGCTGTGCTTTAGTGTTAAAAAATGTATTATCTAGAGATTACATTTAAGTTTCGGATCCACCATGATGGGCGTAAGAGCACAGCAAAAAGAGAAGACGCGTAGGGCACTTGTTGATGCCGCATTCAATCAACTTAATGCTGAGCGGAGTTTTTCTAGTCTGAGTTTGCGAGAAGTTGCTCGCGAAGCCAAAATCGCTCCAACCTCGTTTTACAGACATTTTAAAGACATGAATGAGCTGGGTTTGACTATGGTTGACGAAGGCGGATTAACATTAAGACAGTTGATGCGTAAAGGGCGTCAACGCGCTGAGGCCGGTGGCAGTGTCATTCGTATTTCAGTTGAAACCTTTATGGAAGTGTTAGAGTCAAATCCTAATGTATTTAGGATCTTGTTGCATGAACGTTCTGGTACGTCAGCTCCCTTCAGGGCTGCTGTTGCGCGGGAGATAGAGCATTTTATCTCTGAGCTAACTCATTATACCGAAGCTACAGCCAACCGAAGCCCTGAGCTTGCTAGAGCTCAGGCTGAAGCGTTAGTGACGTTAGTCTTTAATGCGGGCGCGGCGGCACTCGATATGAAGCGTGTTGATAGGAAAGTGCTCGCTGATAGATTAGTGATTCAGTTACGAATGGTCGCGAAAGGTTCTGAAGTTTTACAACTTAAAATGGACAGGCGCTAACCTTGGTCCGTGCCTCGTCTCATTGTTATCGCTGTTAAGCCGATTTGTTTTTTATGGTTTGATGAATGATGAAAAAAGCCAGTAGCTAAAAACTACTGGCTTTTTCATATGTTAAAGAGAGTGTTATTTCCTCTCTAAAAATACACCCGACTCCATATGGTCGGTATATGGGAATTGATCGAATAGCGCAAAGCGGGTGATCTTATGTGTCTTAGTCAGCTCTTGTAAGTTATCCATTAAGGTATTTGGATTACAAGAGATGTAAATAATACGCTCATAACCTTGGACTAACTTTACAGTGTTTGAATCCATACCTGCTCGTGGTGGATCGACAAAAATGGTATTACAGTTATAACTGTCTAAATCAATACCTTCTAATCGTCTAAAGCTACGCTTTTTAGCCATTGCATCGGTGAAGTCTTCAGCAGACATGCGGATGATTTGTAAGTTATCTACTTTGTTTATATCAATGTTGAACTGAGCAGACTGTACTGAAGGTTTTGCAAGTTCAGTTGCTAAGACTCGATCAAAGTTTTGAGCGAGTGCTATAGAGAAGTTTCCGTTACCACAGTAAAGCTCCAAGAGATCGCCAGTGCTGTTTTTAGTAACGTCTATCGCCCATTCAAGCATTTTGACTGAGACTTTGCCATTAGGCTGAGTGAAGCTATTTTCAATTTGATGATAGTGCAGCTCTTTATCATTAACTGTCAGGGTTTCAATCACAAAATCTTTATCAAAAATCAACTTTTGTTTGCGTGCTCTGCCAATCAAGTTAACGTTAAATTTAGCGGCTAACTTATCTTTTAGGGCTTTCGCTTCGACTTCCCACTGCTGATCTAATTGCTTGTGGTACAGCAATGAAACAAGGATCTCACCACTGTGTGTCGAAAGGAAATCGATTTGAAACAATCTATGTCTCAACAGAGTATTAGGTTTTAGTTCCGCAATAAGCTCAGGCATCATCTCATTGATAAGACGACTGGCAGGCAAAAATTGGTCACAGCGAACTTTACTGTCTAATGCTTTATCGAACATGTAGTAATACATGTCATCACCATCATGCCAAATACGAAATTCTGAACGCATACGGTAATGAGCTGGCTCTGAGCTGAAAACTTCTAACTTTGGTGTATCGAAGTCTGTGAAAATCTGTTCCAGCTTGATGCGCTTCTCTTCTAATTGCGCATCATAGGTCGTAGGATCCATTGCCGCTAAATTCATTTCTTGATCACCTTGGCTTAATTTGGGGCGGAATTATTATACTAGATGACAAAGATGTCCAGTTTCTGGCTTTCGATTTATCGTATCTTATGTGAAAATTCAAATTTAGGCATGTTTACATACTCGTCATCATAATGTGCAGTGCCATAATCAATATAGTGAACGGAGAAGCCATTTGTCTAAATCTATACTCGTTTTTGATTCTGGGATCGGTGGATTAACTATCCTTGATGAAATTAGACAAGTACTACCTGATGAGAGCTACCTGTATTTATTTGATAATGCACGTCTACCTTATGGTGAGCTAGATGAGATAGATCTGATTGAGGGATGTGTTGCACTAATCGCAAGGTTTGTGGCGCGACATGACATCTCTATGGTTGTGATTGCCTGTAACTCTGCGAGTACCTTAGTACTGCCATCATTACGCACTGAGCTGGATATTCCTATTGTTGGTGTGGTGCCGGCAATAAAACCAGCAGCAGCTTTATCGAAGAAAAAATGCATAGGTTTACTCGCTACCCCTGGAACGATAAAGCGAACATACACCCACGAATTAATCACACGATTTGCTGCAGGATGCAAAGTAGAGCTCTATGCCTCATCCGAACTTGTACTGCTAGCGGAACAGAAAGCGGCAGGTTATCCAGTCACTCAGCGGCAAGTTGCAGCGATTTTAAGTCCTTTAATGAATAGTGAACTGGATACATTAGTTCTAGGTTGTACCCACTTCCCTATATTAAAAGATGAGATGCAGTTGTATCTTGGAAATAAAGTATTACTGGTTGATTCAGGTAAAGCAATTGCTGCCAGGGTCATAAGTATCATAGAGCAGCAAGCGTTTATCGCCCATTCTAGTGAAAACGACAAATCACATAGCGATGAAGTTATCAGTGGCGATGCATTTTATACAGCGAATGAAATTGGAGAAGGGCTGAAAACGACGTTATCTGCTTTTGGCTTTACAAATGTAGTTAGAGTGGAATAAATTGTGAATAAAGCAAAGGTTCATAGAATAGATAAAGCTAGAAAGAAAAAAGGCTTTATAAAGTCGTTACTCTATAAAGCCCTAGTCGATACAGTAAAATTAATCGTTTGCTTGACGATCACTCTTATCAGCATCTTGCGACTTAGCTTCTCTGACTTTCAATGTACGTTCTTGGAAGTCAAATTCATTTAGCTTAGTCATCGCTTTCTGTGCACCAGATTCAGACATCTCAATGAAACCGAAACCTTTACGACGTCCAGTCTTGCGATCACGAACTAATCTAACTGAGTTTACAGGGCCGTACTTACCAAACAGCTCCTTTACTTCACCTTCATGTACACGATAAGGAAGATTACCAACATACAGGGTCATGGTTGGACCCGTATATTGTTCAACACTTGCGGCATTGCTAGTGGCTGGAGATGATTTACCTTGGAGTGATAATACAACGCTCGCAATAATAGCACCTGTGAAGAAAGCGATTGCAGCATTAAGGTCTGCGAACTGATTAAACGCGAATGCGCCAACTACGGCGATAATCAAAACAATAAGAAATGGCTTTTGCATAAATAGGATCTCTGAAGAATTGATAAATAACTGTTAATAGCAGGTATATGGTAATGAATTATTTAGCAATACACTAGCCCGTTGCTGAAATAATGAGCTTAATAGTGAAGTAATTTTAATAAAGGGTTAATAAAGCAGCGTGCAAAGGGTGAAAAATAGGCTTAAATTAGCAAGGTGTTTAAAACTTCAGCGGGCAAACCTAATTCGACAAAAAAGGGGTTGCACGGTTTTATAATTTGCCTATAATGCGCATCCACTGACACGGCAAACCAGTCTTCTTAACGAAAGCTGAAACGCAGTCAGGGCAACAAGTAAGCTAGTTTTTTTCTTCGTTTAAACGATTGAAATTAAATTTTTAAAAGCCCTTGACGCCAACCACGGAGAGTGTAGAATACGCCTCCCTAGCCAAGACGAAACATCTTGGTTGGTAAGTAAAAAAGCCCACGACCTAGCGTCAGCGGCGGTGCTACCAAGCACCAAGTTCTTTAACAATTTATCAAGTAATCTGTGTGGGCACTCACAGGTGTTGAGTTATTCGAAATTGCCTTCTGTTCTTCGGAATGTAGGCAATCAAAAATTTACTCAATGAACTACTGAGTGACCATAGCAACTTATGATTTGTTTTCTTTCGAGAGAGTAATGATTAAGAAGCAAAATATGTAAGCTTCATAAATCTTCGGGTTTGTGAAAACAGTAATTTGTTTTCACTTTTTAAAGTGGAGGCAAAAGATTCGTTGAGCCGATGTCATTGCCGAAAGGTGATGCATCAAAAAACTTTAATTGAAGAGTTTGATCATGGCTCAGATTGAACGCTGGCGGCAGGCCTAACACATGCAAGTCGAGCGGAAACAGGAAGGTAGCTTGCTACCTTTGCTGTCGAGCGGCGGACGGGTGAGTAATGCCTAGATATCTGCCTAGTCGTGGGGGATAACAGTTGGAAACGACTGCTAATACCGCATACGCCCTACGGGGGAAAGGAGGGGACCTTCGGGCCTTTCGCGATTAGATGAGTCTAGGTGGGATTAGCTAGTAGGTGAGGTAATAGCTCACCTAGGCGACGATCCCTAGCTGTTCTGAGAGGATGATCAGCCACACTGGGACTGAGACACGGCCCAGACTCCTACGGGAGGCAGCAGTGGGGAATATTGCACAATGGGCGAAAGCCTGATGCAGCCATGCCGCGTGTGTGAAGAAGGCCTTCGGGTTGTAAAGCACTTTCAGCGAGGAGGAAAGGTTGTAGTTTAATAAACTATAGCTGTGACGTTACTCGCAGAAGAAGCACCGGCTAACTTCGTGCCAGCAGCCGCGGTAATACGAGGGGTGCAAGCGTTAATCGGAATTACTGGGCGTAAAGCGTACGCAGGCGGTTTGTTAAGCAAGATGTGAAAGCCCCGGGCTCAACCTGGGAATTGCATTTTGAACTGGCAAACTAGAGTCTTGTAGAGGGGGGTAGAATTTCAGGTGTAGCGGTGAAATGCGTAGAGATCTGAAGGAATACCGGTGGCGAAGGCGGCCCCCTGGACAAAGACTGACGCTCAGGTACGAAAGCGTGGGGAGCAAACAGGATTAGATACCCTGGTAGTCCACGCCGTAAACGATGTCTACTCGGAGTTTGGTAACTTAGTTACTGGGCTCCCAAGCTAACGCATTAAGTAGACCGCCTGGGGAGTACGGCCGCAAGGTTAAAACTCAAATGAATTGACGGGGGCCCGCACAAGCGGTGGAGCATGTGGTTTAATTCGATGCAACGCGAAGAACCTTACCTACTCTTGACATCCACAGAACTCGCTAGAGATAGCTTGGTGCCTTCGGGAACTGTGAGACAGGTGCTGCATGGCTGTCGTCAGCTCGTGTTGTGAAATGTTGGGTTAAGTCCCGCAACGAGCGCAACCCTTATCCTTATTTGCCAGCACGTAATGGTGGGAACTTTAGGGAGACTGCCGGTGATAAACCGGAGGAAGGTGGGGACGACGTCAAGTCATCATGGCCCTTACGAGTAGGGCTACACACGTGCTACAATGGTCGGTACAGAGGGTCGCAAAGCCGCGAGGTCAAGCTAATCCCACAAAGCCGGTCGTAGTCCGGATCGGAGTCTGCAACTCGACTCCGTGAAGTCGGAATCGCTAGTAATCGTAGATCAGAATGCTACGGTGAATACGTTCCCGGGCCTTGTACACACCGCCCGTCACACCATGGGAGTGGGCTGCACCAGAAGTAGATAGCTTAACCTTTCGGGGAGGGCGTTTACCACGGTGTGGTTCATGACTGGGGTGAAGTCGTAACAAGGTAGCCCTAGGGGAACCTGGGGCTGGATCACCTCCTTACCTATACGACTAACTCAATGCTTGCTGAGTGTTCACACAGATTACTTGATAGAAAGAAAGAGCAAAAATACGTTGGGTCTGTAGCTCAGCTGGTTAGAGCGCACCCCTGATAAGGGTGAGGTCGGTGGTTCAAGTCCACTCTGACCCACCAAAATCTCTCCTTTCCTGCGTTGGAAAGTGACTCGTTTAGACTTCTTTATTAGAGAGTTAAACGTCGCCACATTCCGCCTTGGTAAGAAAAGATTTGGTTATACGTATATTTGTTTGACTGCATGTAAATGGGGCTATAGCTCAGCTGGGAGAGCGCCTGCCTTGCACGCAGGAGGTCTGCGGTTCGATCCCGCATAGCTCCACCATTTACTTGATTGTTAAGAACCTAGGTTCGATGACTCTCTTGTAGATAGACCATTTACTTTGCTAGTTTTCAGAGGTTACTCTGATTGACTAAGTAAACTTACTTTTCCAGCAGAAAGTAAGGCATGCATTGGATAGAGATGCCAAAGATAAACTAAGACTTTATCTTTGGCTTTTTTAAGCCCGTTCTTTAAAAATTTGGAAAGCTGATAGTGTTAATGTGAAAGGGACTATTGTGAAAGCTGATTCGTAAGATTCGGTAATTGCAGTGGTTTATAGCATTAGCGCGAAATATAAAATAATTGAGTTCTCAAACACTTAAATCAAGTGCCGAAGTGCAGCAATGCACTTCAAGAGTATTCTTTTGGCGAAAGTAAACACCATTAGTTGCGATACAGTCCTATGTGGGTTGTATGGTTAAGTGACTAAGCGTATACGGTGGATGCCTTGGCAGTCAGAGGCGATGAAGGACGTAGTAACTTGCGAAAAGCGTTGGCGAGCTAGTAACAAGCATTTGAGCTAACGATATCCGAATGGGGAAACCCACTCACATAAGTGAGTATCACATACTGAATACATAGGTATGTGAGGCAAACCCGGGGAACTGAAACATCTAAGTACCCGGAGGAAAAGAAATCAACCGAGATTCCCCTAGTAGCGGCGAGCGAACGGGGATTAGCCCTTAAGTCTATAGGGTGTTAGTGGAATGAGTTGGAAAGCTCAGCGGCACAGGGTGATAGCCCCGTACATGAAAACTAACTATAGATGAAAACGAGTAGGACGGGACACGTGACATCTTGTCTGAACATGGGGGGACCATCCTCCAAGGCTAAATACTCCTGACTGACCGATAGTGAACCAGTACCGTGAGGGAAAGGCGAAAAGAACCCCTGTGAGGGGAGTGAAATAGAACCTGAAACCGTATACGTACAAGCAGTGGGAGCGGTCCTTGAGACCGTGACTGCGTACCTTTTGTATAATGGGTCAGCGACTTACATTTTGTAGCAAGGTTAAGCGAATAGCGGAGCCGTAGGGAAACCGAGTGTTAACTGCGCGTTTAGTTGCAAGGTGTAGACCCGAAACCGAGTGATCTAGCCATGGGCAGGTTGAAGGTTGAGTAACATCAACTGGAGGACCGAACACACGTATGTTGAAAAATGCGGTGATGACTTGTGGCTGGGGGTGAAAGGCCAATCAAACTCGGAGATATCTGGTTCTCCTCGAAAGCTATTTAGGTAGCGCCTCGTACGAATACCATTGGGGGTAGAGCACTGTTAAGGCTAGGGGGTCATCCCGACTTACCAACCCTTTGCAAACTCCGAATACCAATGAGTACTATACGGGAGACACACGGCGGGTGCTAACGTCCGTCGTGAAAAGGGAAACAACCCAGACCATCAGCTAAGGTCCCAAAGTTATTGCTAAGTGGGAAACGATGTGGGAAGGCTTAGACAGCTAGGATGTTGGCTTAGAAGCAGCCATCATTTAAAGAAAGCGTAATAGCTCACTAGTCGAGTCGGCCTGCGCGGAAGATTTAACGGGGCTAAGCAATACACCGAAGCTATGGGTTTGCTAGTTTACTAGCAAGCGGTAGAGGAGCGTTCTGTAAGCCGTTGAAGGCGAAGGGGTAACCCACGCTGGAGGTATCAGAAGTGCGAATGCTGACATGAGTAACGATAAAGGGAGTGAAAAACTCCCTCGCCGAAAGACCAAGGTTTCCTGTCCAATGTTAATCAGGGCAGGGTAAGTCGACCCCTAAGGTGAGGCCGAAAGGCGTAATCGATGGGAAACGGGTTAATATTCCCGTACTTCTACTAACTGCGATGGAGAGACGGAGAAGGCTAGGCTAGCGCGGCGTTGGTTGTCCGCGTTTAAGGCTGTAGGCTGTTCACTTAGGCAAATCCGGGTGAACGCATTAAATTGCAAAGCTGAGAGTTGATGACGAGTCCCCAAGGGGATGAAGTAGTTGATGCCATGCTTCCAGGAAAATCTTCTAAGCTTCAGGTTAGTAGGAATCGTACCCCAAACCGACACAGGTGGTTGGGTAGAGAATACCAAGGCGCTTGAGAGAACTCGGCTGAAGGAACTAGGCAAAATGGTACCGTAACTTCGGGAGAAGGTACGCTGCCGGCGGTGATGGGACTTGCTCCTTAAGCTGCTGGCAGTCGCAGATACCAGGTGGCTGCAACTGTTTATCAAAAACACAGTACTGTGCAAACTCGCAAGAGGAAGTATACGGTATGACGCCTGCCCGGTGCCGGAAGGTTAATTGATTGGGTTATCTTCGGAGAAGCTCATGATCGAAGCCCCGGTAAACGGCGGCCGTAACTATAACGGTCCTAAGGTAGCGAAATTCCTTGTCGGGTAAGTTCCGACCTGCACGAATGGCGTAATGACGGCCACGCTGTCTCCAGCCGAGACTCAGTGAAGTTGAAATTGCGGTGAAGATGCCGTATACCCGCGGCTAGACGGAAAGACCCCGTGCACCTTTACTATAGCTTGGCACTGAACATTGAACCTACATGTGTAGGATAGGTGGGAGACTTTGAAGCAGAGACGCTAGTTTTTGTGGAGTCAACCTTGAAATACCACCCTTGTAGTTTTGATGTTCTAACTCTGGCCCCTGAATCGGGGTTGAGGACAGTGCCTGGTGGGTAGTTTGACTGGGGCGGTCTCCTCCCAAAGAGTAACGGAGGAGCACGAAGGTTGGCTAAGTACGGTCGGACATCGTACGGTTAGTGCAATGGCATAAGCCAGCTTAACTGCGAGACATACACGTCGAGCAGGTACGAAAGTAGGTCATAGTGATCCGGTGGTTCTGAATGGAAGGGCCATCGCTCAACGGATAAAAGGTACGCCGGGGATAACAGGCTGATACCGCCCAAGAGTTCATATCGACGGCGGTGTTTGGCACCTCGATGTCGGCTCATCACATCCTGGGGCTGAAGTCGGTCCCAAGGGTATGGCTGTTCGCCATTTAAAGTGGTACGCGAGCTGGGTTCAGAACGTCGTGAGACAGTTCGGTCCCTATCTGCCGTGGGCGTTGGATGATTGAAGGAAGCTGCTCCTAGTACGAGAGGACCGGAGTGGACGAACCGCTGGTGTTCGGGTTGTTATGCCAATAGCATTGCCCGGTAGCTACGTTCGGAATCGATAACCGCTGAAAGCATCTAAGCGGGAAGCGAGTCCTAAGATGAGTCATCCCTAGGAATTTAATTCCTCTAAAGAGCCGTTCGAGACTAGGACGTTGATAGGCAGGGTGTGTAAGCGTTGTGAGGCGTTGAGCTAACCTGTACTAATGACTCGTGAGGCTTAACCATACAACCCAGATGGGTTTGTGTAGTTAGTGTGTGTGTTACTTCATAAGCACAAAAGAATACGTATTTGATTTAAGTTAGACCAATTATTTTGCAATTTAGAAGACTTAATAGTTTTTTGAATAGCCAGCTTTCGAAATTTTGCCAAATTAGTCTGGAAACCATAGCATTGTGGCCCCACCTGATCCCATCCCGAACTCAGAAGTGAAACGCAATTGCGCCGATGGTAGTGTGGGGTCTCCCCATGTGAGAGTAGGTCATTTCCAGGCGCCTAATTAGTTTCCACTTTCTAGAAAGTGAAGACAAAGTCTACTGATAGTGATAAATCAGAGACTATAAAGAATTTAGTAATATGCGCAAGCACTTTACTAAAGGAGCGGTAGTTCAGTTGGTTAGAATACCGGCCTGTCACGCCGGGGGTCGCGGGTTCGAGTCCCGTCCGCTCCGCCAACATTACGATAAGCCCTAACAGCAATGTTAGGGCTTTTTCGTGTCTGATTTTTGAGTAGGAAAAAATAAAAGCAGAGCGGTAGTTCAGTTGGTTAGCCTCTTTATTAAACGGAAAGCGGCCTGTCACGCCGGGGGACGCGGGTTCGTCTTTTAAAAGAGATAGTCCGCTTTGCCAACGTTACGATAAGCCCTAACACTTCTTATAAACAAGGAGTGTTAGGGCTTTTTCGTGTCTGTTTTTTGAGTGAAAATGATTACAAAATAGTTGAGTGGGCTGTATAAGCGCTTTGCTAAAGTAGCGGTCACTCTCGACCATCCATGGTCTACGTGACATTTGTGCATCCATGCACTTCGTAGTTCAGTTGTGCCACTCTTGGTTTAACAGAAGTGTTCCAGACATTGATTTGGCATACACTCCATCCATTTTCTGTCTGTGCATTTTGGCGAAAAGAATAATCAGCTTATTAATTGAGTGAAATTATTTTCATAAATCATGCTTCGATGTCGTGACAATTCTTTCTGATGGCTAAATACGCTACAATGCCGCTTTAATGTTCTCTAAAAGTTTCTATCTATGTCTGCGGCTCCTTATTCATTAAAATCCTACAATACCTTTAATATCGACCATAGCTGCGCTGAGTTGATCAATGTGAAATCTAAAGCTGAACTGATTTCTACTTGTTTGGAACTCTATAGAAGTGAGCAACGTTTTTTGGTTCTTGGTGGGGGGAGCAATGTTGTACTGACAGATGACTACTTAGGTACCGTAGTTCATGTGGAGACTAAGGGCATAGAGTTTGCCGAGGACGATGAATATCATTACCTGGGCGTGGCAGCAGGCGAAAACTGGCATGATTTAGTCGAGACAACGCTTTCAATGTCTATCTCTGGACTAGAAAATTTAGCCTTGATACCGGGGACTGTAGGCGCGGCTCCAATTCAGAATATTGGTGCTTATGGTGTCGAACTGATGCAAGTCTGTGATTGGGTTGAGTATCTCGATCTTAGAAACGGTGAATTGAAACGCTTGGCTGCCAATGAGTGTAAATTTAGCTATAGAGATTCAATTTTTAAGGGGGAGTTGCTTAGCTGTGCTGTGATTACATCGGTTGGACTCAAGTTGCGTAAGCGCTGGGAACCGGTGATATCTTACGGACCACTGAGGGCGTTTGAGAAAGAGGCTGTGACAGCCAAACAGGTATTCGATTGTATCTGTAATATGCGAAATACTAAGCTTCCTAACCCTGCTGTGCTTGGTAATGCGGGAAGTTTCTTTAAGAACCCCATCGTTTCTCGTGCAGTATTCGACTCCTTAGTTGAAAATCATCCGGGTATAGTAGGTTTCACTGTAGATGAAGATTCAGTTAAATTGGCAGCTGGATGGTTAATTGATAAAGCAGGGCTAAAGGGGCTTAAGGTTGGAGATGCTGCAGTCCATGAGCAACAGGCTCTTGTTTTGGTTAACTTAGGCTACGCCACAGGAGAGGATGTCACACATCTGGCTAAAAAAGTTATTGGAGCGATAACAGATCTCTATGGCATAGATTTAGAGGCTGAACCAAGAATCATAGGCGCTAACGGTGAAAAGGAATTAGAAGATGATTGAACAATGGAGTCGGAAAAGAGAAATATTAGCTGCTTTATCAGGTCAGCAGTTTGTCTCGGGTGAAGAGTTGGCACAACAGGCGGGGATCTCCAGGACTGCAATTGGTAACCATATAAGTTCCCTAGAGGGCTATGGTGTTGAAATTTACAGCGTTAAAGGCAAAGGTTATAAGCTTGCCAATCCCGTTTCACTTATCAATGAAGCTAAATTGACATCTTCGATCCTCAGTAGATGTTTCTATTTTGATGAACTTCCGAGCACGAATGCTTTTTTACTTAAGCATGTCGAAGAGCTGAGCTCTGGTGATATCTGTATTGCAGAGTATCAATCAGCAGGTCGTGGACGCCGCGGCAGAAATTGGGTGTCTCCTTACGGCTGTCATCTATATTGTTCTATGTACTGGAAGCTAGAGCAGGGAATGGCTCAAGCATCTGGTCTTAGCTTAGTGGTGGCATGTGCGTTAGTAGAGGTTCTAAAATGTTTGGGCATTGATGACTTAGGCGTCAAGTGGCCAAATGATATTTACTTAAATAATAAAAAACTAGCCGGCGTATTGATTGAGATGAGCGGTCAGCCTGATAGTGAATGTCATTTAGTGATAGGAATAGGGATCAATATATCTATGTCGCACGCTCAGGGCGATAAAATTGATCAAGCATGGAGCGATCTGTCTGACAACCCATCTTGTCCGGAGAAAACGGATCTAGCCGTGGCATTGCAAAAGCAGTTGAAAATCGATCTGGAAACTTTTCAGAATGATGGGTTAACTGCATTTCTTGAGCGCTGGAAAGCAGTCGATATATTCTTTGGTAAACAGGTAAAGTTACTGATGGGTGACAATGAGATCAATGGTATCTGTAAAGGTATTGACTCAACAGGCGCGATATTACTTGAGACTGATAAGGGCCTAGTACCATTTGTCGGTGGCGAAATAAGCTTAAGAAGCGGTGGCTAAGCGCTTCTTAGTTACTATTTACGCAGTAGTACCTGGCTCATTAGGTGATCTTCACCTTTTTGTAGTATTAGGTGAGCTCTATCGCGTGTAGGTTCAATATTAAGCTTAAGATTTGGACCGTTAATACTGTCCCAGATATTGGCTGCTATGCTTGTTGCTTCTTGATCATTAAGTTTTGAGTAGTGATGGAAATATGATTTTTCATCACTAAATGCCCCCCCACGAAACTGCAGAAACCTATCGATATACCATTTTTTTAGTAAGCTTTCTTGTGCGTCGACATAAATAGAAAAATCAACAAAATCAGAAACGAAAGGCTGCTGGATGCCGACAGCTGCATCTTGGCCATTCTGCAATACGTTTAGGCCTTCGATGATAAGGATATCAGGCTGTTGGATGCTCTGGGTTTTATCAGAAACCCTGTTATAGCTGATGTGGGAATATATTGGAGCCTGAACATTAGTATCCCCAGCCTTAATTTTAGAGATGAATTCAACTAGCATCTTCATATCATAACTTTCAGGGAAGCCCTTACGCTGTAACAAGCCACGTCGTTTTAGTTCTGCAAGTGGGTATAGAAACCCATCAGTGGTGACTAGATCGACCTTAGGGTGTTCACTCCACTGGCTGAGTAGCGACTGTAGAATACGTGCGGTGGTACTTTTGCCTACAGCAACGCTACCAGCAATACTGATGATATAAGGCCGTTTAGGAGGCTTATGGCTGAGAAATTCATTAAGTACAAGACCGCGCTTTTGCTTGGCCCCTATAATTAAGTTTAATAAGCGACTCAAAGGGAGGTAGATATCCGTAACTTCATCGAGAGAAAGTTTTTCATTTATGCCTCGTAGTGTTGTCAGCTCTGACTCATTTAAGGTGAGCGGTACAGATTCACGTAGTTCGGCCCACTGAGATCTTTGAAATGCTAGATACAGAGCATTATGAATTTGATTATCGCTTGCCATTGCTTCTCTCCATTTGAGGAGGGAACAGTACACTATCAATTTCTGATGAACAATATTAATGCGTCATATCCTGGGGCTGTTTGCTAATAAAAAAACAACGCGTCTAAAAAAGCATCTAAATTGAATTTTTGTGGGTGAAAAAACGACATTCGGCATCTTTTTTAGGTTTTTTTAAAAAAACCTATTGCACTTATGCTCACACTTCCATAATATCCGCTACCGAAATGACACGCCGGCATAGCTCAGTTGGTAGAGCAACTGACTTGTAATCAGTAGGTCCCGAGTTCGACTCTTGGTGCCGGCACCATTTCCCTGGAGGGGTTCCCGAGTGGCCAAAGGGATCAGACTGTAAATCTGACGGCTCAGCCTTCGAAGGTTCGAATCCTTCTCCCTCCACCATATTCTAAGTAGTTAGGTAGCCTTAGTAGGTTGCGCGGATGTCGTATAATGGTATTACTCCAGCCTTCCAAGCTGATAACGCGGGTTCGATTCCCGCCATCCGCTCCAATATTCGCTGAAAGTGCTCTATACTGAGCACGCCCCTGAAAAGGGGTTAGGTTATTAGATTCTACCCTTCAGCGCCAACCTGTTAAAATTCCTAGTTACTCTAAATTTAATCGATTCGTTGCCTTTAAATGCATCGGATTTTTTGTTGTATGTTGGTTTCATCACCAAGATCTCTAATTGGGGCAATACCATGGCTAAAGAAAAATTTGAACGTAGCAAACCTCACGTAAACGTGGGCACCATCGGTCACGTTGACCATGGTAAAACTACTCTAACTGCTGCTATCTCTGCTGTTTTGGCAAAGACTTACGGTGGTGATGTTAAAGATTTCTCACAGATCGATAACGCTCCTGAAGAGCGTGAGCGCGGTATTACAATTAATACCTCTCACATCGAGTATGATACTCCTGCACGTCACTACGCACACGTAGATTGTCCTGGTCACGCCGATTATGTTAAAAACATGATCACTGGTGCTGCTCAAATGGATGGCGCAATTCTAGTAGTTGCTTCTACAGATGGTCCAATGCCACAGACTCGTGAGCACATCCTGCTTTCTCGTCAGGTTGGCGTACCTTTCATCATCGTATTCATGAACAAATGTGACATGGTAGATGATGAAGAGCTTCTTGAGCTTGTAGAAATGGAAGTTCGTGAACTTCTTTCTGAATATGACTTCCCAGGTGATGACCTACCAGTTATCCAAGGTTCAGCACTTAAAGCCCTTGAAGGCGAAGCTGATTGGGAAGCTAAGATTCTTGAGCTTGCAGATGCTTTGGATACTTATATCCCAGAGCCAGAGCGTGCTATCGATGGTGCATTCATTCTTCCAATCGAAGATGTTTTCTCAATCTCAGGCCGTGGTACAGTTGTAACTGGTCGTGTAGAGCGCGGTATCATCAAAATTGGTGAAGAAGTAGAAATCGTTGGTATCAGAGATACGACTAAGACGACTTGTACTGGTGTTGAAATGTTCCGTAAGCTGCTTGACGAAGGTCGTGCAGGTGAGAACTGTGGTGTTCTTCTACGTGGTACTAAGCGTGAAGACGTTGAGCGTGGTCAGGTTCTAGCTGCTCCAGGTTCAATCACTCCACATACAACTTTTGAATCAGAAATCTATGTTCTGTCAAAAGAAGAAGGCGGACGTCACACTCCATTCTTCAAAGGCTATCGTCCACAGTTCTACTTCCGTACAACTGACGTAACCGGTACTATCGAGCTTCCAGAAGGCGTAGAGATGGTAATGCCTGGTGATAACGTTCAGATGGTAGTAACACTAATCTGCCCAATCGCGATGGATGAAGGTTTACGCTTCGCTATCCGTGAAGGTGGCCGTACTGTTGGTGCTGGTGTTGTAGCTAAGATCATCGCTTAATAGCGATTAGTCTTGCAAGACACTAAAGAAAAGGAAGCTTCGGCTTCCTTTTTTGTTATTTTGCATTTTAGTCGGCTCAAGTGCGCTTGTATTCTTGATTACTTGCTGGAATAAGAATACAATCTATGACCGATTTTTGACCCTCTGAGCTTACAATTAAGCGCTTCGAGAGTAGTAAGCTCGGAATTATGTGGTTAGATAAGGTTTACTGAAACTTTTCAACCTAATACCACCTCAGGTCGTAGTGAGTAACGGAATTAATCGATGACAACAAATACTGAAAGCCAGGGTAACTCTCTGGATATCGTAAAGTGGGCTATAGTCGTTATCTTGTTGGCAACTGCAATTGTCGGCAACCAGATGTATAACGAGGCAAGTGTATTAGTACGTGCAATAAGCGTAGTAGTAGCGTTTGCCATTGCAGGCTTTATAGCGCTACAGACAGAGAAAGGCAAGCAAGCGCTCGTCTTTGCTCGTGAAGCACAAATTGAAGTACGTAAGGTGGTTTGGCCTACACGTCAAGAAGCGCTAAATACAACATTTATTGTATTAGCTGCAACCGGTGTTCTTGCGTTGATCCTTTGGGGTATGGACGCAGTATTACTGAGAATTGTTAATTTTATTACAGGCGTATAGGCACTTCGTATGACTGAAGCAACTGAAGCTAAAAAAAGATGGTATGTGGTCCAGGCATTTTCTGGTTATGAAGGTCGAGTGCTTAAAACTCTGAATGAGTATATTCAGATGCACAGCATGGAGCACTACTTTGGCGAAATTCTTGTCCCAACTGAAGAAGTTGTTGAGATGAGAGCTGGTCAACGTCGTAAGAGTGAGCGTAAGTTCTTCCCTGGCTATGTATTGGTCCAGATGGATATGAACGATGAAAGCTGGCACTTAGTGAAAAGCATCCCTCGCGTGATGGGTTTCATTGGTGGTACTTCAGATCGTCCTGCTCCTATTTCAGATAAAGAAGCTGACAGGATTTTACAACGTCTGCAGGAAACGACTGAGTCTCCGACACATCGCGTTATGTTTGAACCTGGTGAAGTGGTGCGTGTTACTGACGGTCCTTTTGCCGACTTTAACGGTACTGTTGAAGAAGTTGATTACGAGAAAAACCGCGTTAAGGTTTCTGTAATGATCTTCGGTCGTTCTACTCCTGTTGAGCTAGACTTTGGTCAGATCGAAAAGAGCTGATTAAATTAAATACAAAAAGTATTTGGACTGGGTGCGATTTTGTTATAAAATCCGCACCCATTGTTTTTCGGGGAGCTTAACTGACATGTCGTCAGTGGCGTTTGAACCCAATTTGAGGAAATACTCATGGCTAAGAAAGTTGATGGTTACATCAAGCTACAAGTAGCAGCCGGTGCTGCAAACCCGTCGCCACCAGTTGGTCCTGCCCTAGGTCAAAAGGGTGTTAACATCATGGAATTCTGTAAAGCATTCAATGCTCGTACTGATAAGTTCGAGAAAGGCATGCCGATTCCTGTAGTTATCACTGTATATACAGACCGTTCTTTCACTTTTGAAACTAAGACGCCTCCAGCATCTTTCCTACTGCTTAAAGCAGCTGGTCTGAAGTCTGGTTCTGGTCGTCCTAACACTGAAAAAGTGGGAACTATCAAGCGTAGCGCTGTTCAGGAAATTGCTGAAACAAAAGCGGCTGACATGTCTGGTTCTGATATTGATGCGATGACTCGCACAATTGAAGGTACTGCACGTTCAATGGGTTTGGTAGTAGAGGACTAAGATAATGGCAAAGCTAACTAAGCGTGCTCGCATAATTCGCGAAAAAGTAGAAGTAACTAAAAACTACGATATCAATGAAGCTGTCGCACTTCTTAAAGAACTAGCTACTGCTAAGTTCGTTGAGAGCGTAGACGTTGCTGTAAATCTTGGTGTTGATCCACGTAAATCTGACCAAAACGTTCGCGGTGCTACTGTACTGCCACACGGTACTGGTCGTGATATCCGTGTTGCTGTATTCACACAAGGTGCAAACGCTGAAGCTGCAAAAGAAGCTGGCGCTGAGCTAGTCGGTATGGACGAGCTTGCTGCACAAGTTAAAGCTGGTGAGATGAACTTCGACGTTGTTATTGCTTCTCCAGATGCAATGCGTGTTGTTGGTCAACTAGGTCAGATCTTAGGCCCACGTGGTCTAATGCCTAACCCTAAGACTGGCACAGTAACGCCAAACGTTGCTCAAGCAGTTAAGAACGCTAAAGCTGGTCAAGTTCGTTACCGTACTGATAAGAACGGTATCATTCACTCTACTATCGGTAAAGTGGACTTCGAACCTGCACATCTTATAGAAAACTTGGAAGCACTTGTTGCGGCATTAGTGAAAGCTAAGCCTGCTGCAGCCAAAGGTGTTTTCTTGAAGAAAATCAGCATCTCGACCACTATGGGCGCAGGTGTTGCAGTTGACCAGAGTACTCTGGCTGACCTTAAGTAATTTTACAAGGCTGCCGTATTAGTCTATAATGCGCGCACCTTGTGGGTTGAGGTCTATATTTTAACCATTTAGATGGTCAAAGCGTAGACTTCCGTCCAAGACCGTAGGTGTTTTCCTTAAAGGTTAACTTAATTTCCTACGTAGACGGTGTCGGACCCCAGAAAGATTTTTTCTACTGGATAAGCACCGTAAATCGTTAACTACATTTAGTAGTTAATATGGTAATTGCTAGGGAATTCCCTAGGTTTAATCCAGGAGTAAAGCCAATGGCATTAGGACTCGAAGACAAAAAAGCGATTGTTGCTGAAGTCAACGAAGTTGCCAAAGGTGCTTTATCTGCAGTTGTAGCCGATTCACGCGGTGTAACTGTAGGTGATATGACCGGTCTGCGTAAAGCAGCTCGCGAAGCTGGTGTATACGTTAAAGTTGTACGTAATACATTAGTTAAACGCGCAGTTGTAGGTACTGATTTTGAGTGCCTAAGCGAAATGTTTACCGGTCCTACTTTAATTGCATTCTCTAATGAGCATCCAGGTGCTGCAGCGCGTCTTCTTAAAGATTTCGCCGCTGAACAAGAGTCATTTGAAATTAAAGCAGCAGCCTTTGAAGGGGAATTAATCCCTGCAACCGATATTGATCGCTTAGCGAAACTGCCAACATACGACGAAGCAATAGCTCAGTTGATGATGACAATGAAAGAAGCATCTGCTGGCAAGCTAGTACGTACACTAGCCGCCCTTCGCGATCAAAAAGAAGAAGCTGCTTAAGTTTATACTTAGCCGCTTAAATTCAGAACAATAGGAATTTTTTGTTATGTCTATCACTAAAGACGATATCTTAAACGCTGTTGCAGAAATGTCTGTAATGGAAGTTGTTGAACTAATCGAAGCAATGGAAGAGAAGTTCGGCGTATCTGCTGCTGCTGCTGTTGTTGCTGGCGGAGCTGCTGATGGCGGCGCTGCTGTTGAGCAAACTGAATTTGACGTCATGATGACTTCATTCGGTGAGAACAAAGTTAAAGTAATTAAAGCTCTTCGTGGCGCTACAGGTCTTGGCCTGAAAGAAGCTAAAGCAATGGCTGAAGCTGCTCCAGTAGCAGTTAAAGAAGCTATTTCTAAAGAAGAAGCTGAAACACTTAAAACTGATCTAGAAGCCGCTGGTGCTTCTGTAGAGATCAAGTAAGTTATAATTTAACTTGCTAAGCCCGAGAAATTGGGTGAAGGCTGGCGGTTTTTTAACCGTCGGCCTTTTTTGCGCTATATGCGCAGGCGATTTTTTATTCACCGTTTGTCGCCAGATTATGCAGTTCCTAACAGAGATTACTGGTTAGGTTCTTGCCATCAACGGTGATGGGCAAACGCGCTGTTTCAATCAGATGATTGTTTCAGTCTTGGTCACATCTCGAAATCAGAGGAAACCCATGGTTTACTCCTATTCTGAAAAGAAGCGTATTCGTAAAGATTTTGGTAAACGTCCAAAAGTTTTGGATATCCCTTACCTATTGTCAATACAGTTGGACTCATTTAAGAAGTTCACCGATCAAGATCCTACTGGCGAGCGTGGCTTTGAAGCTGCCTTCCGTAGCGTTTTTCCCATCAAGAGCTTTTCTGGTAACTCAGAGCTACAGTATGTTAGCTACAAGTTAGGTGAGCCTGTTTTTGATGTGAAAGAGTGTCAAATCCGCGGTGTTACATATTCGGCTCCTCTACGCGTTAAATTGCGAATGGTCTTGTATGATCGTGAAGCTGCACCTGGAACAGTCAAAGACATTAAAGAACAAGAAGTCTACATGGGGGATATCCCTCTTATGACTGACAACGGTACCTTTGTTATCAATGGTACTGAGCGTGTTATCGTATCTCAGTTACACCGTTCACCTGGTGTGTTCTTCGATCATGACCGCGGCAAGACCCACTCTTCTGGTAAAGTGTTATATAACGCACGTATTATTCCTTACCGTGGTTCTTGGTTAGATTTTGAATTCGATCCAAAAGATGCACTATTTGTACGTATAGATCGACGTCGTAAGCTTGCGGCTTCTATCATTCTGCGTGCACTAGATTACTCTACTCAGGATATTCTGGATCTGTTCTTCGATCGTGTTAATTTCAAGATCAAGAAAGATACACTTGTCATGGATCTTGTTGCTGAACGTCTTCGTGGCGAGACAGCAAGTTATGACATCAAGGATGCTGATGGTGCAATTTTAGTTGAGAAGGGACGTCGCATCACTGCTCGTCATATTCGTCAACTAGAAAAGTCGAACACCACAGAGCTTGAAGTACCTGTAGAATATATTGCAGGCAAGATTTCTGGTCAGGATTATATCGATCCAGATACAGGTGAAGTTTTAATTTCTGCTAACGCAGAGATCACCCTTGAAGATCTTGCAAAGCTTTCAATGGCTGGCACTAAAGAGATAAGCACACTGTATATCAACGAGCTTGATAACGGTGCTTACATGTCAGATACCCTACGTATCGATTCAACTACAAACCGCCTTGAAGCGCTTGTAGAAATCTATCGTATGATGCGTCCTGGCGAGCCACCAACCAAAGATGCTGCAGAAGCCCTATTCAACAACTTATTCTTTAGCGAAGAACGTTATGATCTATCTAAAGTAGGTCGTATGAAGTTCAACCGTCGTCTGAGCATTGGCGAAGATGAAGGTTCAGGTATCCTGACTAAAGAAGACATCGTTGCGGTAATGAAGAACATCATTACTATTCGTAATGGTGGCGATGAAGTCGATGATATCGATCACTTGGGTAACCGTCGTATCCGTAGTGTTGGCGAGATGGCTGAGAATCAGTTCCGTGTTGGTCTAGTTCGTGTAGAACGTGCCGTACGTGAGCGTCTAAGTCTTGGTGATCTTAATGAGCTAATGCCACAAGATCTTATCAATGCTAAGCCTATCTCTGCAGCAGTTAAAGAGTTCTTCGGTTCTTCTCAACTGTCTCAGTTTATGGATCAAAACAACCCGCTTTCTGAAGTGACGCATAAGCGCCGTATTTCGGCTCTTGGCCCTGGTGGTTTGACCCGTGAACGTGCAGGTTTCGAAGTTCGAGATGTACACCCGACTCACTATGGTCGTTTATGTCCAATTGAGACCCCTGAAGGTCCAAACATTGGTCTAATCAACTCATTAGCAAGTTTCGCTCGTACTAACTCTTACGGCTTCCTCGAAACACCTTATCGTAAAGTTATCGATGGTGTTGTGACAGATCAGGTCGATTACCTATCTGCAATCGAAGAAGGTCGTTACGTTATCGCGCAAGCAATCGTAGACCTTGATGAAAATGGTCGCATGATGGACGAGCTAATTGCTTGTCGTCACAAAGGTGATTCAACCTTTATGACCGCTGGTGACATTCAATATATGGATGTATCGCCACAGCAGATCATTTCAGTTGCGGCGTCATTGATTCCGTTCCTAGAACACGATGATGCTAACCGAGCCTTGATGGGTGCGAACATGCAACGTCAAGCTGTACCAACACTAAGAGCTGATAAGCCATTAGTCGGTACAGGTATCGAGCGTATTATTGCCGTCGATTCAGGTGTTGTTGTTGCTGCTAAGCGTGGCGGTTATGTCGATTATGTCGATGCAAGCCGTATCGTTGTTAAAGTTAACGAAGCTGAGCTTACTCCTGGTGAAGCTGGTATCGACATCTACAACTTGACTAAATACACGCGTTCTAACCAGAACACCTGTATTAACCAACGTCCTTGTTGTTCGATGGGTGATCCGGTTGTTCGTGGTGACGTTTTAGCCGATGGTCCATCTACCGATTTAGGTGATTTGGCTCTTGGTCAGAACATGCGTATCGCGTTCATGCCTTGGAACGGTTACAACTTCGAAGATTCAATCCTTATCTCTGAACGTGTTGCTATGGAAGATCGTTTCACGACTATCCATATTCAGGAGCTTTCTTGTATTGCTCGTGACACTAAGCTAGGTAGCGAAGAGATCACTGCTGATATTCCAAACGTTGGTGAGTCTGCGCTTTCTAAGCTGGATGAGTCAGGTATCGTTTATATCGGTGCTGAAGTTAAGGGTGGCGACATTTTAGTTGGTAAAGTGACACCTAAGGGTGAAACTCAGCTGACTCCAGAGGAGAAACTCCTCCGAGCTATCTTCGGTGAAAAAGCCTCTGACGTTAAAGACAGTTCACTACGCGTACCTAATTCTGTAAAAGGTACTATCATCGACGTACAGGTATTTACCCGTGACGGCGTTGAGAAAGATAAGCGTGCTGTTGAAATTGAAGAGATGCATGTTGCTCAGGCGAAGAAAGATTTGTCTGAAGA
Source organism: Shewanella eurypsychrophilus (assembly GCF_007004545.3). Taxonomy (NCBI): domain Bacteria; kingdom Pseudomonadati; phylum Pseudomonadota; class Gammaproteobacteria; order Alteromonadales; family Shewanellaceae; genus Shewanella; species Shewanella eurypsychrophilus. The sequence continues at coordinate 5,601,196 of NZ_CP045503.2, read as the reverse complement.
GTTCCAGATCCTCGAAGAGGGTGTTTACGGACGTGCACGCAAGCTGTTACTAAATGCAGGATTCGAACAGGCACAGCTTGATGCTATTCCTCGTTCTCAGTTGTTAGTACAGACAATTGATGATGAAGCAAAGCAGACAGAGCTTGAGCAACTTGCCGAACAGCATGACGAACTAAAAGCTGATTTCGATAAGAAGTTTGAGATCAAGCGTCGTAAGATCACTCAAGGTGATGATTTAGCACCTGGTGTATTGAAGATTGTTAAGGTTTACCTTGCAGTTAAACGTACTATCCAGCCTGGTGATAAGATGGCGGGTCGTCACGGTAACAAGGGTGTTATCTCTAAGATTAACCCTGTTGAAGACATGCCTTACGATGAAAACGGCAACCCAATTGACATCGTTCTGAACCCACTAGGTGTACCATCTCGTATGAACATCGGTCAGGTTCTTGAGGTGCATATGGGCGCAGCGGCTAAAGGTATCGGTGATAAGATCACTGCAATGCTTGAAGAGCAACGCGAACTTGCTGAATTACGTAGCTATATCAAAGATGTTTATGAATTAGGTGACGAAGTGCAACAGCGCGTCGATATCAACTCATTCACAGATGATGAAGTTGTACGTCTTGCTAAGCACCTTAAGGGTGGTATCCCTATTGCGACTCCAGCGTTTGATGGTGCAAAAGAGAAAGAGATTAAGGAAATGTTAGCACTAGCTGGCCTACCTACCTCTGGACAGCGTACCTTATACGATGGTCGTACAGGTAATGAGTTTGAGCGTCAGGTAACCGTTGGTTACATGTACATGCTTAAACTTAACCACTTGGTTGACGATAAGATGCACGCCCGTTCTACCGGTTCGTACAGTCTTGTTACTCAGCAGCCACTGGGCGGTAAAGCTCAGTTTGGTGGTCAGCGTTTCGGTGAGATGGAAGTATGGGCACTAGAAGCATACGGTGCAGCATATACCCTTCAAGAAATGCTAACTGTTAAGTCTGATGATGTTAACGGTCGAACACAGATGTATAAGAGCATCGTCGACGGTAACTACCAGATGCAACCAGGCATGCCAGAGTCATTCAACGTATTGTTGAAGGAGATCCGTTCACTTGGTATTAATATCGAGTTGGATCAAGACTAAAACTAACTTAGGTTAGTTTGGCAATAAATTGGTGTCCTGCATTAGCGGGGCACTCGGTTTAACTCCTTCAGGAGAGAAACGTGAAAGACTTATTAAAGTTTCTGAAACAGCAAAGCAAGACTGAAGAATTTAACGGCATCAAGATCGGACTAGCGTCGCCAGATCTGATCCGTTCTTGGTCATTTGGTGAAGTTAAGAAGCCAGAAACCATTAACTACCGTACCTTTAAGCCTGAGCGTGAAGGCTTATTCTGTGCGCGTATTTTTGGTCCAGTAAAAGATTACGAATGTTTATGCGGTAAGTATAAGCGTCTTAAGCACCGTGGTGTGATCTGTGAAAAGTGTGGCGTTGAAGTTACACAGACTAAAGTACGTCGTGAGCGTATGGGTCACATCGATCTAGCCAGCCCAGTTGCACATATTTGGTTCTTGAAGTCACTTCCGTCTCGTATCGGTTTGATGCTAGATATGACTCTTCGTGATATCGAACGTGTACTTTACTTCGAATCTTTCGTAGTAATCGAGCCTGGCATGACCAGTCTTGAACGCGGCCAAATGCTGACAGAAGAAAACTATCTGGATGCATTGGAAGAGTACGGTGATGAATTCGAAGCTAAGATGGGTGCTGAAGCAGTTCTAGAATTGCTACGTGCTATCGAGCTTGAGAAAGAAATTGAGATGATGCGCGAAGAATTGCCATCTATCAATTCTGAGACTCGTCGTAAGAAGATCACTAAGCGTCTTAAGCTTATTGAGGCTTTCTTCCAATCAGGTAACAAGCCTGAGTGGATGATCCTTAAAGTGCTTCCGGTTCTGCCACCAGATCTTCGTCCACTAGTACCACTAGATGGCGGTCGTTTTGCTACGTCTGATTTGAACGACCTTTACCGTCGTGTGATCAACCGTAACAACCGTCTAAAGCGTCTGTTAGATTTAGCTGCTCCAGATATCATCGTACGTAACGAAAAGCGTATGTTGCAAGAATCTGTTGATGCGCTATTGGATAACGGTCGTCGTGGTCGTGCTATTACAGGTTCTAACAAGCGTCCGCTTAAATCTTTGGCCGATATGATCAAAGGTAAGCAAGGTCGTTTCCGTCAGAACTTGCTAGGTAAGCGTGTGGATTACTCTGGTCGTTCGGTTATTACCGTAGGTCCAACTCTTCGCTTACATCAGTGTGGTCTTCCAAAGAAGATGGCACTAGAGCTATTTAAGCCTTTCATCTATGGCAAGCTTGAAGGTCGTGGTCTAGCGACAACGATTAAAGCAGCTAAGAAGATGGTAGAGCGTGAAGTGCCTGAAGTATGGGATGTGCTAGACGATGTGATTCGTGAACATCCAGTCATGCTTAACCGTGCGCCAACACTTCACCGTCTTGGTATCCAGGCATTTGAGCCGGTACTGATTGAAGGCAAAGCGATTCAGCTTCACCCACTCGTTTGTGCGGCGTACAACGCCGATTTCGATGGTGACCAAATGGCTGTTCACGTGCCACTAACTCTGGAAGCACAGTTAGAAGCACGCTCGCTAATGATGTCTACCAACAACATTCTTTCACCTGCAAACGGTGAGCCGGTTATCACACCGTCGCAAGATGTTGTATTGGGTCTGTACTACACCAGCCGTGAGTGTGTTAACGGTAAAGGTGAAGGTATGGCGTTTGAGTCTATCGACGAAGTCGAAAAAGCTTACCGCACTGGCTTTGCTGCTATCCATGCACGCATCAAGGTTCGCGTAACTGAGACTCATATTGCAGAAGATGGTGAGCGCAGCGAAGCACGTCGTATCGTAGATACTACAGTGGGTCGTGCATTACTCTCTCGCATTCTGCCTAAGGGCCTTTCTTATGATCTGGTTAACCAGAACATGGGTAAGAAGCAGATCTCTAAGTTACTGAACACCTGTTACCGTCAACTAGGTCTTAAAGATACTGTTATCTTTGCTGATCAATTGATGTATGCCGGTTTCCACTATGCAACTGTTTCTGGTGCCTCTGTAGGTATCAACGATATGGTTATCCCAGCTGAGAAATACACCTTAGTAGCTGATGCTGAAGCTGAAGTTCTTGAAATTCAAGAGCAGTTCCAGTCAGGTCTTGTAACTGCCGGTGAGCGTTACAACAAGGTTATTGATATCTGGGCAAGTGCTAACGAAAAAATCTCTAAAGCAATGATGGATAACCTGTCTGTTGAGACAGTGATTAACCGTGATGGCGAAGAGGAAGAGCAAGAGTCTTTCAACAGTATCTACATGATGGCCGATTCGGGTGCTCGTGGTAGTGCTGCACAGATTCGTCAGCTAGCTGGTATGCGTGGTCTGATGGCTAAGCCTGATGGCTCAATCATTGAAACGCCTATTGTAGCTAACTTCCGTGAAGGTCTAAACGTTTCACAGTACTTTATCTCGACTCACGGTGCACGTAAAGGTCTAGCCGATACAGCACTTAAGACTGCTAACTCGGGTTACCTAACTCGTCGTCTAGTTGATGTGGCTCAAGATTTAGTTGTTATCGAAGACGATTGTGGTACTCACGAAGGTCTAACAATGAAGCCGCTTATCGAAGGTGGTGATGTTGTTGAGCCATTGCGTGAGCGTGTACTTGGTCGTGTGGTTGCTGTCGATGTTATGTACCCAGGTTCTGAAAAGGTACTTGCTCCTCGTAATACTTTGCTAGATGAAGCTTGGTGTGACTTGTTAGAAGAGCATTCAGTCGATGAAATGATCGTCCGTTCAGTCATTAGCTGTAATACCGATTTCGGTGTTTGTAAAGCTTGTTATGGTCGTGATTTGGCTCGTGGCCATATCATCAACCAAGGCGAGGCTATTGGTGTTGTTGCTGCTCAATCTATTGGTGAGCCAGGAACACAGCTAACGATGCGTACCTTCCACATTGGTGGTGCAGCGTCTCGAGCTTCAGCTGAAAACAACATTCAAGTTAAGAACGCGGGTACTGTTAAGCTACATAATGCTAAGCATGTTACTAGCAGCGAAGGCAAGTTGGTTATTGTTTCTCGTTCTTCTGAGATCGCCATTATTGACGAACTCGGTCGTGAGAAAGAGCGTTATAAGGTCCCTTACGGTACGATTCTAGAGAAACTTGAAGAATCTACTGTGGCAGCTGGCGAGATTATCGCTAACTGGGATCCGCACACTCACCCGATCATTTCTGAAGTAGCGGGTAGTAACAAGTTCGTCGATATGATTGAAAACGTCACTATGACACGTCAGACCGATGATCTTACGGGTCTGTCTTCAATCGTGGTGATGGAAGTCGGTCAACGTCCAACAGCTGGTAAAGAGATGCGTCCTGCGATTCGTCTAGTTGGCGCTGATGGTAATGACTTGATGATCCCTGGTACTGAAGTACCGGCGCAATATTTCCTACCTGGCAACGCAATTGTCAACCAGGATGATAACGCTACGATCAACGTTGGTGATGCGTTAGCACGTATTCCACAGGAGTCGTCAAAGACTCGTGATATTACCGGTGGTCTACCTCGTGTTGCTGATTTATTCGAAGCACGTAAGCCAAAAGAGCCAGCAATTCTTGCTGAATACTCAGGTACTATCTCGTTTGGTAAAGAAACTAAAGGTAAGCGTCGTCTGTTGATCACGCCTGCTGATGGTGGCAAGCCATACGAAGAGATGATCCCTAAGTGGCGTAACCTTAACGTGTTCGAAGGTGAAAAAGTCGAACGTGGTGAAGTTATTGCCGATGGTGCTGAAGCTGCACATGATATTCTACGTCTTCGTGGTATTCATAAAGTGGCTAACTATATCGTTAATGAAGTCCAAGACGTTTACCGTCTTCAGGGCGTAAAAATTAACGATAAGCATATCGAAGTGATCATTCGCCAGATGCTACGTAAGTGTTTAATCACTGATGCAGGTGATAGCAAGTTCTTAGCTGGTGAGCAAGCTGAAGTGGCTCGCGTTAAGATCGCTAACCGCGAACTTGAAGCGCAAGGTAAGAAGCCTGCGACATTCGATCGTGAACTTCTTGGTATTACCAAGGCATCACTAGCGACAGAGTCATTTATCTCTGCTGCATCGTTCCAGGAAACTACTCGTGTACTTACTGAAGCGGCTGTAGGTGGTAAGAGTGATAAACTACGCGGTCTGAAAGAGAACGTGATCGTTGGTCGCTTGATCCCTGCTGGTACTGGTTATGCTTACCATCAGAAACGTAATGCCGCAGCTGCTGCTAAAGCAGCGGGTAAGACGTCTGAGCAAGCATCATCGATTAGTGCAAGTGAAGCCGAGCAAAACTTGGCAGATCTGCTAAATCTTGCTGGAAGTTCTGATTAAATCGGGCTTAAAAGTAAATAGAATGTAAAAAAAGGCGCCTTGAGCGCCTTTTTTTTAGTTAATATCGGTTAAAAGTTGTCTATTTCTTGACAGATAGCCATTACCTTTCTAAACTTTCGCGTCCCACACCTGTGGGATATAGATTTTTCACACCTTACTGTTGAGTTTATCAACTGATTCGGAGCAATACATGGCAACTGTAAACCAGTTGGTTCGTAAGCCACGCGCACCTAAAGTCGACAAGACTAACGTGCCTGCGTTGGAAGCGTGTCCACAAAAACGTGGTGTTTGTACTCGCGTATACACAACCACACCAAAAAAACCTAACTCTGCACTACGTAAAGTAGCTCGTGTGCGTCTTACTAACGGTTTCGAAGTAACTTCGTACATCGGCGGTGAAGGCCACAACCTGCAGGAGCACAGTGTAATTCTAATCCGTGGTGGTCGTGTTAAAGATCTACCCGGTGTACGTTACCACACTGTTCGTGGCGCATTAGATTGTGCTGGCGTGAGTGACCGTCGTCAAGGTCGTTCTAAGTACGGAGCTAAGCGCCCTAAGTCTTAACGTTTTCCGTTAAGTAAGGCCAAGCTAATATTAAGATTCCAGTTTTGGGGTCCCTGAAGCATACGGAGAAATTGTTATGCCAAGACGTCGCGTTGTAGGACAACGTAAAATCCTACCAGATCCAAAGTTTAAAAGTGAGTTGCTGGCTAAGTTCATCAACGTCATTATGCAGGACGGCAAAAAGTCGACTGCAGAAAAGATTATTTACAAGGCACTAGATACCGCTTTCGAAAAGAAAGGCGAAGATCATCTAGTGATCCTTGAAGCAGCCCTGGAAAACGTTCGCCCTTCAGTCGAGGTTAAGTCTCGTCGTGTTGGTGGTTCTACTTACCAGGTACCATGTGAAGTACGCCCAGTTCGTCGTAATGCATTGGGTATGCGTTGGTTAGTTGAAGCTGCTCGTAAGCGCGGTGAAAAATCTATGGCTCTACGTCTAGCAGGTGAATTGGTAGACGCTTCAGATAACAAAGGTACTGCTGTTAAGAAGCGCGAAGACGTGCATCGTATGGCAGAAGCAAACAAAGCGTTTGCTCATTACCGCTGGTAATCTGTTGGAGCTGGCTTGTGCCAGCTCCATTTTCTACATCTCTAAGGTTTTCACCTTAGTTAAGAGGGTTTAAACGTGGCTCGTACAACTCCGATTGAGCGCTACCGAAATATTGGTATTGTTGCTCATGTCGACGCAGGTAAAACCACAACGACAGAACGTGTTTTGTTCTACACCGGTGTTTCTCATAAGATTGGTGAAGTTCATGATGGCGCAGCCACCATGGATTGGATGGAACAGGAGCAGGAGCGTGGTATAACCATTACTTCTGCGGCAACAACCACATTCTGGCGCGGTATGGAGGCACAGTTTACTGAGCACCGTATCAATATCATCGATACACCAGGACACGTAGACTTCACTATTGAAGTTGAACGTTCTTTGCGCGTACTCGATGGGGCCGTTGTTGTGTTCTGTGGGGCGTCGGGTGTTGAACCACAATCTGAGACTGTTTGGCGTCAAGCTGATAAGTATCATGTACCGCGTATTGTATTCATCAACAAGATGGATCGTGCTGGTGCTGACTTTGATAGTGTCGTCGAACAGATACGTAACCGTTTGGGTGCGACTTGTGTACCAATTCAAATGAACATTGGTGCGGAAGAAGAGTTTAAAGGCGTTGTTGACCTGATCAAGATGAAGGCCATTAACTGGTCAGAAGCTGATAATGGAACAACATTCACCTATGAAGATATTCCTGCTGAACTTGCCGATAAAGCGAGTGAGATGCGTGAATACCTGGTTGAAGCAGCCGCTGAGGCCTCGGATGAACTGATGGAGAAGTACCTCGAAGAGGGCGAACTATCAGAAGAAGAGATCAAGACGGCGCTGCGACAACGTACTCTCGCTAATGAAATTGTACTTGCTACCTGTGGTTCTGCATTTAAGAACAAAGGTGTGCAAGCAGTTTTAGATGCCGTTATCGAATATCTACCTTCGCCAGTCGAAGTGCCTGCAATTAAAGGCCTAGATGACAATGAGAAAGAGGTCGAACGCGCTGCGGACGATAATGCTCCTTTCTCCGCGTTGGCATTTAAGATAGCGACAGACCCATTTGTTGGAACTTTGACTTTTATACGCGTATATTCGGGTGTATTAGCAACAGGTTCTGGCGTTTATAATTCGGTTAAACAGAAGCGGGAACGCGTCGGTCGTATGGTGCAGATGCATGCAAACGATCGCCAAGAGATCAAAGAAGTACGCGCTGGCGACATCGCGGCTGCAATTGGTCTTAAGGACGTGACTACAGGTGATACTCTTTGTGATCCCGATCATAAAGTTATCCTTGAGCGTATGGAGTTCCCTGAGCCAGTGATTACGATTGCTGTTGAACCTAGATCTCAAGCCGATGAGCAGAAGATGGGTATCGCGTTGCAAAAACTTGCAGCAGAAGATCCTTCCTTCCGTGTTGAAACCGATCCTGAATCGGGTCAGACACTGATCTCTGGTATGGGTGAGCTACACTTAGATATTATTGTCGACCGTATGCGTCGTGAATTTAGTGTCGAGTGTAACGTAGGTAAACCTCAAGTCGCATATCGCGAGACTATTCGCTCGAATGTAGAAGTCGAAGGCAAGTTTGTACGTCAGTCAGGTGGACGTGGTCAATTTGGTCATGTTTGGTTGAAACTGGAGCCTCAAGAAGAAGGTTTTGGGTACGAATTTGTCAACGAGATTGTTGGTGGTGCTGTTCCGAGAGAATACATCCCTGCAGTAGATAAAGGTATTCAAGAGCAGATGAAGAGCGGCGTACTCGCTGGCTTCCCTATCTTGGACGTGAAGGTTACGCTCTATGACGGTTCATATCATGATGTGGACTCCAATGAGATGGCCTTTAAAGTTGCGGCTTCCATGGGTTTTAAAAAGGGCGCTTTAGAAGCTGACCCAGTAATTTTAGAACCCTGCATGAAAGTTGAAGTGACAACACCTGAGAATTACATGGGTGATGTTGTTGGTGACTTGAATAGACGTCGTGGCTTGATCGAAGGAATGGACGACGGCATTGCCGGCGTCAAACTCGTTCATGCAACCGTACCTCTATCTGAAATGTTTGGATATGCAACTGATTTGCGTAGTGCAACTCAAGGGCGTGCTTCATACTCTATGGAGTTTTTGAAGTATTCCGATGCACCGCAAAACATTGCTAAAGCGATTATGGAAGCTAGAGGCTAGTAGCCCTGTTATCCATATTTGTATAAATTAATTGCTATTGCTCGGTTCGAAGCCGAGCATTTCTGAAAAGAAAGGAATATATCGTGGCTAAAGAAAAATTTGAACGTAGTAAACCACACGTTAACGTTGGTACTATCGGACACGTCGATCATGGTAAAACAACTCTAACTGCTGCTATCTCTGCTGTTTTGGCAAAGACTTACGGTGGTGATGTTAAAGATTTCTCACAAATCGATAACGCTCCTGAAGAGCGTGAGCGCGGTATTACAATTAATACCTCTCACATCGAGTATGATACTCCTGCACGTCACTACGCACACGTAGATTGTCCTGGTCACGCCGATTATGTTAAAAACATGATCACTGGTGCTGCTCAAATGGATGGCGCAATTCTAGTAGTTGCTTCTACAGATGGTCCAATGCCACAGACTCGTGAGCACATCCTGCTTTCTCGTCAGGTTGGCGTACCTTTCATCATCGTATTCATGAACAAATGTGACATGGTAGATGATGAAGAGCTTCTTGAGCTTGTAGAAATGGAAGTTCGTGAACTTCTTTCTGAATATGACTTCCCAGGTGATGACCTACCAGTTATCCAAGGTTCAGCACTTAAAGCCCTTGAAGGCGAAGCTGATTGGGAAGCTAAGATTCTTGAGCTTGCAGATGCTTTGGATACTTATATCCCAGAGCCAGAGCGTGCTATCGATGGTGCATTCATTCTTCCAATCGAAGATGTTTTCTCAATCTCAGGCCGTGGTACAGTTGTAACTGGTCGTGTAGAGCGCGGTATCATCAAAATTGGTGAAGAAGTAGAAATCGTTGGTATCAGAGATACGACTAAGACGACTTGTACTGGTGTTGAAATGTTCCGTAAGCTGCTTGACGAAGGTCGTGCAGGTGAGAACTGTGGTGTTCTTCTACGTGGTACTAAGCGTGAAGACGTTGAGCGTGGTCAGGTTCTAGCTGCTCCAGGTTCAATCACTCCACATACAACTTTTGAATCAGAAATCTATGTTCTGTCAAAAGAAGAAGGCGGACGTCACACTCCATTCTTCAAAGGCTATCGTCCACAGTTCTACTTCCGTACAACTGACGTAACCGGTACTATCGAGCTTCCAGAAGGCGTAGAGATGGTAATGCCTGGTGATAACGTTCAGATGGTAGTAACACTAATCTGCCCAATCGCGATGGATGAAGGTTTACGCTTCGCTATTCGTGAAGGTGGCCGTACTGTTGGTGCTGGTGTTGTAGCTAAGATCATCGCTTAATAGCGATTAGTCTTACTAGACACTAAAGAAAAGGAAGCTTCGGCTTCCTTTTTTATTGCCTGAAAAATAGTTACAAGGCTAGTATTCCTGATCTGGCTAGGTATAATGACCGCCACTTTGTTGATTATCGACTATTTGACGGTATTTCAGACAACGGGGTTGATCTGGTCGTTTAAATCAGTATAATACCCCTTCGCCTTAACCATTAGGCGAATTAAATTAGTTAGGCAATAGGCCTAACACAAAAAAACAGCGACTCCGATTGTGAGTCGAACGGTTAAATCATCTCGCTCTGCGTTCCTATAGGAAGTGCAAGAGGGTGATTTTTTATGTGTCCATTTTAGGAGCTCTGGTCAATGCAGAACCAAAGAATCCGTATCCGCTTAAAAGGATTTGATCATCGTCTGATCGATCAATCTACTGCGGAAATCGTTGAAACTGCTAAGCGTACAGGCGCACAGGTTCGTGGTCCAATTCCACTTCCAACGCGTAAAGAACGTTATACCATTTTGACTTCTCCACACGTTAATAAAGATGCGCGTGATCAGTACGAACTTCGTACTCACAAACGTCTAGTTGACATCGTTGAGCCAACTGAAAAGACTGTAGATGCGCTTATGCGTCTTGATCTTGCGGCTGGTGTTGACGTTCAGATTAGCTTGGGTTAATAAGAGGTTTTCGAGATGGCTATCGGTCTTATCGGTCGTAAAGTGGGTATGACTCGCATCTTCGGTGAAGATGGCGTTTCTCTCCCAGTTACAGTAATTGAAATCACGTCAAACCGCGTTACTCAGGTGAAAACCTTAGAAACTGACGGTTACCGTGCTCTTCAAGTTACTACTGGTAACAAAAAAGCTAATCGCATCACTAAGCCAGAAGCAGGTCACTTTGCTAAGGCTGGCGTAGAAGCCGGTCGTGGTTTATGGGAAGTGCGTTTGGCAGATGACGAAGGCGAAGGCATTGAAGTTGGTGCTGAGCTTAATGTTGATATCTTCGCTGACATAGCGAAAGTTGATGTTACTGGTCAATCTAAAGGTAAGGGCTTCCAAGGCGGTATTAAGCGTTGGAACTTCCATGCACAAGATATGACACACGGTAACTCACTGGCACATAGATCCAACGGTTCTATCGGTCAAAACCAAACACCTGGTCGCGTTTTCAAAGGTAAGAAAATGTCAGGCCACATGGGTGCAGAGCGTGTTACTACACAGAATCTAGACGTTGTACGTGTAGATGTTGAACGTAACTTGCTATTGGTTAAGGGTGCTGTTCCGGGGGCTACTAATGGCAACCTGATCATCAAACCTGCCGTTAAAGCTTAGGTCTGAGGAGATAGTAATGGAATTGGTATTGAAAGACGCACAAAGTGCTCTGGAAGTTTCCGAAACTACCTTCGGCCGTGACTTTAATGAAGCACTGGTTCATCAGGTAGTTGTAGCATATGCTGCAAACGCACGTCAGGGCACTCGTGCTCAAAAGACTCGTGCGGAAGTTATTGGTTCTGGCAAAAAGCCATGGCGCCAAAAAGGCACAGGCCGCGCTCGTGCCGGTAGTGTTAAAGGCCCAATCTGGCGTGGCGGTGGCGTAACATTCGCTGCTAAAGCTCAAGATCACAGCCAAAAAGTTAACAAGAAGATGTACCGTGGAGCGCTGAAAAGCATATTCTCTGAATTGGTACGTCAAGACCGTCTTATCGTGGTTGAGTCGTTTAGTGTTGAAGCTCCTAAAACTAAAGAGCTAAAAGCTAAATTGGCAGAAATGAACCTGGAAGACGTGTTGATTGTTACTCCAGAAATTGACGAGAACTTGTTCTTGGCCGCTCGCAACTTGTACAAAGTTGACGTTCGTGATGTTGCTGGTATTGATCCAGTTAGCCTTATCGCGTTCAACAAAGTACTAGTAACTGCCGATGCTGTTAAGCAAATCGAGGAGATGCTGGGATGATAAGCGAAGAACGTTTGCTAAAAGTTATTCTTGCACCACATATCTCTGAAAAGAGTACTGTTTGTGCAGAAAATAACAACACGGTAGTTTTCCGTGTAGCTGTTGACGCTACTAAAGCTGAAATTAAAGCTGCAGTCGCTAAGTTGTTCGAAGTTGAAGTTGATTCAGTTCGCACTCTAGTTAACAAAGGCAAAACCAAGCGTACCGGTGCCCGTATGGGTCGTCGTGTAGATTGGAAAAAAGCCTACGTTACTCTAGCTGAAGGTGCTGACATCGATTTCGTCGGCGCTGAGTAAGCAAAGGAGAATTATCATGGCAATTATTAAGTGTAAGCCTACCTCTGCTGGTCGTCGCCACTTAGTTAAAGTGGTGAACAATGACCTGCATAAAGGCAAACCTTTTGCAGGCTTGTTGGCTAAGAAGTCAAAAAGTGGTGGCCGTAATAATACCGGTCGTATCACTGTTCGTCACATTGGTGGTGGACATAAGCAGCATTACCGTCTTATTGATTTCAAACGCAATAAAGATGGTATCCCTGCAAAAGTTGAGCGTTTGGAATATGATCCAAACCGCACAGCAAACATCGCACTAGTTTTGTATGCTGATGGTGAGCGTCGTTATATCCTTGCAGCCAAAGGCATGCAAGCTGGAGATAAACTTCAGTCTGGTATCGATGCAGAAATTAAGAGCGGTAACGCTCTACCATTACGCAACATTCCTATTGGTAGCGTTGTTCACGCAGTCGAGATGAAGCCTGGTAAAGGTGCTCAGATCGCTCGTTCAGCAGGTACTTATGTACAAGTTGTAGCTCGTGATGGCGAATACGCTACTCTACGTCTTCGCTCTGGCGAAATGCGTAAAGTACCAGTAGATTGCCGCGCGACATTGGGTGAAGTTGGTAATGCCGAGCATATGCTACGCCAGTTAGGCAAAGCAGGTGCTAAGCGCTGGAGAGGCGTACGCCCAACAGTTCGTGGTGTTGCAATGAACCCAGTAGATCATCCCCATGGTGGTGGTGAAGGCCGTACTTCGGGTGGCCGTCATCCAGTATCACCAACGGGTGTCCCAACTAAGGGTTATAAGACTCGTAGTAATAAACGCACCGACAAGTACATTGTACGTCGTCGCAATAAAAAGTAAGAGGATTCGCCATGCCACGTTCTCTCAAGAAAGGTCCATTCATTGACCTACACTTGCTGAAGAAGGTAGAGAAAGCGATGGAAGCGGGAGACAAGAAGCCTATTAAGACTTGGTCTCGTCGCTCTATGATCATCCCTAATATGATTGGGTTGACCATCGCTGTCCATAATGGTCGTCAGCACGTACCTGTGTTCGTAACTGACGAAATGATCGGCCACAAGCTTGGTGAATTTTCACCAACTCGCACTTATCGCGGCCATGCTGCAGATAAGAAAGCGAAGAAGCGTTAATACGGGAGGAATAAGATGGAAGTTTTAGCTAAACATCGTTTTGCCCGTACGTCGCCTCAAAAGTGTCGTTTGGTTGCAGATCAAATCCGTGGACTGCCTGTTGCTAAGGCTCTCGAAATTCTAACTTTCAGCTCTAAAAAAGCTGCAGTACTTGTTAAAAAAGTACTGGACTCTGCTATCGCTAATGCTGAGCACAATGAAGGTGCTGACATTGACGAATTACGAGTTGGAGCGATTATGATCGATGAAGGTCCAACTATGAAGCGTATCATGCCACGTGCTAAAGGCCGTGCTGATCGTATAATCAAGCGCACCAGCCACATTACAGTGGTTGTGTCAGATCGCTAGGAGTTAGCAATGGGACAGAAAGTACATCCTAATGGTATCCGTCTGGGTATCACTAAGCCTTGGATCTCGACCTGGTACGCTGATAAGTCAGACTATGCCAGCAACTTGAACAGCGACTGGGAAGTGCGTAAGTTTCTAGAAAAGAAACTTAAGCAAGCATCAGTATCTAAGATAGTTATCGAGCGTCCAGCCAAGAGTGTTCGCGTTACTATTCACACTGCCCGTCCAGGTGTTGTGATTGGTAAGAAAGGCGAAGACGTTGAGAAGCTACGCAACGCAGTTGCTAAGCTGACTGGTATTCCAGCTCAAATTAACATCGCTGAGATCCGTAAGCCTGAGCTAGATGCTAAGCTTGTTGCCGATGGCATCGCTTCGCAGCTAGAGCGTCGTGTTATGTTCCGTCGTGCTATGAAGCGCGCAGTACAAAATGCAATGCGTCTTGGTGCTAAAGGTATCAAGGTTGAAGTTAGTGGCCGTCTAGGCGGCGCTGAAATCGCGCGTTCTGAGTGGTATCGTGAAGGTCGCGTACCTCTACATACTCTTCGTGCTGATATCGACTATTCTACTGCAGAAAGTCACACCCAATACGGTGTGATCGGCGTTAAAGTTTGGGTCTTCAAAGGTGAAGTTCTAGACGGTATCGTTCCTGCTCATGAAGAGCCGAAACAGCAGCCGAAGCGTAAGCCTCGCGGTAAATAGGAGAGCTGGCAATGCTGCAACCAAAAAGAACTAAGTTTCGCAAAATGTTCAAGGGCCGCAACCGTGGTCTAGCGAACGGCACTGAAGTTAGCTTCGGTGATTTCGGTCTGAAAGCTGTTGGACGTGGTCGTCTAACTGCTCGTCAGATTGAAGCTGCGCGTCGTGCTATGACACGTCACATTAAACGTCAAGGTCAGATCTGGATCCGCGTTTTCCCTGATAAGCCAATTACCTCTAAGCCTCTTGAAGTGCGTATGGGTAAAGGTAAGGGTAACGTTGAATACTGGGTTTGCCAGATTCAACCAGGTAAGGTTCTTTATGAGATGGATGGTGTTTCAGAGGAGCTAGCTCGTGAAGCTTTCGCTCTTGCTGCCTCCAAGCTGCCTCTTAAAACGACCTTCGTAACTAAGTCGGTGATGTAATGAAAGCGAGCGAACTAACAGAAAAGAGCGTTGAAGAACTGAACGCTGAACTGCTTGGTCTGCTGCGTGAGCAGTTTAATCTGCGCATGCAACACGCAACTGGTCAGTTGACTCAGACTCATCAGCTGAAAATCGTGCGTCGCAATGTAGCGCGCGTTAAGACCATTATTACTTCTAAGGCGGGTGCGTAATGTCTGATAAAATCCGTACTTTGCAGGGTCGTGTACTTAGCAACAAGATGGACAAGTCTATCACTGTTGCTATTGAGCGTAAGGTTAAGCATCCTTTATATGGGAAGTACCTTAAGCGCACTACTAAGATCCATGCACATGACGAAACAAATCAGTGTAATGAAGGTGATGTCGTGACTATTCGCGAATGTCGTCCTCTATCTAAGACTAAGTCTTGGACCCTGGTTGAAGTAGTGACACAAGCTTAATTTATATTAAGTTTAGCTAAGCGGCTCCTTCTTAAGGAGCCGCTTTTATTTTAATACTATCTATTCCTAAATTCGGATGTTATACTTGCGCGCCTTTTTAGACTAAATGTTAGTCAAAAAGTGGCGAAATAGTAGTCCCAATAAGGGATGTGAAGTAACGTTAGCGGAGCATTTACAATGATCCAAATGCAATCTACTCTAGATGTTGCCTGCAACAGTGGCGCTCGTAGAGTTCAGTGTATTAAGGTCTTAGGTGGATCTCACCGTCGTTATGCCGGTATCGGCGACATCATTAAGGTTTCTGTTAAAGAAGCTATTCCTCGCGGTAAAGCGAAGAAAGGTGATGTTTATAGCGCGGTTGTAGTTCGTACTAAGAAAGGCGTTCGTCGTCCAGACGGTTCAGTCATTCGCTTCGATCGGAACGCAGCAGTTTTGCTTAACGCAAACAATGCACCGATTGGTACTCGTATCTTTGGCCCAGTGACGCGCGAATTGCGTAACGAACAATTTATGAAAATTGTTTCTCTGGCACCAGAAGTACTGTAAGGAGCTTCAAATGGCAGCTAAAATCCGTCGTGAAGACGAAGTAATAGTACTAGCAGGTAAAGATAAAGGGAAACGTGCAAAAGTTTCTCAGGTTCTTCCTACTGGTAAATTAATTGTTGAAGGTCTTAACCTTGTCAAGAAACACCAGAAGCCAAACCCACAATTGGGCGTAGCTGGCGGTATTATTGAGCAAGAAGCACCGATACAAGCATCAAACGTAGCGCTATTCAACTCTGCCACTGGCAAAGCTGATCGCGTAGGTTTCCGACTAGAAGACGGTAAGAAAGTTCGTTTCTTTAAGTCTAACAGTGAACTCGTTAAGTAATTGGAGTAAACGATGGCGAAACTGCATGATAAATATCAAGAGACTGTTAGTGCTGAACTTGTTAAGAAGTTTGGTTTTACCAGTGTCATGCAAGTCCCTCGGATTGAGAAAATCACCCTTAACATGGGTGTTGGCGAAGCAGTAGCAGATAAGAAAGTTATGGAGCATGCGCTTCGTGACATGACTGCTATCGCTGGTCAAAAGCCAGTAGTGACTGTAGCTCGTAAGTCAGTGGCTGGTTTTAAAATCCGTGATGGCTACCCGATAGGCTGTAAGGTTACATTGCGCGGTGAGCGTATGTGGGAATTCTTAGAGCGTTTAGTTGATATCGCAATCCCGCGTATTCGTGATTTCCGTGGTTTGAGCGCTAAGTCGTTCGATGGCCGTGGTAACTACGCAATGGGTGTACGTGAGCAAATTATCTTTCCAGAGATCGAATACGACAAAATCGATAAGATCCGCGGAATGGATATTGTGATCACTACTTCTGCGAAGAATGATGAAGAAGGCCGAGCTTTGCTTGAAGGCTTTAACTTCCCATTCAAGAAATAAGGGTAGCGTAATGGCAAAAAGTTCAATGAAAGCACGTGAAGTAAAACGTGCCAAGCTCGTGGCTAAGTTCGCTGAAAAGCGACTTGCTCTTAAGGCTATCATTAGCGCTCCAACAACTTCTGATGAAGATCGTTGGGATGCAGTTCTTAAGTTACAAGCTCTACCACGTGACTCTAGCGCAGCGCGTCAGCGCAATCGCTGTAGTCAAACTGGTCGCCCACATGGTTATTTACGTAAATTCGGCCTTAGCCGTATTAAATTACGTGAAGCAACTATGCGTGGTGAAGTTCCTGGTCTACGCAAGGCCAGCTGGTAAGCACGTGTCACGGAGTAAGCTAATATGAGCATGCAAGATCCTATAGCGGATATGTTAACCCGTATTCGTAATGGCCAAGCTGCTAACCACGTATCAGTATCTATGCCTTCTAATAAGCTAAAAGTTGCCATCGCGCAAACGCTTAAAGAAGAAGGTTATATCACTGACTACGCCGTAGCAGATGAAGCCAAACCTGTCCTTGAAATCACTCTTAAGTATTTCCAAGGTCAACCAGTCGTTGAGACTATCCAGCGCGTTAGCCGTCCTGGTCTTCGTATTTACAAAGGTAAAGACGAACTTCCAAGGGTTATGGGCGGACTGGGTGTCGCAATTGTGTCCACTTCTAAAGGTTTGATGACTGATCGTACCGCCCGCCAAAATGGCATGGGTGGGGAAGTTATCTGCTACGTAGCTTAAGGAGCTAGCAATGTCTCGTGTCGCAAAAGCACCAGTCGCTATTCCTGCAGGCGTAGAAGTGACTTTAAACGAACAAACTATCACCGTAAAAGGTACTAAAGGTAGTTTGACTCGAGTAATAAACTCTGATGTTATTGTTGTTATTGACAACAATGAAATCAAGTGTAGTTCTGTTGAAGGCGTTAAAAATAACGCTCAAGCAGGTACAGCTCGAGCTTTAATCAACAATATGGTTGTTGGTGTTACAGCTGGTTTTGAGAAAAAACTAACTCTAATTGGTGTCGGTTACCGTGCGAAAATCGCTGGTAAAGGCGTTGATTTGACTTTAGGTTTCTCACATCCACTAGTACACGAACTCCCAGACGGCGTAACAGCTGTTTGTCCTTCACAAACTGAAATCGTACTTACGGGTACTGATAAGCAGTTAGTTGGTCAAGTCGCAGCTGAGATTCGCGGATATCGTCCACCAGAGCCTTATAAAGGTAAAGGTGTTCGTTATTCCGACGAGCAAGTACGTCGTAAAGAGGCTAAGAAGAAGTAGGTAACGCGATATGGATAAGAAAACATCTCGCTTACGCCGCGCACTACGCGCCCGTAAGAAGATCCAAGAGCTGGGCGTTAACCGTCTGGTTGTACATCGTACACCACGTCACACCTATGCTCAGGTAATTAGTCCTGATTCACAGGTTTTGGCGTCAGCTTCTACTGCTGAGAAAGCGGTAACAGAGCAGCTAAAATACACAGGCAACGTTGATGCAGCTAAAGTAGTGGGTAAAACCGTTGCTGAGCGAGCTATCGAAAAAGGCGTAACTGTAGT
Organism: Shewanella eurypsychrophilus; assembly: GCF_007004545.3. Lineage (NCBI taxonomy): Bacteria > Pseudomonadati > Pseudomonadota > Gammaproteobacteria > Alteromonadales > Shewanellaceae > Shewanella > Shewanella eurypsychrophilus. Next base: position 5,582,941 of record NZ_CP045503.2, on the reverse strand, counting down.
TGCATTCGATCGTTCCGGTTTCAAGTATCATGGACGTGTAGCTGCATTAGCAGACGCCGCTCGTGAAGCTGGCCTCAAGTTCTAAGGAATGATGAAAATGGCTAAATTCGAAGCTCAGCAAAAAGACGACCTGCAAGAGAAATTAGTTGCAGTAAATCGTGTTTCAAAAGTAGTTAAAGGCGGACGTATCTTTAGCTTCACTGCACTAACTGTAGTCGGTGATGGTAACGGTAAAGTCGGCTTTGGCTATGGTAAAGCGCGTGAAGTACCAGCAGCAATTCAGAAAGCGATGGAAAAGGCTCGACGCAACATCGTTACTGTTGAATTGAACAATGGTACTCTGCACCACCCTGTAAAGGGCCGTCATACTGGTTCGCGTGTTTACATGCAACCTGCATCAGACGGTACCGGTATTATTGCCGGTGGCGCAATGCGTGCCGTATTGGAAGTAGCAGGCGTTCATAACGTACTGTCGAAAGCATACGGTTCTACTAACCCGATTAACATCGTTCGCGCAACTGTAGATGCGTTGGTGCACATGAAGTCACCATCACAAATTGCAGCTAAGCGTGGCCTGAATGTTAAAGAAATTCGAGGTTAATGCACCATGGCTAAGAAAACTTTTAAAGTAACTCAGACTAAAAGTTCAATCGGTCGCTTACCAAAGCACCGTGCAACTTTACTAGGTCTAGGTCTGCGCCGAATTAACCACACTGTTGAAGTTGAAGATACTCCTTCTACTCGCGGTATGGTTAACAAGGTTTACTACATGGTTAAGGTGGAGGATTAATAATGCGTTTAAATACTCTATCTCCAGCAGCTGGTTCTAAATCAGCAGCTAAACGTGTAGGTCGCGGTATCGGTTCTGGGACTGGTAAAACTTGTGGCCGCGGTCACAAGGGACAGAAGTCTCGTTCTGGTGGCGGCGTTCGCATCGGTTTCGAAGGTGGTCAAATGCCACTTAAGATCCGTCTACCTAAGTTTGGTTTTACCTCGCGTAAAGCGTTGGTATCAGCAGAAGTTCGCATTAGCGAACTTGCTAAAGTTAACGGTGATGTTGTCGACTTGAATGCACTGAAAGATGCGAATCTTGTTACTCGCAACATACAGTTTGCTAAAATCGTTCTTTCAGGTACCATTGAGCGCCCAGTGACCGTAAAAGGTCTCAAGGTAACCAAAGGTGCACGTGCAGCTATTGAAGCTGCCGGCGGAAAGATCGAGGAATAATACGTCGATGGCAAAACCAGGACTTGATTTAAAAAGCGCGAAAGGTGGATTTTCTGAACTGAAGACTCGCCTCCTGTTCGTGATTGGTGCGATTATCGTCTTTAGAGCCGGTTCGTTTGTACCAATTCCTGGTATTGACGCAGCTGTATTAGCAGAGCTGTTTAATCAGCAAAGGGATACCATCTTAGGCATGTTTAACATGTTCTCTGGTGGTGCCCTTGAACGTGCTTCTATCTTTGCATTAGGTATCATGCCGTATATTTCGGCATCGATTATAATGCAACTATTGACTGTGGTACATCCAGCATTAGCCGAACTGAAAAAGGAAGGCGAATCTGGTCGTAAGAAGATCAGTCAATATACACGATACGGCACATTGGTCCTGGGTACATTCCAGGCAATCGGTATCGCAACGGGTCTACCTAACTTAGTTCCAGGTTTAGTTGTAAACTTAGGATTTGGTTTTTACTTCGTTGCAGTTGTGAGTCTAGTGACAGGAACTATGTTCCTTATGTGGCTAGGTGAGCAGATTACCGAGCGAGGCATTGGTAATGGTATCTCGATATTAATTTTCGCAGGTATTGTTGCTGGTCTACCATCTGCTATTGGCCAAACGGCTGAGCAGGCGCGTCAAGGTGACTTGAACGTACTAGTACTATTGTTGATTGCAGTGATTGTATTTGCTGTAACCTATTTTGTTGTATTTGTGGAACGTGGTCAGCGACGAATCGTTGTTAACTACGCTAAGCGACAGCAAGGCCGTAAGGTCTTTGCAGCGCAAAGCACACATCTACCGCTCAAGGTTAATATGGCAGGTGTGATTCCGCCAATTTTTGCGTCGAGCATCATTTTGTTTCCAGGCACACTGGCTCAGTGGTTTGGTCAAAATGAGTCTTTATCATGGTTAAGTGATTTTTCACTTGCCGTGTCACCGGGACAACCGCTCTACTCATTATTGTATGCAACAGCGATCATTTTCTTCTGTTTCTTCTATACTGCGTTGGTGTTTAACCCACGCGAAACAGCTGATAACTTGAAGAAAAGTGGTGCGTTTATTCCCGGGATCCGTCCTGGAGAACAGACTTCGCGTTACATTGATAAGGTTATGACTCGCTTGACATTAGCAGGCGCTTTGTACATTACCTTTATCTGTTTAATTCCGGAGTTCATGTTAATTACGTGGAAAGTACAGTTCTATTTTGGCGGTACTTCACTACTTATTATGGTAGTCGTAATCATGGACTTTATGGCTCAAGTTCAGACCCATATGATGTCTCATCAGTATGAGTCTGTAATGAAGAAAGCTAACCTAGTGAATAAAGCGAACTTAGATCGCTTTGGTCGCTAAGACAGTTTTCTCGGAGTGATGATATGAAAGTTCGAGCTTCCGTGAAGAGGATCTGCCGTAATTGCAAGATCGTCAAACGTAGTGGCGTTGTACGCGTGATTTGTGTTGAACCTAAACACAAACAGCGTCAAGGCTAAAAACATTTGTTCAGCCCTGTTCGGGCTGAACAAAATTTATTTGCAAAACTGTTGTCTGTCGAGTATCCTACCGGGCTTTTCACAGATAACCATTAACTATTTAGGAGTGCATAGTGGCCCGTATCGCTGGCATTAACATTCCTGATCAGAAGCATACAGTCATTGCATTGACTGGAATCTTCGGTATTGGTCGTACTCGCGCTAGAGCAATCTGCGCGGCTACTTCTATTGCTGAAGAAGCTAAGATCAAGGAATTGAGCGAAGCTCAAATTGATACACTACGCGAAGCAGTTGCCGAATACACTGTAGAAGGTGATTTGCGTCGTGAAGTTTCCATGAACATCAAGCGTCTTATGGACCTTGGTTGTTACCGTGGAATACGTCACCGTCGTAGCCTGCCTCTTCGTGGGCAACGTACTAAGACCAATGCGCGTACGCGTAAAGGTCCACGTAAACCAATCAGAAAGTAACGGGGTAATCCAATATGGCTAAAAGTCCGTCACGTTCTCCGCGTAAGCGTGTACGTAAACAGGTTGCTGATGGTATGGCGCATATCCACGCGTCTTTCAACAACACAATTATTACCATTACTGATCGTCAAGGTAATGCACTATCTTGGGCAACTTCAGGTGGTTCAGGTTTTCGTGGTTCACGTAAATCTACCCCTTTTGCTGCACAGGTTGCTGCTGAGCGTGCAGGTGTTGCTGCTCAGGACTACGGTGTTAAAAACCTTGAAGTTTTTGTAAAGGGTCCAGGTCCAGGACGTGAATCAGCGATTCGCGCACTAAACTCGGTTGGTTACAAGATAACTAACATTACCGATGTGACGCCTATCCCTCATAATGGTTGTCGTCCTCCTAAGAAACGTCGCGTATAACACGTCGTTTTTAATAGGATAGTTGGAGAAAGAACATGGCAAGATACTTGGGTCCAAAGCTCAAGCTCAGCCGCAGAGAAGGTACAGACCTTTTCCTAAAAAGCGGCGTGAGAGCAATCGATTCGAAGTGTAAGCTTGAAACTGCACCTGGACAACACGGCGCTCGTAAGACCCGTTTGTCTGAGTATGGTGTTCAGCTACGCGAGAAACAAAAAGTTCGTCGTACTTATGGTGTGCTAGAAAAGCAGTTCCGTAATTACTACAAAGACGCTGCACGTCAAAAAGGTAATACTGGTGAAAACCTACTTACTCTTTTAGAAACCCGTCTTGATAACGTTGTATACCGTATGGGTTTTGGTGCTACTCGCGCTGAATCTCGTCAACTAGTTAGCCATAAGTCAATTTTGGTTAACGGCAGCGTTGTTAACATTCCATCATTCAAAGTGTCTGCGAATGATGTAATTAGCATTCGTGAGAAGTCTAAGAAGCAAGCGCGTATCGTAGCTGCTTTAGAAGTTTCTTCTCAACGCGAAAAGCCGACATGGGTTGAAGTTGATAACACTAAGATGGAAGGTGCTTTCAAGCGTCTACCTGAGCGTAGTGATTTATCTGCGGAAATTAACGAACAGCTTATCGTCGAACTTTACTCTAAGTAAAGTTAACACAAAAGAGAGGACACAATGCAGGGTTCTGTTACAGAATTTCTTAGACCGCGTCTCGTTGATATCGAGCAGGTTAATCCAACACGTGCCAAAGTTACACTTGAGCCGCTTGAACGTGGTTTTGGTCACACTTTAGGTAACGCGTTGCGTCGTATCTTATTGTCGTCTATGCCAGGCTGCGCGGTAACCGAAGTAGAGATTGATGGTGTACTGCATGAATACAGTAGCAAGGAAGGCGTGCAAGAAGATATCCTGGAGATCATACTAAACCTTAAAGGTTTAGCAGTGGTTGTTGAAGGGAAAGATGAAGCTATGCTTACGTTAAGTAAGTCAGGCGCAGGCCCTGTTACTGCAGCAGACATCACCCATGATGGTGATGTTACAATCATGAATCCTGAGCATATTATCTGTCATTTGACAGGTAATAATGATATCAGCATGCGTATCCGCGTAGAGCGTGGTCGCGGTTATGTACCGGCTTCAGCCCGTGCACAAACCGAAGACGATGATCGCCCTATTGGTCGCTTGTTGGTTGATGCTTCTTTCTCACCTGTCGCTCGTATAGCCTATAATGTAGAAGCTGCACGTGTTGAACAGCGTACTGACTTGGATAAACTCGTTATTGATATGACCACAAACGGTACTATCGATCCTGAGGAAGCCATTCGTCGTTCTGCAACAATTCTAGCTGAACAGCTAGATGCATTTGTTGAACTTCGTGATGTTACTGAGCCAGAGCAGAAAGAAGAAAAGCCGGAATTCGATCCGATTTTGTTGCGTCCTGTGGACGATTTAGAGCTAACTGTACGTTCAGCTAACTGTTTGAAGGCTGAAGCGATTCACTATATCGGAGATCTGGTACAGCGCACTGAAGTTGAGCTGCTTAAGACACCTAACCTAGGTAAGAAATCTCTTACTGAAATTAAGGATGTTTTGGCTTCTCGCGGATTGTCGTTAGGAATGCGTCTAGAAAACTGGCCACCAGCCAGCCTAGTCGACGACCTTTAAACCACGATTTTTGTACAGATAAGGTAATAAGGATTAGGTCATGCGCCATCGTAAGAGTGGTCGTCAACTAAACCGTAACAGCAGTCATCGCCAAGCTATGTTTCGTAACATGGCAAGCTCTTTAGTCCGTCACGAAGTGATCAAGACTACTGTAGCTAAAGCGAAAGAACTGCGTCGCGTAGTTGAACCTCTGATAACACTTGCTAAGAGTGATAGCGTTGCAAACCGCCGTTTGGCATTTGCACGTACTCGCGACGCTGAAGTCGTAGGTAAGTTATTTAATGAATTGGGTCCACGCTACCAGGAACGTCCTGGCGGTTACACCCGTATCCTTAAGTGCGGTCTACGTACTGGTGATAAAGCGCCTATGGCATTTATCGAACTAGTAGGTCGCCCAGAAGCAACTGAAGCTGTTGAAGTTGAAGACGCTGCTGAGTAATTAAGGTTTCATTTAGAAAAAGCCGGGCTTCTGCCCGGCTTTTTTATGTCTAGCAATCAATCAAACTGATAGTCGAGATCTATTGCGCTATCAATATGAGAATTATCAAGCTTCTCAATCAATTCATTCAGTCTTTATCATTCCTTCCCCAGCTGTTAATCCATTGGAATCGCATCGATTGAGTGATGTTTGTCACGTTTCTCTGTTTCATTTCCCATATGTTTATTTATTGGTCTACTCCCTGCTTACATTACCGCCATGCGTATATCTATAAGCTCCTCAAGATCGAGATTGATCCTACAAATTTCAAAGCTGTTATGCGCATCGAGTAAACCCAATGACTGTAGTTGTTCGCTTCACTTGGTAGCGAGCCATATTTAAGCAGCAAAAAGGATGGTGTGAATGGTTAATTTTAATCAAATCGGACAAGGGATAAAGCGTGCAGATGGTTTTGCTAAGGTTAGTGGCAGAGCAAAATATGGTAAGGATATTAAACTACCAGGCATGTTGTATGGTGTGTGCCGATACGTTGATATTCCTGCTGGTAAAGTCAAATCAATCGACCTATCTGCAGCGCTCAATGTAGCTGGCGTGGTTAGAATTGCAGACTTCGATGATATTCCTGGTGATCCTTTCGCCGGTGTCATAATTAGAGACTACCCTCCCATCATCAAAGACGAAGTTCGTTTTATGGGGGATGTGGTTGCCATCGTTGCTGCAGAGTCATATGAAGCTGCTTGTGAAGCCAGTGACCTGATCAAAGTAGAGTATGAAGTTTATAAGCCGTTATCCACTATCACAGAGGCACTCTCCGCTGGTGCTCGATTGATTCAACCTGGTAGTGAATCAAATGTGGTTGCACACCACCATACGGCGAAAGGTAATCTCATCCATGGCTTTGCAAAGTCAGATCATATTATCGAACGGCAATACAAGATTGGCTTCCAAGAGCATGCTTACATTGAACCAGAATCTGTAACGGCTTACATCGATCCCACCAGCTCAAATATGGTTGTGACAGGTTCGATACAGAACCCTCACCGAGTCCGCGGATTTGTGGCTAGTTACCTGGGCGTTAATCAAGCTCAAGTAAACGTTAAGCGTGCCGTAATGGGGGGCTCGTTTGGTGGCAAAGATGACAGCATCGATCACTTATCCTGCCGGGTAGCTTTAATGGCTCAGTTAACAGGACGACCCGTGCAGTTTAACTACACGCGTGAGCAGTCCATCGTTGAAACCAGTAAACGCCACCCCTATGAGATGACCTACAAAGTGGGCTTCAATAGCGATGGTAAAATCCAAGCGATACAAATCAATATACTGGCCGACAGTGGGGCATATGCTGCTTGTACTCCGTTTGTCACGTGGCGCTCCGCAGTGCAAGCAGCTGGCCCTTATGAGATAGAACACGTCCGGGTTGACGTAACCGGTGTATACACCAATAACACCTATACTGGCGCTATGCGCGGGTTTGGTTCGCCGCAAATTGTTTACGCCAATGAATCATTAATGGATGAGATAGCCGAGCATTGTCATATCTCTGCCGTTGAGGTAAGAAAAATTAATGCGCTCAAACAGGGCAGCGTCAGTATTACAGGGCAAAAGTTTGATAACCATAAAGTATCAGCTGTCGAAGTATTAGAAAAAGCAGTCTTAGAATCAGATTACGATAATAAAGTTAAGCAATATCAAAAGTTAAATACCCTCAATAGTGAGATCAAATACGGCGTTGGATTAGCGCTCAGTTACCGTGGTTGCTCTATGGGAGCTGAAGGGGTGGATACCTCATCGGCGTTAGTTTCTGTTAACAGTGATGGCAGTGTTAGCATCTCCACCGGTGTTTGTGAAAACGGTCAGGGACTTCAAGCAACCATGTCGTTGATTGCTGCTGAAGTGTTTGGTATTCCGGTCGGCTCAGTGACTTTCACTGAGCCTGATACATCGATGATTTCTGATGGTGGACCTACGGTAGCATCTAGAGCAACGATGACGGGTGGAAATGCGGTAAAAGATGGGGCTGAGACGATAAGGTCAAGGATTTTCGCTGTCATTGCCGATTCACTTCAGGTGACCGATATCGATGAAACAACATGGTGCAATGGGTTGATAAGCAACCGTCAGCGGCCTGAGTTATGTATTAGCTTTGCTAAAGCGGTAGATCAAACTAAGTGGGCAGGTGTGAATTTAGCGGCTTATGGCTGGTTTGATCAACCGGACATTACTTGGGATGAAGAGTCTGGAAGCGGCAACCCCTATTTTACGTGGGTTTATGGCTGTCAGGTTATCGAAGTAAAGGTTGATACTAACACTGGCAAGCTTGAACTTGTTGATGTCACTGCAGTGCATGATGTTGGCCAGGTGATTAATCGTGTTGGTTTTGAAGGGCAGGTGAGTGGTGGCATCGCACAGGCATTTGGCTTGGGCGTACTAGAAGATTACAACATTGCCTATGGCGAATTAAAGTCAGAGAACTTCGATAGCTACTTACTGCCGACGATTAAAGACATTCCTCGGATTAATATACATTCTATTGAGAACAGTGATGATGGTGGGCCATTTGGCGCCAAGAGTATCGGTGAGCCATGTACTGAGCTAGGTGCGGCAGCGATCAATAATGCAGCTAGTTTTGCATTGAATAAACGTTTCTATCAACTACCGCTGACGCTTGAGCAGATAACCTTAGGGTTTAACCTAAAGAAACCTGCTAGGCAGAGTGAGCTATTAGATAGCTCATCACTAAAAAAGCAGACCCATAGACTGTCTAATACCAATGTCACTACGCCAAGGAGTTTAGCTGAAGCACTCGCATCATTAGCTGACGCGAGTCTTATTCCTCTAGCTGGCGGCACCGACATTCTAGTTAGGGGCCGACTTCATACCAAAAGCTATAATCTACTCAATATTTCGGCACTAGCTGAACTAAAGGGGATCACCCTTGTTAACGATCAAGTGATTATCGGTGGTGGCGCCAATTTTAATGAGATCGTCGAAAATGGCATTATTGCTGAGACGTTCCCGATATTCTGGGAAGCCTGTAAGACCGTGGGTTCAAACCAGATACGTAATCGAGCAACCATAGGCGGTAATTTAATTAATGCAGCCCCTTGCGCAGAGTCAATCCCGCCTTTATTGATTTACAACGCTTTGGTTGAGCTTCAATCGGCTACGGAAACGAGACGTTTCCCTATAAGTGAGTTTATCTGTGGCAGCTACAAAACACTGATAAAGCCTGGTGAGCTACTCACTAAGGTTATTCTTCCTATCGATAACATCCCCAATGCTTTACATAAATATAGGCAGTTAGGACGTAGAAATGCGGTCAACATATCCCGTTTGTCTTTGGCATGCGTGCTAAGCCTTAATGAAAAAAATCAAGTTGACCTGATTAGAATCGCAGATGGCGCATTATTTAGTCACCCTCGCAGGTTGGTTGAATTAGAACGTTACCTATTAGGGCGACAATTAACTGCAGAGAATCTCGCCGAAACAGAACGGCAGCTATTAGACATGATTGAAACTGCGATTGGTGGACGCTGGTCAGCGCAATATAAGCAGCCGGTATTTATCAACATGTTCCGTAGTGTAATGCGAGAAATAGTCACAGAACTAGCAGGAGATGACCATGAACACGAATAAGCTTATGCAAACAGAGATTGCTATGTCTGTTAATGGAATATCGCATCGTATAAAGGTCGAGGGTTCCTTACGTCTGCTTGATCTACTACGGGATGACTTGCTGTTAACTGGGACTAAAGAGGGCTGTTCAGTTGGCGAGTGTGGTGCGTGTACTGTGATGCTCGATGGGCGAGCCGTATGCTCATGCATGGTACTGGCCGCGCAATGTGATAACACAGAAGTGACGACTATCGAGGGATTAGATGATGATCCTTTGGCCCAACAATTACAGCTGTCCTTTATTGAAAAGGGCGGAGTGCAGTGTGGTTTCTGTACCCCTGGCGTGTTAGTGAGTGCTACCGCACTGCTAAAGCAAAACAGTCAACCCAGTGATGGTGAGTTACTAGATGCCTTAGAGGGGAATGTATGTCGATGTACTGGCTATCAACCCATTGTTGATTCAATTAAAGCCGTTATTAAGCAGGGGTAATGCAGCAAATATAACATTAACAATATCGAGCACTAATAAGCAGCAAAACATCTACCTTCTCAATACCAAGTATATCTATATGAATATAGGTCTTGAGGAGGAGGTTCAATAATTGGATTGAGGGTTTTGACATGAAATTGCTATACAAGCTTAATGAACGCCCCCCCTATGGGATCACTTTTTTTCTTGCACTTCAACATATGCTGGCATCTATCGGTGGCATAGTCACAGTACCTCTTATTGTGGGAGGGTCAATTGGCTTACCTCCAAATGAAATAGTTATTCTTATTAGTGCTTCGCTACTTGTTTCAGGCTTAGTCACCATGGCGCAATGCTTTGGTATCGGGCCTGTAGGTATTAGGTTACCTGTGGTGATGGGCGCTAGTTTCGCATTTTTAGGAACCTTAATAGGTATAGGCAAGACCGAAGGCATGGCCGGAATTATGGGGGCGGCTTTTGTGGGGTCGTTTGTGGTTATTATTGCCAGTTTCTATATGGACTATGTCAAAAAATTATTTCCTAGTGTAGTGAGTGGTGTCGTGGTGACCTTAATCGGCTTAACCATACTCCCAGTAGCGATGAGCTGGATTGGCGATGCTCCCGCAGGAGACCCAAGTTTTGCCTCCTTACCGAAAGTGTTTCTAGCGTTCTTTTCATTAGCTGTGGTTATTTTTGTTTCCGTACGTTGCAAAGGTGCAATTGCCGCATCTTCCATTGTAATAGGCCTTGCCGCAGGTTACTTAATGGCACTTGCACTCGGTATGGTGGATCTACAGCCCCTATCTGATACCCATTGGGTTGCTCTGCCAGAACCGTTTAAATATGGCATGACCTTTTCAATACCGGCAATTATCACTATGAGTTTAGTGTATGTTGTTGTGGTGGCGGAAGCGACGGGGGATTTTATGGCGCTAGGCAGTAACTGTCATACTGAGGTTACCGGAAAAGATCTTAAACGTGGTCTGCTCGGTGATGGTTTAGGTAGTACATTTGCCTCATTAATGACTGCGATGCCAGTAGCCAGCTTTAGCCAGAACGTGGGTATTGTTGGGATCAGTGGTGTCGCGAGCCGGTTTGTTGTAGGGATCTCTGGTGTTTTGTTGATCTTAGCAGGCCTCTTTCCTAAGTTCGCAGCTTTAGCTGTAACAGTACCTAAACCCGTATTAGGCGGGGTTGGCTTTGTTATGTTTGGTATGATTGCCTACGCAGGTATTCGTATGCTAGTGCAAGCGACCGATTCTCGACGTAATGCCTTGGTGGTTTGCGTGGGGTTAGCATCGGGCATGGCGGTGACTTTGGAGCCTAATTTATTACAGCACTTCCCAGAAGATCTTAAGATGTTATTCCACTCAGGTATTACAACAGGCACTATTTCAGCTGTGATACTCAATCTAATTTTACCAAGTTCGAAATCAGAAGAAGCGGATGAGGTGAAGGAGCAGCCAGAGGTTACGGCTAAGTCGAGTTTATTGCCTAATAGGGGAAGAAAATAAGCTCAAAAAGACAAGAGCCATATATAGCAGATGCTTGGCCTAGTTTAGGCATCTGCCTCAGTCTTTCCAGATGCTTTTAGCCTTTATCTCCTTTGGTATGACTATGCTCCATTTTTCAACACCCGCGGTGCTGAATAAGTACTGACCTTGCTTATCAGAAATATAGGGGAGATCTGAAGGTTCCTTTCCAGCAAGGATCTGTAAGATAAGTTCTCCAGCAAGTTTCCCATGTTCAAAGCCGTCAAGCACATAGCCGCCAATATTACTCTTTGAACCGATGGAAAATTCCCAGAATCCAAAGTGTGGTACAGGTGAATTACGGTTAGTCCAAGTCATCACTTCACTGGGTGAGGTATTGCTTCCATGCTTGTCTACTAAGGTGTGGTACAAGCCAATATAGATTGCATCGTATCCTTTCTCTTTAGCTGCTAAGACGGTTCGCTGCCAAGCAGTGTAAGAAAGGGATAGCTCAAGGTTAACCTGAGTATTACCTAATCGCAATTGCTCTTGTTCTGGCTGTATAAGGCTTTCAACTGCGGCTTTAGAGGTCCGGCTATTATCGAAAAGAACCAATACTTTTTTATCCTTTCGATTTGCTAGTGTCTGATTCACCAGTAATATTGACCGTTTAAATAGTGGGCGCTCCAATACTCCAGTGAAGTTTGTAAATGTGTGTAGATCATAATCACGCGGATTACTATTTAGGCCTAGAAAAACAATTGGAATTTCTGTCTTAGCAAAACGCGAACTGAGTAATCTAATCGCATTATCATCTGCTAATACGACTAAATCCGGTTTTAGCGTCAGATACTGTTGCCAAGCTAAATCAGCCTGCTGAATAAACTCGACAGTGGGAAGGCGCTTGGTATTCATGTATGCATGATGAAACTCAAGTTTATCTTTAACAATCGTGCGAATGCCCTGATTGAAATTTACATCCCATGGATATTCTTGATGGTAGCTTTCTATGATCAGTATTGAGCCTGCCTGACAATATGAAGTGCATATGTGCAGCAAGAGCAATAGGAGTGAGACACTACGCATCTAGATCAGTCTCTGTTGGGCTTTCCTTAGTTATAGCTTAATTGCGCTGGAACGGTGTTTTATGGGCATAAAAAAGGCCTCAAATGAGGCCTTTTAAAAGTAACAAAATTTAGTAACCGCTTTTCTGCTCTGTGTTGTAGTCTAGCTTCTCATGGGTTTGTCCCATAGCTTCGGCAACTTCTGGAGGCATATAGTTTTCATCATGCTTAGCAAGTACTTCAGTTGCCTGCAACTTGCCACCTTCGATCAGTACACCTTGAGCGACGATACCTTGGCCTTCACGGAAAAGATCAGGAAGCAGATCGTCATAAGTGACTATGACCTCACCACCCAATGAATCATGAACGGCAAACTCAACATGTAAGCTGTCAGGATCACGAACCATAGAGCCTATGGTTACCATTCCGCCGACACGGATACGCTGACCGACTTCAGGCAAGACGCCGGTATCTTTTTTGCCATGTACTATTTCAGTTGGCGTGTAAAAGAGGTTAAGGTTTGAATTCAATGCATACAGCAAAAGCGATGCAATCGCTGCTACGCCGCCAATTAATGCGACTACTAAAGCTAATCTTTTTTTACGTCTGGCATTCACGATTTATTACTCCGATTCTCTTTTAGGCGTTCTTCACGCTGTATTTTCTTGGCTATTTCAGTCAGCACTTTTCGTTTCTGTCCCATGCTGTGAATGACCAGTATTCCCAATGATGCAAATGTTACACCGTACGCCAGCCATACATAAAATGCATAGCCACCCATGTTAATAAAATCACTGAACGAATCAAATTGCATTATTTAACTCCCTGGGCTTTAGCTAGAGTACGAACCCAAGGTCGCATACTGTTACGAGCCAAAATTTCTGCTCTAAATCTGACTAAGGTGATAGCGCCAATCATTACGCCGAAACCAAGAATATTTATCAGTAACGGATAGAGCATCTCAGTCGGCATTGCCGATTTTTCTGTGATTTTAATAGTAGATGGCTGATGCAGTGAGCTCCACCACTCTACAGAGTATTTGATAATCGGGATGTTAATGACACCTACAATAGCTAAAATCCCTGCAGCTCTTGCAGCTAGGACCTTATCTTCAAAAGATGCATAAAGAGCTATAACACCTAGATAAAGGAATAGTAGCACTAGTTCTGCTGTAAGGCGTGCATCCCAGACCCACCAAGTGCCCCACATCGGCTTACCCCAAGTTGCACCAGTAATTAAGGCGATAAAGGTAATTACAGCGCCTATTGGAGCAATTGCGGCGGCAGCCCAGTCGGCAGATTTAATTTGCCATACAAGACCAATAAAAGCAGAGGTCGCCATTCCCATATAGGCAGCCATTGACATGGATGCAGCAGGGACGTGAATAAAGATGATACGGTAGCTTTCACCTTGCTGATAATCTGTTGGTGCGAATGCTAATCCCCACACTGAACCGATACCAACAAGGCTTATGGCAAGCATTGCGAACCAAGGAAGAAGTTTACCAGATAGATTATACGCACGCTCTGGGTCTGCGTAGCTATGTAGCCATTTCCACATATTAGTTTGTACTCACTCTTAATGAAGCACCAATAGCAAAAGGTGCCAAGATTAATGAACCGACCAGCATCGCACCGATAATTGCGAGTTGACCGCTATAAGGTAAATTTAAACCAGCCGCATCGATTGCCGTTGTTGCAAATATGAGTACTGGAATATATAAGGGTAAGATCAGCAGGCTTAGTAATACCCCACCTTTATGTAAGCCGACCGTCAACGCAACACCTATGCCGCCTAATAAGCTTAATACGGGGGTGCCAAGAGCTAGTGTCGCCATTAGCGCACCATAACTATTATCGTCTAAATGAAGTAACACGGCTAAAAGTGGTGCAACTAGAATCAATGGAACGCCAGTCAATATCCAGTGAGCTAACACTTTAGCTAATACCATTAGAGGTAAAGGCTGTGGACTGAGTAACATTTGCTCCAAGCTACCATCGTTATAGTCTGCTTTAAATAATCTCTCTAATGAGAGCATTGAAGCAAGTAAAGCTGCAACCCAGATAATACCAGGAGCAACTCTTGATAATATTTTTGGTTCCGGGCCAATTGCCAATGGAAATAGGGTTACCACTAGGATGAAAAACAGTAGCGGATTGAATATGTCGCCTTTATGACGAATTGCTATCTGTAGATCACGCTTTAATAGTGTAAAAAATGCTTGTCTAAAACTAATGCCTTTTTTCATTTTTGAACCTTTATACAAAGCGATATTCAAGGCTGATTTTACGCAGGATATCGTCGCCGATAATGCCCATATCTTGGTGTGTCGTTAAGATTACGCAGCCGCCACGTTTAGAGTGAGCAAGGAAGAGTAGCTCTAACTCCTCAACGCCTTTCTTATCGATAGCAGTGAAGGGCTCATCTAAAAGCCAAATTTTACACTTAGTGTGCCATAAACGCGCAAGAGCGGTGCGTCTATGCTGACCAGCGGATAGGTGACCTGCTAAAGCCTCTTCAAAACCGGCCAAATTAACTTTTGCAAGGATGTCACGTGTATCGAAATCATCATAACCACTAATTCTTAAATTGAAGTTAAGATTTTCTTCTGCGGTTAACTCAGATTTAACACCTGCAAGATGGCCTATATAGAGAAGGTCATCATTATATTCATCTCTACAGCGATTTATGTCTTCATTTTTGTAATGTACATCGCCAGCATAGGGGCGAGATAGGCCAGCAAGAATGCGTAATAAGCTGGTTTTACCTGATCCGTTTGGGCCTTCAATTTGAACGATTTCACCGGCAGAGATCTCAAAATTGAGTTCATCGAACAAGATGCGCTCTTCACGTATGCAGGTCAGATCATTGGCTGAGATTAGGGTCTTTGTCATTTCTTCTACCACTGAGTCCTCTATATCAAGCCATTAATAAACACAAGGGATCTTAACACAATCCTTTTTAAGGGTTTAGTAATGCTTGAGGCTATGTGTCAGCAATTTGATGTGCTTCCAATATTTGAAAGCTTTTAACAAAATATTGGAACTTTTTCATTTTTAATAAAAGCTCTTTTAACAACTGCTAATATAATATCGAATTTAGGCTGTAAGTTGTGCTTATAATCTGCAAGCTTTGACTGAAATCACAAAAAGGTGAGTTTTATTGAAGTTTGATGTATTCTAATGCAGCTATAAAAATAGTCTGCCTACTCTACATTGTCAGAGGAAAGGCGGCATTGAGCTTTGTTAGAATTTGCATTAGGAACATCGAACATGAAAAAACTGATAGCTATGACTGCAGTCGCTGCTTTGACTTTGTCTGCAAACGTATTTGCACAAGATGGTAAGGCTGTATATGACAAGGCATGTCAAGTATGCCACAGCATGGGTGTCGCTGGCGCTCCAAAAGCACACGATGCTGCTGCTTGGGAGCCCCGTATAGCACAAGGTATGGACATATTAGTCGGTACAGTTAAAACTGGTAAAGGCGCAATGCCACCAGGTGGAATGTGTACTGATTGTACTGATGAAGATTATAAGAATGCGATCGACTTTATGTCTAAGTAATCTTTATCTTGCTCCTTCATTGGGCATAAAAACAACCGGTATATAGCCGGTTTTTTTATGTCTGAAATTCTTATCTTCGACTGTGTAGCCCAGTGTCGAATCCTCTCTATTTTCCCGCTGAATATTCGGAATGGTATTAGCACCTATTGCTCTTCATTGATTATCAGCCAATAAAAAAGGCCTGCAAATGCAGACCTTTAGTTTCGCGTTGCTAACCGATTACTTTACTTGAGTATCAATAACCAACTGAGCAGAACCACCGACTTTAACCATAGCAAGTCGACCCTGAAGGTCGCCTGCTTGAGGCTTTACGCTGCCATGCTTAGAGAGAACTGCAATTATCTCAACATTCTTAGCGCTGCTGAGTTTTACATCGCCACCCATAGAGGTCGAGTCATCTAAGGTAATTGTTGTAGGTAGTGATTTAGCCGAAATTTTGACTGCGGCTAAAGGGACCTTGGGTCCTTCGGTATTGCGAGCAAAGATGAACAGCATATCAGAACTGCCTACTTGCTTAGCTAGCTCATCAGATACAGATACTTCAACGCTAACGCTTTTAGTCGTAGCTTCTACATTTGCATGCGCTGCATCATCAGGCATTTCGCCTGTTTCAGTTTGCATTCTCATTTTTGCGCTATCAATTGCATTGATAATAGCACTACGATCAACATCTTTTCTCTCGCTATCGAGAATGGCCTGCCAAGCATCGATCGCTACGTTATAGTCCGCAGTAAAGAATGCATCCATACCCACAAGCAATAGCGTTGATGGGTCTTCTGCATCAAGTGCCAAAGATTGCTCTATAATAGCTTCAACTGCTGGTGTCATCTGTTGGTTGGCTCTGTAGTACATTGCCGTTGCTTTAGGTCCTAGCAATTCAGCATGGGTTCCAACTAGTACCATTGCTTGATCGAATGTTTTAATAGCGTCATTGTATTGGCTTGCTGAAATGTACATATGGCCAAGGCTAAACAGCAATTGACTATTTTCAGGTTCCGCTTTAACTTGCGCTTCCATCATTTGTAGACGCTGTTGCATTATTTGGTCTGCATTCATACCATCATGCTGACTCGCTTTTACTGGCTGGTCTAATTTAGCGTAGGCGCCAAGGGTACTGTAGAAGTAACCAGAAATGCCTATGATAACGACTGACATTAATACAGGCCACATCAAACCTTTCGGCTTTACCTTGTTGATAAGAGATTCATCTTCACCTTGTTTCATATCTTGTAACAAGCTTATCTCTAATTCTTTTTTGAGAGCATCGAACTCGACTTGATCGAGTAGCTCTTCATCCAGCTCTTTTTCTAAAAAAGCTAGACGGGCGTTAAACAGCTCAAGGTTCGTTTGTCTGCGAACACCTGCTTCTTCCGTTTTAAGCATCTTTTGTTGACGGAAATGAGGAAACCAAATCAGCACTAGGCTGACTAACACAAAAAGCGCAATAAAAATCCAGAGAGTGGTCATTATTTCTTTTTCACATTAGTTACAAGAAAAGCGGATACACCGCTGGGCTAGGAATAGGATTATACGTAAAGATTATTCATTGAACAGTAATATAAGGTGTTGAGTTCGGTAAAAAGTAATAGTTGAGTGCTGGTTCACAGTTCGATTCTATTTTTGAAAAATGGCTGAAACTTAAGATTCATCTAAGGGTCAGAGCATAGAATCTGTTGTATTTAACAACTGTATCTCTTGTAATAAATGAACTAAGAATGAGACAAATAACCCATATTTGTGCGAAAGAAGCAGACAGATACAATAGCAAATACTAAAATGACTCAAATTTTAAACCTTCAGCAGCTAATTTATTGTTTGCTTAAGGATGTTGAGTGATTGAATTAAGCGTAAGCTTATACAATTAATCTATAGGACTGAGGAAACCCCATGATCCCAGAATTAGGACACCTATCACTGATTATAGGTTTGGCATTTGCCTTCCTGTTAGCCAGTGTTCCTTTAATTGGTGTTGCTCGTAAAGACCAATATCTAGTTAGATATGCTTGGCCATTAAGTTATGGCATGTTTTTCTTTATCTTCTTATCTGTTGTTGTGCTTGGTTATAGTTTTGCTATTGATGATTTCTCGATAGCATACGTAGCCCATCACTCTAACTCACAACTGCCTATTTTCTTCAAAATTGCTGCGGTATGGGGGGGTCATGAAGGTTCACTACTGTTTTGGGTCTTCGCACTATCAGCATGGGCTGCGGCAGTAGCTTACTTCAGTAAGTCGATTGAAGAGGTGTTTGTCGCTCGGGTACTTGCCGTGTTGGCACTGATCATCATAGGCTTCACCTTATTCATGATCTTGACTTCAAGTCCATTTGAACGTCTATTCCCGGTACCGATGGAAGGGCGTGACCTTAACCCAATGCTTCAGGATGTGGGACTCATTTTTCATCCTCCTATGCTTTATTTAGGTTATGTTGGCTTTGCTGTTAGTTTTGCATTTGCAATCGCTGCACTAATGGGTGGTAGTCTTGATTCTGCTTGGGCACGTTGGAGCCGTCCTTGGACATTAGCGGCTTGGGTATTTCTCACCGGTGGTATCTCATTAGGTTCGTGGTGGGCTTATTATGAGCTTGGCTGGGGCGGATGGTGGTTCTGGGACCCAGTAGAAAATGCTTCATTTATGCCATGGTTAATCGGCACGGCATTACTTCACTCTGTTATTGTTACTGAGAAACGAGCGGCCTTTAGAAACTGGACCGTTCTGTTATCTATCACTGCGTTCTCATTAAGCTTGCTAGGTACCTTTATCGTACGCTCAGGTGTGTTGACTTCGGTTCACTCATTTGCTGCAGATCCTAGCCGAGGCATGTTTATTCTGCTTCTATTGGGTATAGCTGTCGGTGGTTCCTTGACTCTGTTTGCATTCAGAGCCAGTCAGATGAAGAGCCCGGCGCGTTTCAATTTACTGTCAAGAGAGACCATGCTACTGGTCTGTAATATTCTATTGACTGTAGCTTGTGGAACTGTGCTACTGGGTACGCTTTATCCTTTACTTATTGATGCCCTGAATATGGGTAAGATATCTGTAGGACCTCCATACTTTAACGCAGTCTTCGTACCAATCATTCTTGTACTATTTGTATTTATGGGTGTTGGTCCAAACATACGCTGGAAAAAGTCTAAGCCAGGTGTGTTAAAAGCTAAGCTCATTATTCCTGCTATTGTGGCATCTATCGTTGGTGTTGCGACGCCTTTCTTAGTCGATGGTCAGTTTAATATCTGGGTTATGTTGGGTATTGGTGCAGCTTCATGGGTGACCCTAACAACATTCAGAGCCGGCTATGATCTTATAAAAGATAAAGATGGTGGTTTGAGTCTTGCCCGGCTGGGTCGCAGCGAAATGGGTATGCTCATTGCTCACTTAGGTATCGCAGTATCTGTTGTTGGCGGCACTATGGTTTCTAATTACTCATTGGAAAAGAGTGTCCGTATGGGACCGGGTATTAGTCAAGAGTTAGCAGGCTATAAATTCAACTACATTGAAACACTAAATGTTGTTGGTCCTAACTACACGGCTCAACAGGGTCAGATTGAAGTTACCTATAACGGTGAATATGTCACTATGTTGAAGCCGGATCGTCGTCAGTACAATGTGCGTACTATGGATATGACTGAGGCGGGTATCGATTGGGGACTGTTCCGTGATCTTTATGTCACCATGGGTGATCCACTGAGTCGAACACAGTTTGCTGTGCGTCTTAACTACAAGCCATTTGTTCGCTGGTTATGGTTCGGAAGTATCTTTATGATGGTCGGTGGTTTCTTTGCTGCATCGGATAAGCGCTACCGTACAAAGAAAGTGACAGAGAAATCTAAAGACACAGATAAAGCAAAATTGGCTACGGCTTAATTGGCTACAGCTTAACTTGAATTGGGGCAAGTATGAAAAAGCTAGTATTATTTATTCCACTGATCCTAGTGATGGTGATGGGAGTGTTCCTCTATAAAGGTCTCTTCCTAAACCCTCAGCAATTGGAATCTGCCTTAGAAGGAAAGCCGATCCCGGCTTTCCAACTGGAGCGTTTGGAAGATAGTAGCGAAATAATCACGAATGAAACTTTGATAGGTAAAGTGTCGTTACTTAATGTTTGGGCTACTTGGTGTCCATCTTGTAAGTATGAGCATCCTTATTTGATGCGCTTTGCAAGACAGAATATTTTACCTATCTATGGTATTAACTATCGAGATGATCGAGGTCCGGCCATTAGAGAGCTTACTCGTGAAGGGGATCCTTACACCAAGAATATCTTTGATCATGATGGCCGACTAGGTTTAGACCTAGGGGTATACGGTGCTCCAGAGAGCTACTTGGTTGATCATAATGGTATTATCCGCTACAGATATGCAGGCCCAATCGACCAGCGTGTTTGGAGTGAAACGTTATTACCTATGATTAAAGAGTTACAAGCAGTGGCTAAACAGGAGGGAGCATCATGATTAAATCTATTTTTACTATAATGGCTGCGTTACTTCTGTCGTTAACCGTTACTGCAGTAAATGCAACACCAGTAGATACTTATGAATTCAAGTCAGTTGAAAATCA
>NZ_CP045503.2:4842500-4960000 GCF_007004545.3 Shewanella eurypsychrophilus | reverse complement strand
GTGACTGCGTACCTTTTGTATAATGGGTCAGCGACTTACATTTTGTAGCAAGGTTAAGCGAATAGCGGAGCCGTAGGGAAACCGAGTGTTAACTGCGCGTTTAGTTGCAAGGTGTAGACCCGAAACCGAGTGATCTAGCCATGGGCAGGTTGAAGGTTGAGTAACATCAACTGGAGGACCGAACACACGTATGTTGAAAAATGCGGTGATGACTTGTGGCTGGGGGTGAAAGGCCAATCAAACTCGGAGATATCTGGTTCTCCTCGAAAGCTATTTAGGTAGCGCCTCGTACGAATACCATTGGGGGTAGAGCACTGTTAAGGCTAGGGGGTCATCCCGACTTACCAACCCTTTGCAAACTCCGAATACCAATGAGTACTATACGGGAGACACACGGCGGGTGCTAACGTCCGTCGTGAAAAGGGAAACAACCCAGACCATCAGCTAAGGTCCCAAAGTTATTGCTAAGTGGGAAACGATGTGGGAAGGCTTAGACAGCTAGGATGTTGGCTTAGAAGCAGCCATCATTTAAAGAAAGCGTAATAGCTCACTAGTCGAGTCGGCCTGCGCGGAAGATTTAACGGGGCTAAGCAATACACCGAAGCTATGGGTTTGCTAGTTTACTAGCAAGCGGTAGAGGAGCGTTCTGTAAGCCGTTGAAGGCGAAGGGGTAACCCACGCTGGAGGTATCAGAAGTGCGAATGCTGACATGAGTAACGATAAAGGGAGTGAAAAACTCCCTCGCCGAAAGACCAAGGTTTCCTGTCCAATGTTAATCAGGGCAGGGTAAGTCGACCCCTAAGGTGAGGCCGAAAGGCGTAATCGATGGGAAACGGGTTAATATTCCCGTACTTCTACTAACTGCGATGGAGAGACGGAGAAGGCTAGGCTAGCGCGGCGTTGGTTGTCCGCGTTTAAGGCTGTAGGCTGTTCACTTAGGCAAATCCGGGTGAACGCATTAAATTGCAAAGCTGAGAGTTGATGACGAGTCCCCAAGGGGATGAAGTAGTTGATGCCATGCTTCCAGGAAAATCTTCTAAGCTTCAGGTTAGTAGGAATCGTACCCCAAACCGACACAGGTGGTTGGGTAGAGAATACCAAGGCGCTTGAGAGAACTCGGCTGAAGGAACTAGGCAAAATGGTACCGTAACTTCGGGAGAAGGTACGCTGCCGGCGGTGATGGGACTTGCTCCTTAAGCTGCTGGCAGTCGCAGATACCAGGTGGCTGCAACTGTTTATCAAAAACACAGTACTGTGCAAACTCGCAAGAGGAAGTATACGGTATGACGCCTGCCCGGTGCCGGAAGGTTAATTGATTGGGTTATCTTCGGAGAAGCTCATGATCGAAGCCCCGGTAAACGGCGGCCGTAACTATAACGGTCCTAAGGTAGCGAAATTCCTTGTCGGGTAAGTTCCGACCTGCACGAATGGCGTAATGACGGCCACGCTGTCTCCAGCCGAGACTCAGTGAAGTTGAAATTGCGGTGAAGATGCCGTATACCCGCGGCTAGACGGAAAGACCCCGTGCACCTTTACTATAGCTTGGCACTGAACATTGAACCTACATGTGTAGGATAGGTGGGAGACTTTGAAGCAGAGACGCTAGTTTTTGTGGAGTCAACCTTGAAATACCACCCTTGTAGTTTTGATGTTCTAACTCTGGCCCCTGAATCGGGGTTGAGGACAGTGCCTGGTGGGTAGTTTGACTGGGGCGGTCTCCTCCCAAAGAGTAACGGAGGAGCACGAAGGTTGGCTAAGTACGGTCGGACATCGTACGGTTAGTGCAATGGCATAAGCCAGCTTAACTGCGAGACATACACGTCGAGCAGGTACGAAAGTAGGTCATAGTGATCCGGTGGTTCTGAATGGAAGGGCCATCGCTCAACGGATAAAAGGTACGCCGGGGATAACAGGCTGATACCGCCCAAGAGTTCATATCGACGGCGGTGTTTGGCACCTCGATGTCGGCTCATCACATCCTGGGGCTGAAGTCGGTCCCAAGGGTATGGCTGTTCGCCATTTAAAGTGGTACGCGAGCTGGGTTCAGAACGTCGTGAGACAGTTCGGTCCCTATCTGCCGTGGGCGTTGGATGATTGAAGGAAGCTGCTCCTAGTACGAGAGGACCGGAGTGGACGAACCGCTGGTGTTCGGGTTGTTATGCCAATAGCATTGCCCGGTAGCTACGTTCGGAATCGATAACCGCTGAAAGCATCTAAGCGGGAAGCGAGTCCTAAGATGAGTCATCCCTAGGAATTTAATTCCTCTAAAGAGCCGTTCGAGACTAGGACGTTGATAGGCAGGGTGTGTAAGCGTTGTGAGGCGTTGAGCTAACCTGTACTAATGACTCGTGAGGCTTAACCATACAACCCAGATGGGTTTGTGTAGTTAGTGTGTGTATTACTTCATAAGCACAAAAGAATACGTATTTGATTTAAGTTAGACCAATTATTTTGCGATTTAGACGGGTTAATGCTTCTGAATAGTCAGCTTTCGAAATTTTGCCAAATTAGTCTGGAAACCATAGCATTGTGGCCCCACCTGATCCCATCCCGAACTCAGAAGTGAAACGCAATTGCGCCGATGGTAGTGTGGGGTCTCCCCATGTGAGAGTAGGTCATTTCCAGGCGCCTAATAACGAATAAGCCCATTGCTAACGCAATGGGCTTTTTTCGTTTTTTGCCTGGAAAGATGACCACTCGAGCATGGGGAATATAGATAGCGCATGCGCAGCATGCATCCTTTCATGTGATAGGTCGATAATTGCATCCTGCATAATCGACACTTCCGCCATCCATGGCGGTCGTAGGGCGAATATCGCAATAGCGATGTGCTTATGAGCGCGAAGCTTTAGCGTAGCTGGACATTGAAAGGCGCCTTTGTTGCAGACTACAAAATACCTACTCCCGACGTCGGTCGATAAATGCTCCTCGGTAACTGCTCCTGCGTTACTCTACCTCCTATATCCATATAGTCGTTCAATATCGACACTTTCGCCATCCAAGGCGGTCACCCGCCATCCAAGGCGGTCACCCGCCGCTAAGCTTGGTCAGAAACTGCATCCATGCGTTTATGACATTCACCACATCTGATGTTTAGGATTAACAAATGCCTTGATGGCATGGTCAATGATGTTCCTGACATCATAATGACATTTACCATATCCCTATGGAGTAGATGCCAAGGAAAGGCATGTGGCTTTTCCCCAGTTCGACGACTGCGTCGCTTCTCGCTACAAAGTCGCTGAATGCTACGCATCCAAAGCGCGACTTCTCCGCCCCCATGTGTTCGGCCTTCGGCAAGTATCATGACCATTCAAAGCTTTGTCATTGGAAGGCGCTTTAGTTGCAGGCTACAAAACCAATTTATCCAACTTCAATGTAGGCAGGTGGCTTATCTACTTAAGCAGGTACGTGCAATACCTACTTCAATGCAGCCCAAAGTTGCTAACGCAGTGTGGCCGTTAATTGCTCCTCGGCTCTGGCAATAACATCCTTGTTAAAAGGCCAGTTCGACCTCCATGTCTCTCGCTCAAAAGCCATCATTTATTGATTTTCGCCCTGCTTCGCTCTCGATAATAGCTCCTCGGCATTTGTTCCTGACAATGCTCTACCTCCTATATCCATACAATCGTGCATTATTCTACCTTCACCCATCCTTGGGCTCGTACCTCCTATATCCATATAGTCGTGCGCTCTTCTTTAACAAAAGGCTGCATATCCGCCATCTGATGTTTAGGATTAACAAATGCCCCAGTGGCATGGATGTCAATGAGGGGCCTTGGCGATTAGGCTCTCCAGTTCGACGACTACGTCGTCTCTCACTGCAAAGTAGCTGAATGCTTCGCATCCAAAGCACTGCTTCTCCGTCCCATGAGTTTGGGCTAGGGTTAGTATTATGTATATCCGAATTGGAAGAAGTCTGTATTTGAAAGGAAGAAGCCACCCCTTGTAGGGTGGCTGGCATGCTTATTCTAGTCCTATATCTTGAACCTGGATACTAGTTCGTTGAGCTGTACAGCCATCTCACGCAGGTCACTACAGTCTACAGATGTTTGCTGTACGACTTGACTGCTAGTACTCGATATATCAGCGATCGCTGTGACATGTGGGTTTATCTCTCCAACCACATTTGACTGCTCCCCTGTAGCTGTAGCAATCTGAACACTCATCTCATTCATCACCTTGATGTTTTCTGAGATGGTGTGTAAGTGCTCACCTGAAATAGTCGCTTCAGCTTGGCTTTCAGTGCTGAGTTCTGTACTGCGTTCAATCGCCTCTACCGCTTCTCGAGTTTTAGACTGCAATTTCTCGATAATGGCACGGATCTCTTCGGTAGATGCATGACTTCGTGATGCAAGTGTCCGAACTTCATCTGCAACGACTGCAAAGCCTCTGCCTTGCTCTCCAGCACGTGCGGCTTCGATTGCTGCATTGAGTGCCAGTAAGTTAGTTTGTTCTGATACTGCACGAATAACTTCTAATACGGTATCAATAGAATCAGCATCTTCGGCAAGCTGACTAATAGTTTGACTCGTTTTAGTGAGCTGTTCACTCATGCTCGATACGCTTGAGATTGTTTTCTGTACTGAATTGTTACCTTGTATAACAGCCTCTTCAGCAACCTGAGCATTTTCGGCTGCATTATTAGCGCTGCCAGCAATCTCCTCTGCGGTCATGCCCATTTCATGAATTGCAGTTGCTATCTGTTCAATTTTGCTTACTTGATCTGTGATGTCACCTTCCATATGTTTGGCTTGATTATCAATTCTCTCTACTGCTTCGAAGAGATCGCTACCTGTGGCTGAAACACTTCTAAGTGTGCTACTAAGGTAACTGACAAACTTGTTATAACCTTTGGCCATGTTGCCAACTTCATCATCTCTTGAGTCATCGAGACGTATAGTCAGATCGCCTTCACCTTCACCAATCGCTTCTAACATTTTGGCCAGTTCACCGAAGGGAGAGATAAGCTTGTTAATCAGCCATGCGCTAATGACCATAAATAGAATTGCGATAACAAGCCCCATGACAGCCAAAGACCAGGTTGCTCGATTTAGCGCGCCAAATATTTCATCACGAGGCACTTGTGCTACTAGGTACCAGCCGATTTCTGGTAGATAACGGCTCGCAACTAACATATCGGTTCCTGAATCTTCATATTCTGAAGTGGCAAAATCTTGCTTCTGCAGTAGAGTGCCGGTGTCAATGTCACCTAAATTATTAAGATTTTTACCTATATAGCTTGTATCTGGATGCAGTTTTATCTTGCCTTCACCATCAGTCAGAAACACCTTACCGTTTGTCCCTATCTGATACTGTTTGATGCTGTCTGACAAACTAGCAAGCGATAAGCCTACTCCAGCTACAGCACTCGGCCTACCATCTACTTTCATGAGGTAGTTGATAAACAGAGTGGGGATCTTGCTGCTTTCATCAACATCTAAACTTAGGCCATATTCTTCGCCACTGGACATAAAGTTATAAAACCACTGATCTTTTGGGTCTGACTGAGAAATGGTTTTAAACAATCCGTTTGGCGTAAAGTAGCGGCCGCTGTCAGCTGAGACGATAAAGGCTGTAATTGTGTTGAATTCTCGATTTATATTGCTGAGGTAATTGATGATACTTTGATGTGATTCTGGTTTATCACCATCTCTGATAATGGCTTGGTAATCGATATTATTTGCCATAACCTTAGCTATCGTGATTGGCATAAGTAGCTGTGAATCAATGTCGTTCGCGACTTCACCTAGCACCGCAGGTAACTCTCGCTCAAGAGTGCTCTCTAAAATTATAGATCGACTGGTGTTTAGTGAATAGATGCTAATGATTAAGATAGACAGAACGACAGAAGCCAAGGTAGTGAGCACTACCTTGCGCCGGATATTCAGTTTCAACATTTTTTACTCTCCTATGTTGTGATAAGTATAGGAGATGAATATGATTTTGTACGAAATTTAGCTTTCGTATTGTAGAATATGTGAGCTGCAACATGTTGTAACAGTCGCTAAATAAGCGAAGGATTTTATGGTGGCTAGTCGCAGAATCCTTCATGCAGAAACAGATGCCTAGTCTGGTTAAACCTAGATTCATCTGTAGTGATAAAATCTATGGCTAAAAGGTGTTTTGTTAATACAAATTTTTCTTGCTTAGCTATCTCATATTCATTCATCACAATGTTCATTGCTTCGACAGTCCACTCAGGCTCTCCAAGGCCAATATCAAAGTCATCTGGATCGTAGTTAGTGACCATCCAGTCTTGTAGCTGATCTGATGTGATCTTCTTATCGCCCCAAGACTTTAGTACATCAAGAAGTTGTTGTTTGGTGATATTAGGTTTCGTCATAGGTAAGCCATTAAAAGGGGTTGAATATCAATAATGGCAAAGAGTACCTGTATTCGCTTATAGGGTCGAGTTTTGCCTGCTGTCGAATATAGCATTCACTACCATACCGTTACTAAACCTTAGATTAACTGAATCTTAATTTTCTGTGTTCATCAGTCTAAGCGTGTTAGTATTTCTCGCTAATTTTATTAGATTGATTATGATTTTTTTGTAATTAACTTTTTGATAAATAAGTTAATTACAAAATAGATAAATAATCGATATAGAAAAGATGTTGTTGCAATTGCACCAAATATTTCTAGCCCTTAACTTGTAATTCTTAATTAAACTCCGGATAACAATAATATGAATGATAGAGTTTCAACAAAACCAGAATTCCCTAGGATATTTTGGATCGCTAACGGTGTCGAACTGTTAGAGCGCGCAGCGTATTATGGGGTGTTCATCGTGATCACCTTATATCTGTCTCGTATTCTAGGTTTTACTGATATTGAAGCTGCTTGGTTAGCGGGCTCATTCTCAGCTGGGCTATACTTTCTTCCCACATTTAGTGGGGCTTTGGCCGATAAGATGGGCTTTAGGGGAGCTTTACTCTTAGCGTTTGGACTATTAACTTTAGGCTATTCTGGTCTTGCCCTCTTCCCCGCCTTATTAGAGTCACAAGGCTTAGTTGAGTATGGTAAAGAAGCCATCTATCACGGCTTAAAAGAGGCTGATATTCGTTGGGCGATTATCCCTATATTGATTGTTATTATGATCGGTGGCTCTTTTATCAAGGCCGTGATCACCGGTACAGTTGCTAAGTCCACCACTGCGGCCAATCGTGCTAAAGGCTTTTCAATCTTCTATATGATGGTGAACATTGGTGCCTTTTCGGGAAAGACGGTAGTCAAGCCATTACGAGAGTCAATGGGAGATCTCGGGTTAATTAACCTCAACTACTTCGCTGCGACGATGACACTGATTGCTTTTGTCAGTATCTACTTTTTCTTTAAAAACGCAGAAACCAATAGTGAAGGAAAGTCACTTGCTGAGATCTGGTCTGCATTGACTCGCGTCGTCCGCAATGGTCGTTTAATTTCGCTGACAATTATTATCAGCGGTTTTTGGATGGTTCAGCATCAGCTGTATGCGACTATGCCAAAATATGTATTACGTATGGCTGGTGAGGGGGCTTCTCCTTCTTGGTATGCCAACGTCAATCCACTAGTGGTTTTCCTTTCTGTAAGCCTAGTAACAGCAATGATGAGCAAGCGCAGCGCACTGTCATCTATGACTGTAGGTATGCTTATCATGCCCATATCGGCATTATTAATGGCCTCAGGCAATATGCTGTCAGGCGAAAGTATCATGGGAATGCATCCTATCGCCTTTATGATGATTATTGGTATTGTGTTCCAAGGTTTAGCGGAGTGTTTCATCTCGCCGCGTTTCCTCGAGTACTTTTCACTGCAAGCTCCTAAAGGGGAAGAGGGACTTTATCTTGGTTTCTCACACCTTCATTCGTTTATTAGCTCCTTGTTAGGTTTTGGTCTGTCAGGCTACCTGTTACAGGCTTATTGTCCAGATCCAAGGATCTTTGATAATCATGAGCAATGGGTTGCAGCGTCTGCTAACGCTCATTACATTTGGTATTTCTTTGCTGCAGTAGCCACCGTATCGGCTATCTCATTGATCATATACGGGGTAATTATTAGAAAACTCGATGGTAAAAAAGAGCAGCAAGCCGAGCTCGTTACTGCCTGATAGGGGAATGACTCTTCAGTAGAGCCCAAGATGTCAGTGCTTATTTTAAGCCCCGAAATATCGGGGCTTTTTTATGCGTGATAATGACAGGTTTTAGTTCACGAAAAGTGAGTGGTGACTGCCAATAACAAGCAAGTCAGATCAATCCTTGCTATACTCCCGCAAACAGATGTCTGGTCTTTATTTATGGCGAATCAACGCTGAGGTATTGGTCAAAATAACATCTTGAAAACGCGATCAAATTAGTTATGTGATTCGTCTTATAAATGTAACTGAAGGACTTTCTCTCAGGAACATTTTAGTGACAGCAGTAGGAATAGACCTTGAGCCAAACAAACCCAACATCAAACGCTTCATCAAAAGCCCCTTCACTACAAGAGAGTGGTGTGTCTTTCTCAACATTGACCCTGAAACCTGAGCTAGTCAGTAACCTAAAAACCATGGGTTACGACTCGATGACAGCCATTCAGGCGCAAAGCTTACCGGCTATCTTGAACGGTGAAGATGTGATTGGCCAAGGTAAAACAGGCTCAGGTAAAACTGCAGCTTTTGGCTTAGGTCTGTTGAACAAGTTAGATGTGAAGCGTTTTCGCATTCAGTCGCTAGTCTTATGTCCGACTCGTGAGCTAGCCGATCAGGTAGCGAAAGAGATCCGTACTCTGGCTCGTGGTATTCACAACATCAAGGTACTGACCTTATGTGGCGGTGTTCCTATGGGGCCGCAGATTGGCTCACTAGAGCATGGAGCCCACATCATAGTGGGTACGCCAGGTCGGATCATAGATCACCTGTCACGTGAGCTTTTAAACCTAGAAAACGTCAACACCTTAGTGCTCGACGAAGCCGACCGTATGTTAGAAATGGGCTTCTTGCCTGATCTAGATTACATCATGGCCGAGATGCCACGTGAACGTCAGACCTTATTATTTAGCGCCACATTTCCTAAGCAGATCCAAAAGGTCGCAGAACAGATCATGTTTGAGCCTGTGATGGTCAAGGTCGCATCCACTCATGATAGCAGCAGTATCGATCAGCATTTTTATCAGATCGACAGTAATAAAGACCGCCAAAAAGCGCTGCGCTTATTACTGTTGCAGCACCGCCCTGAAAGCGCCGTAGTTTTTTGTAATACCAAGCGTGAGACCAAAGATGTGGCCGCCACATTAGCCAATGATGGCTTTAGTGTCGTGGCACTCCATGGTGATCTAGAGCAGAGAGACAGAGACATCACCTTGATGCAGTTCGCCAATAAGAGTGCCTCTGTTATGGTAGCAACCGATGTTGCTGCTCGAGGCTTGGATATCGAAGCATTGGATATGGTGATTAACTACGAATTCGCTTTCGATACCGAAGTGCACATTCACCGAATCGGCCGTACAGGCCGCGCTGGTAGCAAGGGCACCGCCTTTACCTTCTATACCCATGATGATGACTATAAAATCAAGTTGTTAGAAGAGTATATGGATCGTGATATTGTCAGTGAAGGTTTACCACCAGAGAATTTGTTAGACACCTTTCCGACTCAGCCTAAGATGGTTACCTTACAGATTGAAGGTGGTAAGAAGAACAAGGTTCGTCCCGGCGATATCTTAGGTGCACTTACTGGCGAAGATGGTATTCAGGGCTCTGAAGTCGGCAAGATTAAGATCACCGAATTCCGCTCATATGTCGCGGTAGACCGTAAAGTAGCCAAGCGTGCGCTGCATAAGATCGTCAACGGCAAGCTTAAAGGTCGCATGTATCGTGCATGGGAAATGCGCTAGTCTGCTAGTTGAGACTAAGTGTCAACTTTTGAAGGGGAGCAATTAATGTCGCTCCCTTTTTTATTGCTATTAACTCAATGGGAGCATTCAGCCCTTAGGGTTCTCTCGTTCGTATATCTCATCAAACTAATCTGAAACCATTACTTGGTGTTTACCTATCACCTGCCGTGGGCTTAAGTGCAAACACTTCTGCGACACGCCGCGAGCACAATCCCTGTGGGCTCTGCGACATCATCCCTGATGTCGAAGGTCACAGCCGTGTTCACACCAGGTTATTTGTTTCTTCGATTTAACTCTGCTAATGGCGTTACCACGTTTAGTGCCCTAATTAGTCATAGCACGAGCTAGGTCATTTCCAACTGATGGATGTGCAGTTTTAAGGTGGGTTAGCTAGATTTTGCAAGTCTACTGATGATCTCTTGGGCTGCCTTTAAACCCACTCCAGTTTCTTCTTGGTACAATCTAATCGCTTTGAGTTTACGTCCTGCGGCAATTGACGATAAAACCTCTTTTTAGACGTGTAAGTTATCATCGTACAAAATGCCGTTATTTTTCAGTAATGTATCTATTTTCCGTTCGAGTACGTTTATTTTTCGTTTGGCAGCCACTAGTTCGCTATAGATAAGTAGTAGATCACCCCTAAATAAGGTGACCGACTAACCCATTTAGTCGAATACCTTGTTGCATGCTGAATACGTATTGAAGGCGTCATCCCAGCGGCGAACATCGTTAGCGCGTCTCCAACGTGAGTGCCAGAACTCCATCATGCAGGCGCCATTCTCAAGCTCTATCAAGAATGTATCTTGCTCTTTAACCTGCTCATAAACTGGGTAATCTTTACTGCGCCCCCAAGTTATACCGCCACGACTGTCGGCCCAGTTCTGCCAGAAGCTATCTAGGCTAATCCATTGCAGACTCGACGCTTCCCATACCTTAGATTGCCCGTTCACTGTCATGACTTGGCCGTTATGTTCACCTTTTACTTGGGTCTCGGCTGCTTGGGTTGTGGCGACAGTGAGCATTGTTATCACCATAAATAATGGGGCTATTAATGCTTTAATTGATTGGAAAAGCTTATTGCTGAGTGTGTGAGTCATAAAATGGTTCCTGCTCTTTCTATTTTATTATCTGGTTTAGTTATTTTTGTATCGTTAATGCTGGCACAGCAATAAGACCTGATAATTGAACATTTAATTCGATGAACTGAGAATAATTATAGAGCAAGGTGATAGCGTTGGTTATGGCTCTATATCAAAGACTTTAGTGCCGTTAATCCAAGTCTCTAATACTCGGGTTTGCCATATTGTCTGTGGGTTGTCTTTTACCAAGTCATGGTCGATAAGAATAAAGTCAGCATTCATGCCCGGGGCTAGCTGGCCGATAGTGTTTTCCTGGTGAGCCGAATAAGCCGCCGCAACAGTGAAGCTGTTAAGTGCTTGTGTCATGGTCATCTTCTCATCGGGATACCAGCCTTGGGCTGGTTGGTTGTGATGATCTTGGCGAGTCACTGAGGCATGCAAACCAAAGAAGGGGTTAGCAGATTCCACCGGGAAGTCTGAGCCTGCGGCAATCACAGCATTGGCTTTCAGCAGCTTGTGCCAGGCATAAGCACCTTTAATACGGTTCGAGCCGACTCTGTCCTCTGCCATATTCTTATCGCTGGTGGCATGAGTCGCTTGCATCGATGCCACAACGCCGAGTTCGGCGAAACGTGGAATATCGACAAGACGCAATATCTGTGCATGCTCGACTCTATGTCTTAACGCTTTGGTGCCTGTTTGCTTAATTAACGCTTCATATGAGTCTAATACGAGTTTGTTAGCATGGTCGCCAATGGCGTGAGTATTGACCTGAAATCCGGCTTTCATGGCTGTGAGCATGTAGCTTTTAAGCTGCTTATCGCTATGAAGCAATAATCCTTTGTGGCCGTGAAGATCTGAGTAGTCCTCGATAAGTGCTGCGCCGCGACTGCCCAGCGCGCCATCTGATGAGATCTTTACGCTGCTAAAATCCAGCATGCCTGAGTCGTGGTGATAAGGGCCTCTGGCCATGATGCTGGCAAAGTTAGGATCTCCTGCGGCAACCATGCCATAGACTCTGATTGGCATCTCGTCTTTATTGGCTAAGTTTTTATAGGCGGCAATGGTATTGCTGCTGACACCTGCATCGTGCACGCTAGTAAGACCAAGTCTGGCTAAGTCTGTCATCGCCGCTTTAAGTACCGTCTCTTGTTCTGCCACACTCAAGTCTGGAATCGCTTTGCTAATAAGTGACATAGCGTTGTCGATAAACACGCCACTTGGCATACCTGCTTTGGTGCGAATGATCTCACCGCCCTTGGGGGATTTAGTATCTCGATCTATGCCTGCCAGTTTCATTGCCGCACTGTTGGCCCAGCCAGCGTGACCATCGACACGTCTAAGCCAAACGGGAGTATCAGGAAAATGCTTATCTAATGCAGCAGCTGTCGGAAAGGTCTGTTCTGGCCATAGCACCTGATTCCATCCACGTCCCTGGACCCAGTTGAGTTTAGGGTTGAGTTTGCGAAATTTAACAGTACGAGTCACCGCTTCATCTTCAGATTGACTGCCACGAAGATTAGTGCGCATCAAGTTCAGACCCCAGCCTAATACATGACCATGCGCATCGATTAGCCCTGGTAGCATTGTTTTACCATCTGCATCGATAACTCGTGCCTTTTTAGCTACCTGCTCGGGTACTTGAGTCGTGAAGAGTTTATCTATTTTGTTGCCAGTAAACTGGATAGCAGTAAAGGTAACTAATTCACCTTGGTTTACCGTGTAACCATTCAAATTGTTGATCACTGTGATTTGCGTTGACTCACCTGTCACTGCAGCACTTAAAGGGGTCGATAAGCTTAATAAAATGGCTAAGTTCTGTGGCCAGAGACGTGTAGTAATCTTCATAGTATCAGCATCTTATTCTAGTTGTTTTATTGTAATCGATACTAACAGCTCACTAACAATAAGCAATGTGCAGCAAAGGGGTGAGTTAAGAGGTATGAGGATGAACTAAGGGGGGAAGGAAGAGTATGCTATATCTGCTTCCACCTAACAGCTCAGGCGAAGAGGGAAAATAACCTCTTGTCGATGCGGTTAACTATTGCTGTCGAGAGCCCAAATACTTTGGTAAATCATCCTTGATACACAGCCATTTCAGCTGACTTTCAGTATGAATATGATAATTAACAGATACAAGATTTGGGTCATCTAGAGATGCTATAGCTAATGTGTAATATTTGGGGTAGCCAGTATCGCGAAAGCTAATACTCGATCCACAGGTTGAGCAAAACCCTCGCCTTGTAGTGTCAGATGAAGCATATTCGGTCGGCTTGCCACAAAGCCAAGTTACTTGTTCAGCAAGAAAATCCATCCAGCTACCGACTACTGCACCAGTACTTCTTTGGCACATGCGGCAGTGGCAGTGGTCAGCATCGAAAGGCATGGCTGATACGCGATATTTAAGGGCACCACATAAACAGCCACCTTCCATTTTAGTGGCTAAATTAACCTTCTTACTCGGCGCTTCGTTTTCTTGCTGGTTAGCCATTTTATTGCTGTCCCTGCTTGTTTATATCTGGTTTAAATTTAACTCATTTACTGTTGTTTATATAGGCGTGCAGGAGTGGCGGCTTGGTCTTTCATTCTTGAGCTTAACTCTGGGGGAATTCAACGAGTTTTCAGTATGTTAATCTTGATGTTTAAACTTAGATGAAAATTATAGATTTGAAATGATAATTTTTATTGACTAAAACGTAAAACGGGATTATTTTGCGCCCGATGTTTTCAACTCGAGCATGCCATACACCAGCGCTTCCCTATTCAGCTGGTGGCGTGCTCACCCTAAAAGCAGCAATAAGCTCAATGAGTAGGGGTAACAGAATCCCGTCTAATTTGAGTCTTTTAATTTAATTTGCCATTTTGGCACTATTTTAGAAGGACATTAACGCATGTCAGATCCGACAGCTTTAAGTCTTATCCCACCTGCGGTGGTTTTAGTGTTAGCCATTGTCCTACGACGTCCTATTCTTTCGTTAGTCATAGGTGCATTAGTCGGTTTACTGTTATTAGAGCCCGCGAGCGTGCTGACACAATTTGCCGATATTTCTTTGTCGGTAATGGCTGATGAAACTATCGGCTGGCTGATTTTAGTCTGTGGTGGCTTCGGTGCCTTGATCGCCTTGCTCGTCAAGACGGGCGGCTCTATGGCGTTTGGGCGTTATGCGCTTAAGTTAGCAAAAGGGCCAAAATCATCACTGTTTATGACATTTCTATTGGGTGTGGTTATTTTTATTGATGACTATCTCAATGCGCTAACGGTGGGCTCAACCATGAAGCGTGTGACTGACAAGTTCAGGGTGTCTCGTGAAATGCTAGCCTATGTGGTTGATTCCACTGCAGCACCTATCTGTGTGTTGGTGCCATTATCTACTTGGGCGGTATTCTTTGGTGGCTTGCTGGTGGATAACGGCGTCGCTGAGCAGGGACAAGGTATTGCGGTATATATGCAGGCGATTCCTTACATGCTTTATGCCTGGTTAGCCGTCGCTATGGTGGTCTTGGTCATTTTGGGAATTGTGCCAGCGTTTGGACCGATGAAAAAAGCTCAGCTTGCTGCGGCGCAAGGTGTGCCCGCGCTTAAGCAGGTGGACCTTGATGAGGTGCAAACATCTGATGAGTATGCTGTTAAAGCCATTGAAGATGAGTTCAAGCATGCCGATGACTCTGGCAAGTTGCATAACTTCTTTGTTCCTATCCTGTTATTGGTGGGCTTTACAGTCTATTTCGACATCGATGTATTGAAGGGATTATTGGCGACATTAGCTATTACTCTGCCTTATTACGGTGTGCAAAAGTTGATGCCATTGTCTGAGATGATGGAGCAGATGATAGATGGTTTCAAATCTATGTTACCGGCAATATGTACTGTCATTGCGGCATTTATCTTTAAAGATGTGTGTGACAAATTGATGTTGCCTCAGTACGTTATTGGCAGCTTAAGCCCATTTATGACGCCAGAACTACTGCCTGCAGTAGTGTTCTTGAGTATGTCGATATTGGCCTTTGCAACGGGATCGAGTTGGGGGATCTTTGCAGTTTCTATCCCGATTGTTATGCCATTGGCGCAATCGGTAGATGCAAATATTCCATTGGTGATTGGCGCGCTATTATCAGCATCATCATTTGGCAGTCAGGCGTGTTTCTATTCTGACTCGACAGTGCTTGCGGCTCAGGGATCGGGTTGTAATTTGGTGAGTCATGCGGTGACTCAGCTACCTTATGCCTTGATAGCAGCCTCAGTTACCTTTGTGGGTTTCTTATTTTTGGCATAAAAAAAGGCTCTAGAATCTAGATTCTAGAGCCTTTCTTAACTGTTACAGTTAAATTACTTACCCCAAATACTGCTATTTGATGAAGGCTTTGATGCGCCTACACTGGCACTGTTCTGTGACTGAGAACCCGATCTGCGGCGGCTATGACTCGAGTTTTTATCCGTTGGCTTATGACCGCGTGCGGCTTCACCACTACGTTGGCCATCTTTATGCTCGACCTTACCTTCGCTGCTGCGCGAGTTGCGAGAATCAGAGCGTGAGTCATTACTACGCGAGTTAGAGTTTCCGTTACGGCCATTACCACGGCCATTGGCATTGCGTGGGCCACGGTTTTGACCGTGTTTTCTTTCATTGAAATCAGTTTCGGCTACAACTTGAGTTGGCACAAAACCTTCCACTTCTTTGCGAGGAATAGTTTGCTTAATCAAACGCTCAATGTCCCTGAGAAGCTTACTCTCGTCACCACTTACCAGTGAGACGGCTTGACCATTAGCACCGGCGCGACCAGTACGGCCGATACGATGAACATAATCCTCCGGCACATTCGGTAGATCGAAGTTCACTACGTTAGGAAGTTGGTCGATATCGATACCACGAGCTGCGATATCGGTTGCGACTAGTACGCGAACAGCACCACTCTTGAAATTAGCCAGCGCTTTGGTACGTGCGCCTTGGCTCTTGTTGCCATGGATGGCGGCAGCAGTAAGATCTTTAGCTTCTAGGTTCTTGGCTATGCGATTAGCACCATGCTTAGTGCGGCTAAAGACTAAGACCTGTTTCCAATCATTTTGCTTAATTAGATGTATTAGTGCAGCAGTTTTCTGCTTTTGATCCACTGGGTAGATATATTGCTCCACGCTTTTTGCCGTGGCGTTACGTGGTGTAACAGATATCTCGATAGGATTGTTTACTAAGCCTTTAGCCAGTTTTCGAATATCGTCGGAGAAGGTGGCTGAGAACATTAGGTTCTGACGTTTAGCCGGCAATACTCTAAGAATTTTTTTGATGTCATGAATGAAGCCCATATCTAGCATGCGATCGGCTTCATCAAGAACCAGAACTTCAAGTTGGCTGAAGTTCACCGCACCTTGGTTATATAGGTCCAATAAACGGCCTGGCGTGGCAACTAAAATGTCGACGCCTTTACTTAGCTTAGAAATCTGTGGACCTATGCCTACGCCACCGAAGATGACTGCAGATTTAAGAGGCAGATACTTACCATAGGTATCGACACTCTCGGCGACTTGAGCGGCTAGTTCACGAGTCGGTGTTAAGACTAAGGCGCGCACTTTCTTTGCTTGAGCGCGATTGCCACGAGTTAATAACTCTAAAAGTGGCAAAGTGAATCCTGCTGTCTTACCTGTTCCTGTCTGGGCTGCCGCCATTACATCCTTACCTTCAAGCACTGCTGGAATTGCTTGAGCTTGAATAGGTGAAGGTGTTTCATAGCCTTTATTGGCTACGGCTTTTAAAATTGGAGCTGATAAACCCAGGGAGGTAAAACTCATAGATTGGTCTCTTGGCGCGGCTAAAAACGGCGGCTTTCATGGTGCCAGGTGCTCTGGCGGGCGTGCAGCTTACAGGATCCCCACTAAAAGCGCTATTTATTAAGCAATGAGGATGCACTTATTAAGCCACTTAGCTAAGTGTAGTCGGCGATCCGTGTGCTTAGTCATTCAATCGGTATTTTTCGATTGAGGCTAACGAAAAGTGTCACTGGATTGGTTAGCGGGATTAAAGGTATATTGAAAGTGATATAGATCACGTTTTATTGGCGATAAATGGTTCGTTTAAAAATTGATCTGTGTCAGTTTTATCTAGCTAAACCTCCCTATAGTGGTTTTAAACCAAAAATATAATAACAAAGAACATTGACCAGTAGCCTTGAAGGAGAGCGAGATGGCATTACCAAAAGCACTGAACCTACACAAGTGGATCAAGGATAATCAACATATGCTCAAACGCCCGCCTGTGAACAACGAGTTGATCTGGAAAGATGCAGATATGATGGTAATGATGGTCGGCGGGCCTAATGAGCGTTTGGACTATCATTGCAACCCCGTAGAGGAGTTTTTCTATCAACTGAAGGGGGATTGTTTCCTTAATTCGTTTGATGATGACGGTCAGCCGTGTGAGATACACATAAAAGAAGGCGAAGTCTTGATGTTGCCTGCTGGCACCTTGCATTCACCTCAACGTCCGGATCCTGACAGTGTTGGCTTAGTGGTTGAGCCAGCAAGGCCTGAAGGCGAGCTTGATAAGTTACAGTGGCATTGTCTTAAGTGTCATTCAATGGTGCATCAAATTGAGGCGAAGATCCTCTCAATTGTAAAAGACCTACCAGCAGTTTATGAAGTTTTTCACGCCGATATGGATGCGAGAACCTGTAAGCAGTGCGGTGAGGTTCACCCTGGTAAAGGCAAGCTGGATGAAAGTGGGGTGGCGTAGCATAACGCAATCCTAATTTGAGCGAGTAACTAGCATCTATTTAACTAGATACTCGCTACATTCTTTTACTGTTCTATAAGCGCAATTTGACGATCTGAGTCTAGAATCACCCACCATCTATGACCAAACTGGCTGTCATAACCAACGAGAGCTTGGTCGGTACAAAGTTGATTCCTCGCTGGTGGATTAATAAGAAAGCCTTCATCCCAAGCCGCATCGATAACACATTCTGCTGTGGCTAATGTTTGCCATTGACCGTCAACCTGATGAGCGAGCAAGCTGCTGCTGTTATTTAAGGGCTCATTGGAGGTGAACTCTAAGCCAAAGCTATCGCCCTTACTCTCGTTAATATCCCACTCTTGTGACGCGCCAGCAGGGAGTGCTTTGTGTGGTTGTTTCTTGGTGCCATCTGGCTGAGAGTCATCCAGCCCTTCGTCTACCTTTAGATTCTTAATCGCACCATAGGCACTCTGGTAGGTACCTGTATGGTTATCCATACCGCTGACAATAGCGATATCTGATTGGGTCGCATCATCTGCGGGTAACCAGCTAAGCGTTACATGCTTCTTCATATCGATAGTGGTTGCCGGTATAACCACATTGCCTTGCTCTGAGCCGTGTTCGTCTTCACCACGTTCCCCTGCAATCACACGGTTTTCTGCGTTAAGGTTAGGGTCCCAGGCCTTGTTTTCGGTAAACATAAACTGTTGAGACAATCTGAGCATATCGTTCATGCTCTCGGCGCGACTTAAACCTGCGGTGTAGCCCATGGTTCTTTCTGTGGTATCGACTCGGTTAAAGGTATTGTTTATGCCACCAATCAACCTGACTTTGGAGCTGTCATCGGCGACACAATGATTAGTCTTGTACTCGACTATATGATTTAACACCGGACGCTGCCCCTCTGGGATAGAGTTGGGATAGATAAGGGACTCACAACGATTAGTGGTGCGTGTGAAGCTGTCCATTAACTTCCATGCTGGATTAGCCAACTCTTTAGCACCTTCTTCGTTATTCTTGATGGTGTGCGGAGCAAAATAGGCGTGGTAGTCAACCTGCTGGTCATTGAAGGTCAATATGCCTGCATTGGTATCATAGAAGTGAGATCCATTATTCATGGTTGCCATCTTATGCTGGATAACATCTTGAATTAGTTCGCGCTCGCCGTAGCGGTATTCATAGCCCTTGTAGGACGCGTTTCCACCAATAATTTGAGTGTATGATGGCATACGGTAATTACCACCAGTGGGCGTCGAGGCGAATACATCACTCATGCCGCCAGGATCGTTTGAGCCTAATACTCGCGCATGAATTTGAGATCTCTGGTACATATGCTCGTGCCCCTGTACCCAGATGACGTCATGCTCGGCGAAGAGTTCACGGATCTCCTTATGAATATCGAATAAGCGGTTGTCGCCTTTAGTGCCTTGCACTATCTGCTCGCGGGTTTGGCCATATTTGGCACCGACTAAACCGTCGTGGCTGGCAATGACCACATGATCAAACTTACCCTCATTGTCGGCGATAACATCTTTAATCCAGCCAAAAGCGATAGGTAAGTTGTAATAAGCCAGACCAATGACGAGGGCGTTTTCACGTATTACATAGTAGTTTAGCCATTCGGCAGTTGGCATATGAACTGCGTCCTCTGGTATGTAATGACGCATGTTTTCAATCCACTCAACAGTATAAGCATGGCTGGTTTCGTGGTTACCCATAACGGGTAGGAATTCCATGCCTTCTGCTTGATACTTCTCTGCGATTGATCGCCACTGTGCCCACTCTTTAGTCGAGCCATTATCGGTTAGATCGCCAACCGGAATGACTAAATTTACCCCTTCAGCTTGGTGCTTAGCTAGAACGGCTTCCATAGGGTGCAGAGCTATATTATCTCCGCCCCCTTGAGTATCGGGCAAGATACCGACTTTAAGCATGCCTGGTTTTTCAGGTTGTGGGTTTGAAGAGTCTGAGCTGGAGTTACACGCTGAGAGTGTAGCGGCAATAGTGAGGGCGACTAGGGTACGTTTAAACATGGTAAACCTTAATATTATTAGTATGTAGCGATTTTTTGTTTGCGCTATTGTTCGGGGTTTAAGTTACAGATTTATTGCTAAGAAATGACAGCTTTAAGTGTTGTTATTTATGTCTGAATGTTGCTTTTTGTAAGCTCATTGACTTGTATCAAGAGGAGGATTTTTACCGGCTGGAGTGCTGTTTTTAATCGCTTGAAATAATGGTAAATAAATTCATTGATCCTGCTGCTTCTGGCTATGAGGCGAGTAAATGATACAAATGATGTTTTGAGATGAATGATGAGATGCTGATAACAGGCCATATTAAAAAAGGAGAAATAATTTTTTTTACTTTTGAGGATTTTGTTTTCAATTGAAACCTAGTGTCTCATTAGTGGATTAAATTCTTGCTGATTTGCTTTGGCTGCAGGCGGTCATATTTGTTTGTTCGCAAAGATAGCTCGTTTAATTATGTTGTTTAAAGTCTGTACGTGTTAATCTCGCGCCCTAAACGCCCATCTCTGTTGAGGCTGTTTAGCTATTAGTCTTTAGGTTTTATGAAACAGTCGATAGCTGATTATCTGAAAGATGATGAAAATCATTGGGTTGCTATACTTCAATGTGGACATCATCAACACGTAAGGCATGTGCCGCCTTGGGTTGTTCGCCCTTGGGTGATAACAGTAGAAGGCAGAACATCTATGCTTGGTTATAAACTGAATTGCAAAAAATGTGATTTAGGGACCGAGAAAGATGTGAGTGAGTAAAATCGCTAGAAAATTTTTGACTTAACGCTCGTGCTCAAATGCCAGGCGATAAGATTATATCTGTAGGAATTAAGTAATATGACACAAACTAAGAAGTTCGATTTTCGCATCAAACAAGACAAAGATGTTTGGGCTGCTGAGATCACTCGCCGCCAAACAGCAAGAAAAACCGTCGTTTCGAAAAGAAAGACAGGTTTTGCTACCGAAGCTGAAGCTACGGCTTGGGGTGAGAAAGAGCTTAAATCATACCTCGACAACTTGATGGAGCGTAATGAGCGCAAAGCCAAGCAACGTGAAGAGCGTACTGAAGCTGCAGCAGCGAAAGAGCAGGCTGCTGATGCGTGGC
The DNA here is from genome assembly GCF_007004545.3 of Shewanella eurypsychrophilus. NCBI lineage: Bacteria > Pseudomonadati > Pseudomonadota > Gammaproteobacteria > Alteromonadales > Shewanellaceae > Shewanella > Shewanella eurypsychrophilus. The sequence continues at coordinate 4,939,219 of NZ_CP045503.2, read as the reverse complement.
GTGAAGCGCGTGATGTTGCAGACGGTGAGTCAGAGGGTTCTGATTCTTTTGACGAAGATAGTGATGACTACGCTTCTGATAAGTAATGCTTCTGAAAAATAATTTATAGTATGCAGTGATGGTGATGCCATCATAAGCTTCATAATATGAATAATCGAAAGGTCGGTAGAGCAGCATGCTCCCCGGCCTTTTTTGTGGCTTTAAGAAAATGTTCGGTGATATAAATTTGACCTAAAGGTTCCCACTTTTTTTGATCTAGCGCAATTTTTGTGAATCTGTTAACAATTACAAGCCTGCTAGTTTATTCCACAACCAATGACTGCGATACTGCATCAAGTCCCATTTTATATGAACGTCAAACGTTCCAGCTTGCAGGAATTTTATGGACAAATCGCTAGAGAAACAATTGATCACATGGTTAAGGTTGCAAAAACAAGCCTGTGGTTTCTACCTTAATTTAACCGTGATATTTGGATTGTTAACAGGCCTGTCCCTAGTGGTTCAGGCATACATGCTGTCGACGATACTCCATGGCATCATCATCCTAGAGTTACCGAAATCTGACTTTACTCAAGAATTTATCTCATTGCTGGCGTTGATCCCTATTCGTGCCCTGTTGGCCTTCGCTCGAGAACGGACTAGCTTCGAGTCGGGTAAGCGTCTCAGAGTGCAGATCCGCCGCGCGGTTCTCGATAAGCTTACTGAGTTAGGTCCGGCCTTTGTTAAAGGGAAACCTGTGGGTAGCTGGGCCAGTATTGTGCTTGAGCAAGTCGAAGATTTGCATGACTTTTATGCCCGCTATCTGCCACAAATCATTCTTGCTGGCTTTATTCCATTAACCATTCTGGTGGTGGTCTTTCCGTTAAACTGGGCCGCTGGTTTTGTATTGTTGGCTACTGCACCACTTATTCCCATGTTTATGATCTTAGTTGGAATGGGAGCGGCTGATGCGAACCGGAAAAACTTCAGTGCCTTGGCTAAGCTTAGTGGCCATTTTATGGATCGATTAAAAGGGCTAAACACGTTAAAGCTATTTAATCGCGGTGAAGCCGAAGCTAAGGCGATAGAGTCAGCCTCAGAAGAGTTCCGTGAAAGAACCATGTCTGTATTGCGAATGGCCTTTCTAAGTTCAGCTGTATTGGAATTTTTTGCGGCTTTGTCGATTGCTGTATTGGCGGTCTATTTTGGATTTAGCTATCTGGGTCATCTTAATTTTGGCGATTATGGCCAAGGTATCAGCCTCTTTATCGGCTTGTTTGTGCTGATGCTCGCCCCTGAGTTTTACCAGCCTTTGAGAGATATGGGCACACATTACCATGCTAAGGCGCAAGCGATAGGTGCAGCTGAGGAGCTGATGGCATTGTTGGAATATAAGCATCAGCTTAGTGCAAGTGAAACCAAAGTTGGTGACACTCAATTAGATTGGCAAAGTGGTGTCGAGGTTATCGCTACCGATTTAATTGTGATGAGTCATGACGGCTGTGAATTAGTGGGCCCGTTGAGTTTTCATCTCAAGCAGGGCCAACATATGGCGCTAGTAGGGCCAAGTGGTTCAGGTAAAACCAGTCTACTTAATGCATTACTTGGCTTTCTTCCGTATCTAGGCTCGTTAAAAATCAATGGTGTTGAGTTTAAGCAACTGGATAAGCCTCAATATCGTAAACATCTTGCTTGGCTTGGACAAGATCCTCAGCTATTTCACGGTAGCGTTCGGGATAATGTCACCATGGCTAATCCAGAAATGAGTGATGCCGAGGTTGAGACCTTGCTGTCTAAGGCTAAGGTGTTGGATTTTGTTAATGAGCAAGCCTTAGGCTTGCTACATCCCATCGGTGAGCAGATGGCTGGCGTCTCCGTCGGCCAAGCACAGCGTATCGCGTTAGCCAGGGCCTTAGGGCAAGATGCTAGCCTGTACGTGTTAGATGAACCGACTGCAAGCTTAGATAGTCATAGTGAGCAGGCGGTGTTAGCGGCGCTGCGAGATGCCATGTCACAATCTTCATGTCTGATGGTGACCCATAGGTTAGATCAGCTTGATCAAATGGACCGTATTTTGGTGCTGGATAAAGGCGTTATTGTTCAGCAAGGCAGCTTCATCGAGTTGAATCAAGAGCTTGGTCTATTTAAGCTGATGCAACAAGATGAGTGCGAAGTCGATACCGGTATCAATAAGGAGGCACACTCATGAGAGCCTTACTGCCTTTTATTAAACTGTTTAAACATCAGTGGCTGATGATGTTCACAGGCTTGGTGCTGAGCGTTACGACGTTAATGGCTGGCATAGGCTTACTCTCTTTGTCTGGTTGGTTCTTATCGGCAGCAGGGGTTGCTGGTTTAACTGCGGCAACAGCGATGATGTTTAACTACTTTACCCCAGCTGGTGGGGTAAGGTTTCTGTCAATTGTCAGAACGGCCAGCCGATACGGTGAACGTTTAGCTACCCATGAAGCAACGTTTAAATTGCTGACGCAGCTTCGCAGCTGGGCTTGGCGTAAACTGCTGCCATTGAGTGCCAGTAATATGCAGGGACTTAGGCAAGGCGATTTGCTTAACAGGCTAGTTGCGGATATTGATACCTTAGATCATCTTTATCTAAGGCTGCTCACTCCAATGGCTGCTTCTTTGTTGATGCTGGGAAGCCTGTATTTGTTTGTGGCTTGGATTGATGCCGATTTAGCTTTAGTCCTGTGCGGTAGCTTGCTCTTAGTGTGGCTGTTATTGCCTTGGATATTCTACTTCCTTGGCCGTAAACCTGGCGTGGGAATACTTGAAAGCAAGCGGGCTTATCGGATTGAAGTGCTTGAGTTTATTCAGGGACTCGCTGAGATTTCGCTATTTGGTGCTGATGAACGTTTTAGGGCTCGATTAGCTGAATCAGAAGCTAATTTACTCGACAATCAACGGGCGATGGCAAACGTAACCGCTTTGAGCCAAGGGGCATTAATTCTATGTCATGGGCTTGTGGTGGTACTTATATTGTATATGGCTGCATCCGGCGTCGGTGAGCACCTGCCTCCAGGACCTATGCTGGCTATGATAGTGTTTATGACCTTGGCATGTATCGAGATGTTGATGCCGATAGCGGGCGCTTTTCAACATCTTTCTGCGTGTGTCTCGGCTGCCGGCAGGGTCAATGAGTTAGTGGAGCAAGAGCCTGGCATCCGTTTTAATGATCAAAATACTGCCCGTGTGACTCAAGGTGAGCTGTTGCTTGAAAACATTAGCTTCTCCTACGAGCAAGGTGAGCGAGAAAAGAGCAAGGTGCTTAAGGGGATAACCTTATCCATTAAACCGGGTGAGAAGGTGGCCTTACTTGGGCAAACGGGTTGTGGCAAGTCGAGCTTGTTGTCATTAATTACTCGGGAGTGGCAGCCTAACTCTGGTCGTATTTTACTTGATGGTATCGAGACTGACCAATATAGTCAGCAAGCCTTAACGGATGGGATCTCACTTGTTAGTCAGCGTATTTACTTGTTCAGTGGTACTTTAAGAGACAACTTATCATTAGCACAGAAGCCTGTTGCTAAACTGCCAACACGGGCCGAGCGTAGGTTGGCTAAAGACGTAAACGATAAGCTGCTGATTGATGTGCTACAACGCGTCGGGCTTAGTTCATTAATCCAAAGTAAATCACCACTAGATGCTTGGATAGGAGAGGGGGGCAGACAGCTGTCAGGTGGAGAGCAGCGCCGTATTGGGGTCGCTAGAGTTCTACTTCGAGATGCACCAGTGCTGTTACTTGATGAGCCAACAGAAGGCTTAGATAAGCGCACCGAGCGAGAGATCCTTCACTTGCTGTTCGAGTTTGCTAAAGAGAAGAGTGTCTTGATGATAAGTCACAGGCTGACAGCTATGGCGCAGATGGATATGATCCACCTGATGGAAGAGGGCCAGTTGAGAGTATCGGGTAGTCATGACGAGCTACTCGCTCAAGATGATTACTATGCGAGCCTAAATCATAAGTTGAACTAGCTTTTGTTCAAGTTGACGGTATGCAGATAAAAAAATCCACCTTGATAGGTGGATTTCTTATTACTCATATCTACGGTTATATCAAATCGTATTAGATCTTAAATTGACCGACACGTTGGCTAAGATGTTCAGAGATAGTCAGCATCTGGTCAGCATTGTTGCTCACTTCCTGTGTCTGTCCCGCTAGTGCATCGGAAACATCATTGATGGCTTGGGTATTCTTACTAATATCTTCTGAAACAGCTCTTTGCTCCTCGGCTGCACTGGCTATCTGCATCGCCATATCAGAGATCTCGGAGATTGAGCGAGTGATCAAGCTTAAGCTCTGTTGAGCGTCTTCCGAGTATTGGACGCTTTGGACTGCAATTTCGGTGCTCGATTGCATGTTACTCACCGCGAGGCGACTATTGTTTTGCAGGGTTAAGATCATTGCACGGATCTCTTCGGTCGAATCTTGAGTGCGTCTACTCAACACTCTGACCTCATCGGCGACAACGGCAAAACCACGGCCTTGCTCTCCTGCGCGAGCGGCTTCAATGGCAGCATTGAGGGCAAGCAGGTTAGTTTGTTCGGCGATAGATTGAATTGTCGATAAAATCAGGTTGATCTCTGTGGCATTGTGTTCGAGCTGATTAACCACCTCTGAGGTTGCAAGTAACTGCTCTGACAGTGCTGCAATAGAGGTATTGCTCTGGATGATGATATCTTTTCCATGTTGGCATGATGCAGCTGATTCTTGTGAGGCGTTGGCTGTCATCTCGGCATGATTAGCTACTTCGTTAGCTGTAGCTGACATTTCATGGATAGCGGTGGCGATTTGATGCACATCTTGATGCTGCGCAGACACGCCTTTACTGGCTTGATTTGCCAGTGACGATGAGGTTTTTACTTGCGTGATAAGCATAGACGCATCAGAGGTTATCTCTGTCATCATGGTCTGCAAAGTTTGCAAAAACTCATTCATATGCTTAGATAACTGGCCTATTTCATCGAGTTGCTTAACCTCGAATCTATGGGTCAGATCGCCGTTACCTTGTGAGAGTGCTTCAACTGCTTCAGTTAATTTATACAGGGGGACAAGCATACGATTTATAGCTAAGGTTGCTAAGGTAAATATGAGCACAAATAGGACAAAAATGGCGACTAGCATGCTTTGAATTTGTTGATCGACAGACGCGTATGCCAGGGCTTTATCTACGACTATGCCTAAAGTCCAGCCCGTACCGGCAATGGGAGTGAGTTGTACTAGCTTATTCTCACCACTCCTCCCCCAAGAGATGCTTGCTAGGTTCTGATTCTGACGAAGCTGACCAATCATATTATCGGTGAGGCTGGGATCTATTTGATTTGCCGTCTGCTGTAGCTTTGAAGTGTCATGGTAAGCGAGTACCTTATTATTTTCATCGAGCAGAAAGGCAAAACCTTGGTTGGGGAACTGTAATTGTTCCACATGCTCGGCGATATGATCGACAGTCAAATCTGCTGCAATAACTCCACGCAAGCTACCGTTAAACGCTTTGGCTAAGGTGACTACTGTGCTGCCATCGAAATCGACATAAGGCTCAGTGATGATAGTTTGATGTGAGCCTTGAGCCTGTTGATACCAGTTACGACTCCTAGGATCGTAATCGTCAGGCCAGACTTCCTCCTGATTACCGTAAATGACTTCCCCAGAATCGAGTCCGGCATAGACAGACATAAACCCACCGGCATGTAAGGTGACTAACATCTCTCTTTCAACATCGGCTGTTTGTCTGATTAATGGCTCATTAGCGAGCAATATCTGTTGACGAGTTTTGAGCCATCCACTGATGAAGTCGCTGGTGGACTTTCTGCTCTCGTTGATGCTGGCTGAAATAGCCTTGGTGGTTTCATTTTGAAGTTGCGAGATAGAAATGCTGGCTTGGATAATACTGATCGCAGCACAGATAACTAAAATAGCTATCTGAATTTTTCGTTTGATTGTTAGGGTCATCTGGTATCACTTTCGAATGAATTGTAGTTAAAAAGTTGTTTATGTTATTCGCATGCATTCGTCAGTGAATCTATATGTTGCAATATCCTTGATTATCAACATCATGCTATATATTTGGCGGCTAATTATACTGGGTTACAGGTGTCTAGGATAGAAAACTTAGTAAGAAGGGGCATGAAAGTGGAGGAGGGGGGAGAAGTTCACAGCGAACTCTCTCATACGAAATTTATTTTGAACTCGCTGTGTTTTGAATGGTAATTATCCCAAACGTTTTGCAAACTCTAGGTAGCGATTAACTTCATCTTCTTTAAATTTGAACTCATCATCTTCGCCAACATTAGTGAGTAAATTTTCTCTGGCGTAACGTTTAATCGTGGCTTCTGGTTTACCTAATATTTTACTGACTTCATCAAGGTCTAACAATTTGTCACTCATACGGGCTCCTTTAATGGATTGGAATAACCAAAGTATAGACATATTTAAAAGAGCCGACATTAAAAAGCCAGACACTCGGTCTGGCTTTTTATTTATGAATGAATCAATAGGTTCAATTAGTCGTCACTATCACCAAGCGATAGCAGAGTGGCATTGCCACCGATCGCAGTGATGTTGTTGGTACGGGTTTTCTCGGTGATAAAACGTGTTAGGTAGTGAGGACCACCTGCTTTAGGACCAGTGCCCGACAGACCTTGACCACCAAATGGCTGCACGCCGACGACAGCGCCAATCTGGTTACGATTGATATAGACGTTGCCTACATTGACCTTGCTAGCAATTTCAAGCGCATGGCCTTCGTTACGGCTGTGAATACCTAAAGTCAGACCAAAACCAGTTGAATTGATCTCATCGATTACCTTGGAGAGATCGGCGGCTTTATAACGGATAACATGTAGAATTGGACCGAAATGTTCCTTCTCAAGTACCTTGATAGAATCAATCTCTACAGCGGTCGGTGCAACGAAGTAACCGTTCTCAGTACCCGCGGGCAGTTCGAGCTGCTTAAGCAGAGTGCCAACTTGTTTGATATGGTCAATATGTGCATTCAAATTAGCTTGTGCAGCCGCATCGATGACAGGTCCGACATCGGTTTTCACCGAGCTAGGGTTACCAATCGTTAGCTCATCCATCGCACCTTTCATCACTTCAAGCACTCGGTCTGCGATATCTTCTTGAAGGAAAAGAACACGAAGCGCCGAGCAACGTTGACCAGCACTGGTGAACGATGAATCAATGACATCATGGACGACTTGCTCAGGTTGTGATGTTGAATCAACCACCATGGCATTTTGGCCACCTGTTTCAGCGATCAATGGGATGATAGCGCCTTCACGCATTGCTAGAGTACGGTTAATCAGCTTCGCCGTTCCAGTAGAGCCTGTAAAGCAAACACCGCCAATTCGCTCATCTGAGGTGATTGCTGCACCGACAGTCGCACCTGTACCAGGTAGGAACTGTAGCACCTCTTTAGGAATGCCAGCCTCATGTGCAAGTTGCACCGCGCGGAAGCCGACGATAGAGGTTTGCTCTGCAGGTTTAGCAACAACGGTATTACCCGCCGCGAGCGCTGCAGCCACTTGACCAATAAAGATAGCTAATGGGAAGTTCCATGGGCTGATACAGACGAAGATGCCTCGGCCTTGAATAAACAGCTCGTTCAATTCACCTGTAGGGCCAGGGAGGAGTTCAGGCTGCGCCATCATCTTTTTGGCTTGAACGGCATAATAGCGACAGAAATCTACCGCTTCACGTACTTCGTCGATACCATCTTGAATGCTTTTACCCGCTTCACGAGTACAAAGTGCAATAAGCTCTTCGCGGTTCTCTTCAAGCAGATCAGCGAGCTTTTGTAGAGCCGAAGCTCGCTCTTCTACAGGCGTATTACACCAAGCTGGGAATGCTTTCTCTGCACCAGACAGTGCTTGCTCAATCGCTTGATTGTTAGCGAAAGCAAGCTTACCAACCACTTGAGTGGTATCGAATGGGCTAACAATTTCATTGGTCTCGCCGCTGAGTACTTCACCATTAACCAGAGGACCAGCATGCCAAGTAGTATCTTTGAATTTGTCTATTGCAGCGAAGAAAGGCTCAGATTCAGAGATGATGTTCATGTTTAATCCCTTGGAGTTTTTACGCGATGAGCCAAAAATATCGGCTGGCTGTACGATCTTGTTGTTTGAGAGCGTCTTATACTTTTGTAAGGTTGTGATTGGGTGAACCACAAGTGATTCAATCGCAACCTTAGGATCGACAAGCTTATGGACAAATGAGGTATTCGCCCCATTTTCTAATAAACGGCGCACTAGGTAGGGGAGTAACTCTTTATGTTCACCAATGGGCGCGTAGATACGAATTCGCGTCGTTGGGCATTCAGCGATTAAGGTGTCGTAAAGCTCCTGTCCCATGCCATGTAGACGTTGAAATTCATACAGGCGATCGCCAGCAATATCCATTATCGCAGCAACCGATTGAGCATTATGTGTTGCAAACTGTGGGTAGATAGCACCTCTAGTGGCATCTGACAGTAGATAGCGTGCCGATGCAAGATAAGAAACATCAGTTCCTGCTTTGCGGGTAAAGAGGGAATAGCCCGCTTCGCCTGCTTGCTGAGCCCATTTGAGCTCGCTGTCCCAGTATGCGCCTTTAACGAGACGCACGGGGATCTCATCACCCTGATCTTTAGCCAGACGAGTTAACCAGCAAAGTACCGGCAAACCACGCTTAGCGTATGTCTGTACCACGATACCTAATAATCCCCAGCCTTTTGCTGCATCTGAGTTATAGAGCTTCTGGAATAGTTTTAAGTGAAGCTCGAGTCTATCCATCTCTTCTGCATCGATAGTGATACCGACATTAAGCTGGCGACCCTGCTGAATTAACTTGATGAGTGTGTCATAGAGTTCTGAAAGGACACGATCTTGATTGGCCACTTCATATCTTGGATGAAGGGCTGATAGCTTGATAGAGATGGTTGGACGAGGAGCCTTGCTCTCATCGTAGCTTTGTGAACCAAGAGCCGCGATGGCAGATGAGTATTCATCGAAGTACTTGTCAGCGTCAGTTTTCGTTAACGCCGCTTCACCTAGCATGTCGTAACTATGTGTATAGCCAATCTTACGGTTAGCTTCACTGTTTTTAAGGCCATCTTTGATACAGGTGCCCAAAACAAACTGTTTCCCCATGATCTTCATTGCAGCAAGCATAGCTTGGCGGATCACAGGTTCACCCATACGGTTAACCAAACGGTTTAATAGGCTACTAGGCTTACCATCGATATTTTTATCGAGAGTGACAATCTTGCCTGTTAGCATCAAGCCCCAAGTAGAAGCATTGACTAGCGTAGAGTCGCTTTGACTCATATGCTTGTCCCATTTTGCACCTGATAGCTTATCTTGAATGAGGGCATCGGCAGTTGCCGCATCAGGGATACGCAATAGCGCTTCGGCTAGACACATCAGGATGATACCTTCCTGCGTCTCTAGGCTGTATTGCTGCAGAAATGCATCAATGCCAACCATTAAACCTTTCTTGTCATATTGGCGAACTTTAGCAACCAAATCATGGGCTCTTTTAGTCACACGTTGAATTTCATCGTGACTAGAGGGGACAAGTTTGATCAGTTCAGATAGATATTCATCTTCATCGACAATGTAGTTATTGGTGATGGCTTTAAACAGCTCATCGAGGTTAGCTGAGTCATAGTGACCTGCTAGAACTTCACTCGCTTTGAACATAGTAATCGCTTCCATCTGGGCCGGTTAGGGACAGTTTGCTTGAACAAATCTTATCTAATTGAAACGTTGAAAGCGTGACTAGATAAGAGGAATAAGATGCATCTTAATTTTGTATACAATCTGGCATCTTTGGCGGATAGTATCATCAAAATGTGACGAGGAACACTATTGCGGTTCTCTATGTGAAGTTTGTTTGATCTTGCTGGTCTGGATGCTGTGCAAAGTCACTGTTCATGTGGCTTGGCTCATTTATAAATGAAAAGTAAAAACAAAAAAGCCAGCATGTTAAATGCTGGCTTTCTTGGAAATCTTGTAGAAAACTGATGCTTTACCAGTGATTCTTTTTCTTACGTCTTGGTCGAGGTAGGTAAACTAAGATCACGCCTACAAGTAGGCCAATAGCAGCGATGATGCCACCCTCTTGCCACATCTGGAAACGTTCATTCTTTTCTATATTGGCTAGCTTGCTGGTCGCGTTATCTCGTTCACTGCTGGCTTTCGCTAAATCGCGCTGTGCACGATCAAGGTCTGACTTGAGTTTACTCAACTGCTGAGTACTATTATCACTGGTATTCAACGCTTGCTCTAGCTCGGACTTGGTCTTTTCCAGCTCTGCTTGTACTTCGGGTAACAGTTCGCGGAAACTTTTTTGGCGAGTGACCATCTTTGACTCTACCCAGCCTTCACGGCCTTTGTGGTCAATGATCTTGGTGTAGTCACCTTGGGTCTCGCCTGATAATGAGATTGATTGGCCTGCTTCTATACTACCCAAAATACGAAATTGAGTGCCTGGTCCACCATGGAGGTAGAGATACACTTTATCGGATATATATCCAGGTTGACCTGCGGCCAAAAGGCTTGGAGAGAGTAATAACAGTCCCACTAGAGCAAAGAATCTTAACACTTTGAATTCTCATCAACGAAATATAGCAACATGCTAGGGATTTGCTCGGCGTTTTGCAAGGGCTAGTCGTAAGAGTTCTGAAGATTACTTGATGAAGGTTAATTAATGTCAAAAGTTAATTGTGAAAGTCATGCAAATGGCGGACAAGAAGAGGTGTTGCTGCAGAGTTTTGAGGTATTTAAAAGGGAAGCCTAAGCTTCCCTTTTATCTGTATCTATTTACTCAATTGATGCTTTAGCTGAAGATACCTTTAATCATGAAGAAGAACATGATTGAAAGCGCCGCACCTGCAGGCAGAGTAATAACCCAAGAAACAACGATGTTTCGTACCACACCTATGTTAATCGCCGCGATACCACGAGCCATACCGACACCTAAAACTGCACCCACTAAGGTTTGAGTCGTAGAGATAGGTAGACCAGTACCTGATGCTATCACTACGGTAGAAGCTGCAGCGAGTTCAGCGGCAAAGCCACGACTTGGTGTTAGGTGGGTAATGTTTTTACCTATGGTCTTCATCACACGCTTACCGAAGATAGCTAGACCTAAAACAATACCGACAGCACCTAGGGGAAGTATCCACCAGACGAGTGCTGAGGATGCGCCAATGTCACCGCCACTCTCAACCACAGAAACAACAGCTGCTAGTGGTCCAATGGCGTTTGCAACATCATTCGAACCATGAGCGAATGCCATACAACATGCGGTTACAACCATTAAGATAGCAAAGACTTTCTCGACGTTACCAAACTGAGTCTGTCGATCGGCTTTACTGTCCATCTTTAGGCGTTTAATCGCTAACATACCACCGATACCGACAATAACAGCTATACCAGTGGCTAATGCGTATGCCTCTGCGGTGCTGAAGTGTAGACCGATATGCTTAAGACCTTTCTGGATGGTCACCAGAGACATCATAAAGCCTGCTAGTGCCATGTAGAAAGGCACATAACGTTTAGCGTTTTCTAGTGGGTTGTCCGTGTTGAAGATAAGCTTCTGCACACTCTGGAAGATCATAAAGGCGATAAAGCCTGATATTGCCGGAGTCACCACCCAGGAGCCTACGATACCAGCAACCTTGGCCCATTCAACGGCCTCAGTGCCAACACCTACCGCAGCGAAACCAACAATAGCACCGATAATAGAGTGCGTAGTCGATACTGGCCAGCCTAAGGCTGACGCCGCGATTAACCAGATACCTGCGGCTAAAAGCGCAGAGATCATGCCATATACCAGTAGTTCTGGAGAGTCGACGAAGTAAGCCGAGTCTATAATCCCCTTACGGATAGTACTTGTAACTTCACCACCTGCTAGATAAGCACCAGCAAATTCGAAAATCATCGCTATGATGATCGCTTGTTTAATCGTAATAGCGTTAGAACCTACTGAGGTTCCCATTGCATTGGCTACATCATTTGCGCCAATACCCCATGCCATTAAAAAACCAAAAGCAGCCGCTATTCCAATGAGCATAGGACCGCTGGTGACTAATACATCAACCATGTTGTTACCTTGATAACTTTGTTGTTAGACGCGAGCTAGCATAAGCTCTAAGCGAGAACCGACACGTTCGGCAAGATCTGCCAAGTCGCCAACCCACTCAATAATTTTATAGAGGAACATCACATCGATAGGGTTCATATCGTTTTCGATAGCGAACAACTGACGACGGATCTTGATTTGAAGATCATCCGTATCTTCCTCGATTTTATCGAGTTCTGCGATCATCTTAGCGACCAAATCGACTTCACGACCACGGAAACCAGTTTCTAATAGGTCATCGAGTTCGTTGATTGCTTGTTTGGCTAGTGCTACTGCATCGAGGCAGCGGATCAAATAAGCATTGAAGGGCGCTTGGATCTCTTGAGGGATAACAAGTTGACGGCCGATGATACGACCAGAAATATCTTTTGCCTTATTAGCGATCTTATCTTGCTGGGTTAAAAGCTCCAGTAGATCAGTACGCTCGACAGGCATAAACAGACCACCCGGTAGCGTTAAACGGATCTCACGTTTTAGTGAGTCAGCTTCTCGCTCCGTGCCACTGATCTGCTTACGTAGTTCAACTGCACTAGTCCAATCTCCGGCGGCTGTTGCGTCGAAAAATGGGACAAGTATCGATGCACATTGGTGCACTTTATCTATATGCTCTTGTAGAGGCTTAATTGGCGATTTTGCAAACACGCCCAAAATAGAGTTTACTGGCATTGCCGTGTACCTATTTAGGTTATTCCACTGTTGGAAAAAGCGGGCGCATGTTAACCCAAGCGACCGCGTATTGAAACTGTGATTTACATTTAAAAAGACAGTTTTTATTCTAACGAGTTATATCTTAACTGCAAACCGCAATCCTACGGTTTGTTTGTGACAGTAATATTACATTTCATCTAATAGGTGAAATTATGATTAAATATTAATGAATTTTTGATGACAGCTCAAACAGTGTAATCGAAAAACACTCAATAACAAAAAATACAGAGCGAGCAATTGGCGAATGAATGCCGAGATAGAACTTAAATTATTTTTTCAATTAGAACAACAACAAACCTTGGTTAACTTACTCGATAGCTTGCCTAACAGTGAGCAGAAAGCCTGTAGGAAGTTAACGAATGGCTACTTTGAAACCCCAGATCTGCAATTGAGAAAATGGGACATGGGGCTAAGGGTTCGTGGCTATGACGGCCACCGTGAGCAGACGATAAAGACCGCAGGAAGTGTGATTGGTGGCATACATTCACGTCCTGAATACAATGTTGACATAGAACAAGATGTACCTAATTTACATTTATTTCCTAAAGAAATCTGGCCTCAACCGGCTAATATTTCAGCAGTGCAGTCTCAGCTCACCTGTTTATTTGATACTGATTTTGATAGACGAACCTGGCATATTTATGTAGATGAGAGCCTAATCGAAGTTGCTCTAGATATTGGTCAGGTGAGTGTGACAAGAGATGGCGAAACCAAATCTGAGCCAATTTGTGAGTTAGAATTCGAGTTAATGGCTGGCAAGACTGCAGCACTGATTGAGCTGGGTAGTAAAGTTGCTGAATCTGTGGCAGTTCGTCTGGGCAAGGCGAGCAAAGCCCAAAGAGGCTATCGATTAGCGGCGCAGTCAAGCCCACTTAGTTTAGATGTATTGAAGTTTATAGAGCTAGAAACTGAACAAGATCTTAAGCTGACGTTAATATCATTATTGAGCTCGGGTATAGAGCGCTGGCAACAACTTGAAGCTATGATTTTAGAGTCTTGTCTTCATGATATTGAGCAATTGCCTTTTCTCTGTTACCGCCTTAGAGCTTGCGTGCGATTACTAAGATGTACACTTGAGCAATTTAACCTGTTAAATGATCAACATATTGCTAGATTTGATTGCATTGAGGCTCACTTAGATTTTGTTGAAATAGGATTGAGCCTGACTGAAATTCTAAGTCAGAACAGTCAACTTATCGCTAAATTATCTTGTAAGAAGCAGCTTGAGTCCCAGACTCGAAAGGCACTAGCAAGCTTAGCTATTCCGTGTTTATTCAATAAAATGTTAGCAGATACTTGTTACGGTAGTCTTCAGCTTGGTTTAGTTGAAATCTTATTTGGTGTGAGAGATGGTGAAGTCTCTGTGAATATTCAGACTGAACTTATGGTTTTCGCCGATAGGATGCAGGAAGCCTCTTGGCAGAAAATTGTTGGCTTAATGCCATCAGAATCCGATTTGACGAGTAAAGAGTACCAGTCCTTAGCTCGTGCATTGGATGACAGTATTTTCGTCGGTGTGGCTTATGGTGAGCTCTATGCTAAAGAAAGCCGGGATGTATTCAGAGCACCTTGGCAAGATCTTGTACTAGGGATAAGAACTTTGGCAGCTTATAGAAAGTTGAGGGAGATCAGTTTGGCATTAGGTGTAGATATATCTGATTGGCTGCAAAATAAAGAGGCAAGCCTAATATTCGCCATGGAACAGTCGAGACGGACAGCACTTAAAAATCAACCGTATTGGCGGTAAAATCTTTTAGGTCCTAGTTGCTAGAAACTAGGACCTAGAACCTAGAATCAAGATGACGCTTCGCTGGTGGGGCTGCGTCGGTTATTGTTCCCTACATAACCGACATTCCCCCATATATGGCGGTCAGATTACGCTTCGCTGTAGTGTAGGACCGGCTTTAGCCGGGAACGGAATAATCGTAAGCCTCGGGCTAAGCCCCATCCTGCCACAAGATCTGCTGCTTCACCTTTTCAAACAGGGCCTAGCCCGTCGAATAGGCGCAGCCATCCGCGTAGCGATAGGCCAAAGGCCGTCATCTCAGCTTTTCAACCTAGCTCCTAGTTTCTAGCGCCTAGGGTCTATCCTTATCTTCCTTAATATCTTTAATCTCCTTATGCAGCAGAGTGATCTCTTGCATGAGTTGATCCTGATTTTTTTCCATTCTATCTAAAGCCATTTTGAGCTCACACTTTATCTCTTCACTTTGAGTTTCAAGCTTCTCGGTTTCATCGGGAGCAATAAATATTGATGCCATATAACCGGAGATCACACCAAAAAAACTGACTCCACAGATGATGACAATGGCGCCAATAACATGTCCTACAGTCGTTACGGGGTAGAAGTCACCATAACCAACGGTTGAAATAGTCACTAATGCCCACCAAATTGCATTCTCAGCGGTGTGAATATTGGCATCGGGTGCGCCACTTTCTACAATCAGCATTAATACCGAAGAGATGGTTAAGATAGTGACCATAGCCACGAGTAAGCTGGCTAACGTTGCTTGCCTTCGTTGTTTTACTAAAGGAGCGATTAACGAGTGGGTCATTCGAATAAGTCGGATTACTCTTAGGATCTGAAATAAACGCGCTAGTCTTAGTGGTTCTATGGCGGGAATACTGGCGACTAAGTCTATCCAGTTGTGTTGTAGGTAAAGAAGTTTGTTGTCGGATTTAAAAAGGTTAACAAAGAAGTAACTCAGAAAAATCATGCAGATACTAAAGTCGATCATCAAGAGTAAGCGACGAGTTTCAGGTTCGGTCTTGGCGAAAGTTAGTACGAGTACTACGATGACCGATAAAAAAGACAGTACCATCATGGCTAGCTGAAAGGGGGTCGGGTGGGTTTCTGTCTCTGGAAACCAGCGGCTTATGTTAACCATAGAAGATTGTATCCATTCATCAGCCTACTTAAATGATAGACTTTTCTATTTGTATCTCACTGAGTGTACTAGTTTTTATCACTAAAGTGGATGAGTTCGTCGAGAACATGTTTTTTTATTTCTAACTGTGACTCAGGAGACAGTTCATATTTCTCAGCTAACAGTACATAATCTTCTGGGCTGAGGGAAACGGTCAAACGTGGACGTTTAGGGCGCTTTGTTACTGTAAGCCCTAGGATTGTGCGTATTTGATCTGAAGGACTGAAACCAGAGTCTAGTGCGGCTTTGCGGATGGAATACTGAAATTTCTCATCTAAGTCAAAAGCCACCTGAGTCGCTTTTGCAGCTTTCTGGTTCTGTAACCACTGCTCTGGAAGCGAGGTCTTTTTCTTAGTCATTCGGTATTACCTTAAAAATTGAATCATATTTTTGAAACTGAGTTCCTAGTACCTTGGTGATTGAAAATGAGGTTCTAGGAACTCTAAAGCTTATTTCCCCGGCCAATAATCTCGTATATCGGAAAGAGGTCGGTATAAGGTTAACATGACATCGGTATCTCCATCTGCATAGACTTCAACATCAAGGGCATATTTTTCATCTTCGTCAAGGCAGTGGTAAGATTCGAACTCATCACCCGTTGGTCCTTCAGCATCCTGAGGTGGCTTTTTGTCTCGATAGTCCTCACGGTGAAAATAACCAAATTGTGCGAAGTTGACCTGATGATAAGTCTCACCTAACCATTGAGAAAACTCAGTGACTAACTCTTTTGGTAAAGATTGTGTGGATAATAGGGCTTGCTCGTTTTCTTCAAAAATAGCGCCGAATTGTTCGAGATCGAAAATCTGTTCCACAATAGAGCGATTGATCTTGATTGAAAATGCGAGATAGGTTTCATCATCTTCATCTAAAGAGAGAAATAAGGTATCGCTACCGTGTCCCTTTAGTGCCCATTCTGTTTGCTGTTTACGTTGGTATTCGTAAGTGCTGATAGACTCAACCCTAAGTTGTTGACCGCGCAACTGCGGGGGCAAGGCAAAGCTATCATCAAGAGATATCATATCTCCCTTGAGGAGCTTCGAGGGATGGTCAAGTTGACGTGTGGGGACTTCTTTTTTCCCAAAAAGACCTTTTAAGAAACTCATCATCACTCCTGAGTTGTTGATTTGCTTTGACGAAAAAACGCCTTTCTTAGTCATAAGAAAAGCGCTTTATTCTTAGTCAATGCATGAAAGGTTAGTGGCTAACTTCATGTAAAAGCTAATGGTGGTTACTTACGCGCTTTAAGGCGATCAAGTACTGCATTAGCGTTAGACTTTTGCTCGCCAATGCCTGCTTCAGCAAGTTTAGCATGCAAGGACTTATCGCTATTTTCATCGGCTAGCTGCTCTGATGCGACGAGGCGATCATCAAATTGCTGCTGACGTGCTTTTATGCGCTCTAAAGAGTCTTTAGCATTAAGTAGTTTTGAATTACTTCCAGCGAAAGAGTCTGTGATACTCGCCGTTGCTTTCTGTACGCTTTCAGTGGTCTTTACCATAGTAAGTTGACGTTGGTAGTCTGTTAGTTGGCGTTCCGTTTTACGTACTAGCTCTTTCAGACGTGCAGCATGTGCACTGAAGTTATCATTAGCTGATAACTGCTCAGCAAGCTCTTGGTCAAGTTGAGAAATCTTCTCAGCAACTTCTAAGGCAAGAGCTTCATTTTCCTGTTCAAGTGCTTGGGTCGCGAAACCTTCGTGCTCAGCAATAGAGCGCTTTAGGCGATCAACTTCACGGCTAGCTTGCATCTCTTTAGCCATTACGTCAGTCAGTTCACGCTTAGCCTTGGTTAGGTGCTTCTCTGCATCACGGATCTCTTGTTCGAAAATACGTGTAGAGTTAGCATCAACGATGCCTTGGCCAACTTCGGTAGCGCCGCCACGGAAAGCGGTTAAAATCTTGTTTAGTATGCCCATGATGTGGCTCCTTTAATTAGGTAATAACACTGACTTCTATCTGCGTCATTACTTACAAATTTAGTTAATTAAATGCGTTTGCATTACTTGAGGAAGTCAGACATCTCGTCGATAACTTCCAAACAGTTGTCAGATAGAACGGATAACTCTTGCTCTATCTCTTCCATATCTGATTGCACTGAAAGTGCGCCATAAACCACATATTTATCATCAACTTTTGCAAATGATGACAGTGGCATTGGGATGTTAAGCTCTAGCATGGTTTCGAACATCTCCATGCGACTGTCTTGCTTAACTTCTTCCTCACCCCAAAGATAACTAATACACAAAACTTGGTTCTCAGTTACCGATACAAATACTGGGATCTCTTCACGTCCAAGGACATTGACCTGTAAAACTTCAACATCGCCATCGATAGGATAACAATCAAATTGAAGGCCTGTATGACTTTGGTCACAAAGATCATTGAGGTGGTTAGCAATACTGTGGATATTCATATTTGTCCTCTTTGACATATTATGTCTGCGGTTAAAGATAGCACTAGGACATAATATGTCAAGTGCTATTTTTTCAGAAAATTCATTTGTCCTGAATTCGGTTCATTGCTCAGTCTTTTGGCTCAGAAGAGTGTGACCCCCTGATTTTCGATCCAAGCTTGTTGGTGATACTGATATAACTGCATTGAGCCAATTCGGTTGGCTTCAATGCTATCTATCTCTTGATAGAAGTTCCCGGGGAACTCGAAAGACCCCTTGATCAACCCTGGTGTTAGCCAGTCATCTGTTATAGATAGCTGTTTGATGTCACTCAATCGTGCCTTGGCATTTTTGCCCGATGCGGTGGCGATACTCCAGCCCCATTCACCGAAACTTGGGACATTGTGGTGATATTGACTGACTTCAAAACCGGCCAAAGCTAAGGTTTTACCCACTGAAATAAAGGCCTTCGGCGCATGATAAGGTGAGGTAGACTGTACCGTTAGAGCCCCATCTGCACTTAAGAGTTCCTTTAGTTTCTTATAAAAAAGATCTGAGTATAGCTTGTTAAGATCTGGATGACTGGGATCGGGGAGATCGACTATGATGACATCATATTTAGCCCCTTTTTTCAGTAGTTTATCAACCCCATTAAACGCATCATCGACGACGACATCGACCCTAGGGTCATTGAGAGCATCACCGTTTAGTTTGAGTAACGTTTGGCTTAGGCGCTTAGGCATATCCGCATCATGAGAGGTGAAAAGGCCAAGTAGATCTTTATCAAGATCCATTAAGGTGACGTGTTTAGGTTGCCACTTTAATACTTGTTTTAGCCCTAATCCATCGCCACCGCCAATGATCAACACCTTATCGTGGCGAGCTGATGCTTCCATGGTTGGATGGACCAAAAAGGCGTGATAGATATGCTCATCTTGGCTAGAGAACTGTAGTCGACCATTAATATAGAGTGAATATACAGGATCAATACCACTGCCTCTCAAGCGCTCGGTAAACGTGAGCTGCTGAAAGCGAGTCGATTTAGCATAAATAACGTTATCTTTATAGAGTAGGTTATTGAAGTTTTGCTCCCAGCCGGGTCCATGCCAAGCAAGTAACAGTAAGATGCCTGATGCGACAAAATGGCCAATGAGTAAGGTTTTGACGAAACGAATACGATCCCAGAAGCGCCAGATGAAGATAAAGCCTGCTAGGAGATTGAAACTCGCAGTCATGGCTGCTGCAAGCTGTATATCTATGGCAAGCATAAAGCTCACCCAAATGGCCGCGCCAATACCTGCACCGACATAATCGGCTCCGTAAATGGTGCCAGCATTGTGCATTAGGTGCTCATCACACAGAGATTGCCTTACACGAGCAATGAGCGGGATCTCCATGCCGATCATCAAGCCGAGTAATACGCCCCAGAAGTAGGGTAGATATTCGCTCAGATGCTGTAACAAGCCGATAAAGCCGCCCTCAGGCAGTTGATCAGGCGGTAGACCTAAGGTGCTAGCAATGATGAGGGGCAGCTGTTGACCAAATCCGATAACCGCAGCTGTGATTAATATCGCTAGAGAGCCACATAGGGCAACACTGAGTTCTAGCACTGCAAAGCCGGTAAATGCACAGCGTATCTTTCTGGCGGCGAAGGCACCGATACCCATAGAGACGATCATTAGACCAATCATGGTGTATATGGCGGCTTCTAATGCTCCTAAAATACGACCGGCATAATGAGACAGCAGATATTCATAAATTAATCCACATCCAGCAAGTACAGCCATGATGCCAAGCAGTAAAGTATCGTCAAACCAGCTCAGTTTCTTTTCTGTTGAGTTCGGCGCGGTGGTGTCTGCAGTTTTTGTCACTGATATCTCTTACTTCAATATAAAATAAAACGGCTAATCAAATGATTAACCGTATTTTTTAGGGTTAGCACATCAATTTTTCTAGTACATTAAGCTCGTCAAAATGAGAGCCACTGCCACACTGATCGCTAACTCTACGGTCGCGATACCAATATTATGCTGCTGCTCAACTTCTTGAGCTAAGTTGATATTTGACAGTACTAGTTTCTTTACAATTTTAATGAGTACAGACAGTGCAACCAGCATGATCACAGAGAAGACTAGCCAACCAACCAAGTTCGCGATATAAGCTTCAGGGTTATAGACGATGAAATGACTCGCCGCATTGAAGCTTAAAGCCATGGCAAGCATGTAGCCGCTATGGCGAATGGCGACCGCTTTATGTCCTTGAACTAGGGCATCTTGCATTGAAGCTTCTTGGTTTCGTTTAGCATATCTGTGTTCGCGAAAACGGGTTAGCAGGACCAGCATTAGTTGTGAAACCGCAAAAGCACTGAAGATGGCGATGAAGGTATCAAGTGTCAAATCTTCAGCCCAGATAAGCACTGAGCGAATGATGATGGCGGTAGCAATCGCAGCGCTTGCATCAACAATGGCCACCGAAATATTACCCTTGAGGATCTGCTCACCTTTATTGAACTCATTAAGCGCAATCTTATCGTGCAGGAATCTACCAAGCTTAATCAGGAACAATCCAAATAAACCGTAGATACTCATACCAATGGCTTCGACAAGATAAGAGTCAGCAGCCTCGCCTGAAATGGCACCTGTGAGTACGATACCAAGACCTGCTATGGCGCCAGCTGTGCTGATACCGAAGGCAAAGTTATCTCTTTCAGCCAATTCGACACGGCTATCGACTTTGGCTGTCCAGCCTTGTAGATAGCGCATCAAGGTTAACAGAATGATAGCAATGGTCAGATCTATCACTAAGATAATAGCGAGATCTGTGGTTAAGCCGAAGTTTTGAAAAAATGTCATGTGATTTCCTTACCTATTTGCCTCGGCGTACACCGCGAGTAGTGCGACTGTTAGAATTACGGAAGTTACTGTTCTTAGAGTAATTAGAACGGAACTTACTGCCACTTTTACTGCGAGTGCCTGTCGTGCTCGCCTTAGGTGTACTGGTGCTTTGTCTCGATAGGCTAGTTGAGCCTGTACGAGATTTAGCATAAGGGCTATCGAACTTTCTACCTTGTGAATTGAACTGCTTCTTGGTGCGTTCAAAGGTTTTGTTCTGTGCCGTAGCCTGCTTGGGTGAGGTATAGCGAGAGCGGCCAACATCATTGTAATAGCTGTAATTTCTGCGGCTAGACCAACGATCGTAACCGATAGGTCCACGCATTACATTGGAGAACATGGAGTACATGCCATACCAGGCCCAGAAAGACATGCCGTTCGAACCGGTCTGCCAGTTACCGTAACCTGGGTTACCCACAAGTTGACTACCCGTACCAAAATCATCGGCGCCGTTGGCCAGTGCTGCGGCTTCTCGGCTAATGGAGTTTACCCTTGCGAGTGCGCCATTAGACATATCAGCAACAACATTGAGCGGATCAGAGATCATATCGTTATACAGACTTGGATCGGCTGCATGATAGATATTTTCAGCTTCGGCTAATTGTTGATCTAGATCCACATAATTACTGGCATTACTCAGACCTTGATACCGATTCACAAGCGATGAGTACATAGGTCCGTTTGTGGTGGCATCTTTAGCTAATTCACTAAATAAAGGGGCCATGTCTGGGTTTTGTCTTTCCATAATGCCGGTGTACTGTTTCAGTAACATTGCATTGCGGATCTGACCGTCGTTGAGCATTTTGCCCAATGTGTCGATTCTCTGGCCGGCTAGTTGCTGGAACTGAGCAATTTTGTCTGGCCTGTCATCGCCACAACCCACTAAGGTTATTAGCAATGTTAGAGTGAGAATACGCATAAGCATCGCTGCCATGTTTTCTCCATTATTAATTGGTGTTAACTAGAATTTATATTCTTTGTACAGTCATTCACTACACAAGATATCGCTTGCTTAGGTTATAGTAACCTCTGAAATGAGATTATAAATAGTCATTTTGTCTCTAATATCAGTCAACTGGTCATTTTCACTAAAGACAGTGACTAATATATATCATTCGAGACATAAGCGGATCATTTACGTCATATCTATATCACCTAAGACATAATATGTCGACAGCCAAATTTGTTAGGGATTATTATTGCCATGGAAAATATCAGTGACAAGCCTTTATCTGCCTTTATCTCTGAAGTCGCAGATCGTTACTGGCAAAGGCTTAATGAGGTATGGTCAACGCTTGAAACTGAACTGAATACCTCTCAGGCTGGTGAACTCTATCGCATCATGGGACTGAGTGATTATATCGCCGAGCAATTGTGTCGCCATCCCGAGTGGGTCCCTGCACTTTTCAGCGGAAAGCTTGAGAGCCTTGAACGTCAGAGTTTCGATCGAGAGTTACATGAACTCCTCGAGACATGCTCCAATGAAGAGAGTGTCAAATCCGCATTGAGATGTTACCGAAACTTTCAAATGGTGCGTTTGGCTTGGCGGGATTTTTTCGGTTATGTCAGTCTTGAAGATTCATTACTCGATCTTTCTGCGCTTTCAGAAGCGTTTATTATCGCCGGACGTGACTGGCTTTACCGCGACATGTGCAATCAACTAGGAACACCTTGTGATGCCGATGGGAATCCTCAGCCATTATTAGTGCTAGGAATGGGAAAGCTGGGTGGCCGTGAGCTTAACTTTTCCTCTGATATTGATCTTATCTTCACCTTTCCAGAGCATGGTGAAACCCAAGGTGGGCGTAGAAAAACTGAGAATCAACAGTTCTTTATTCGTATGGGCCAAAGGTTAATTAATTTACTGCATCAGGTGACTGTTGATGGTTTTGTATATCGCGTCGATATGCGCCTGCGCCCCTATGGAGAAAGTGGCCCCCTTGTGGTGAGTTTCAGTGGTCTTGAGGATTACTATCAAGAGCAGGGCAGAGATTGGGAACGCTATGCCATGGTGAAAGCTAGAGCACTAGGCCCCTGGACGGCCTATTCTGACGAGCTGCACTCTATGCTAAGACCCTTTGTTTACCGTCGTTATATCGATTTTTCCGCCATTGAATCTTTGCGTAAGATGAAACAATTGATCACTCAAGAGGTCAGGCGCAGACAGTTAACCGATAATATCAAGTTAGGTGCCGGTGGTATTCGCGAAGTTGAGTTTGTTATTCAAAGCTTTCAACTTATCCGTGGCGGACGTGAACCAGCTTTGCGTCAACAGAGCCTTTTTGCCGCAATCGATACCTTGTATAGCTTGGGTCAGCTCGAATACCTGGCAGTGGATGAGCTTAAGCAAAGTTATATGTTGTTAAGAAGAGTTGAGAACTTATTGCAAGCTATCGGAGATAAGCAGACTCAGACGTTACCTGATAATGCTGTAGACTGGTATCGCCTATGTCACAGTCTGGGCATGGCTTCTGAAGCTGAACTTAGGACCCATATCGAGTCAGCTATGGCTAAGATCCACCGCCACTTTCAAGATACGGTCGGTGGACATGAGCAAGATGAGATCACAGATCTATGGACTCAAGATCTGTGGAACGTTCAGGAAGATGACCATGCTCAAGGATTAATCGTTGACCAGTCTATTGATGATCCTCTGCTTTGGCCCATTCTCAAGCAATGGCGTGAAACAGTATCAAAACGCAGTATCGGGCCACGTGGTCGAGATACCTTAGACAAGCTAATGCCTTGGCTATTACGTGAGTTTACCCATTTATCCTCGCCATCTAAGGCCTTTGAGTCAGTGACTAAGGTGTTAGATCAAATTCTGACACGGACAACCTATCTAGAACTGCTCTATGAAAATCCAGGAGCCAGACAACAATTAGTCAGTCTTTGTCAGGCGAGTCCATGGATAGCACAGCAGTTAGCTAAATTTCCTATGTTACTCGACGAGTTAATCGATCCGACTCAGCTATATGATACGACCTCACTGGATGATTATGGTAGTGAGTTGAGGCAGTATCTCCTTCGGGTTCCTGAAGAAGATATGGAGCAACAGATGGAGGTATTACGCCAATTTAAATTAGCCCAGCAACTGAAAATAGCTGCTGCGGATGTCACTGGCGTATTGCCTGTTAGGCAAGTGAGTGATCATCTCACCTTGTTATCAGAGGCCATTATTGAGCAAGTTGTTACACAGGCATGGTTACAAGTGAGCGCCCGTCATGGTGTACCGACTCATCTTGAAGCGGGTGATATGGGTTTTGCCGTTGTGGGTTACGGTAAAGCGGGTGGTACTGAACTTGGTTATGGTTCAGATCTCGATCTGGTGTTTCTGCATAATTACTCCCGCGAACGATTTCCTAATAACACTGAGACTAATGGCGAGCGGGCTATTGAGATCGGCCATTTCTATCTAAAGCTCGCTCAGCGAATACTGCACCTATTTTCTACTCGAACAACTTCTGGAGAGCTTTATGAAGTTGATATGCGTTTGCGTCCATCGGGAGCATCTGGTTTGTTGGTGAGTGAAATTGAAAATTTCGGTCAATATCAGGCTGAAGAGGCGTGGACATGGGAGCATCAAGCTTTAGTGAGAGCTAGGTTTATGTTTGGCTCAAATACTCTTTCTAGCAGATTCAGCCATCTTAGATCACAGGTCATTGAAGCACAAAGAGATAAGAAGCAACTGGCGAAAGAGGTCAGAGAAATGCGGCTTAAGATGCGGGAGCACCTGCTAAAAGTAGACAAAGGCATGTTCGACCTTAAGCAAAGCGAAGGAGGCATAGCCGATATTGAGTTTATTGCTCAGTATTTAGTTCTGGCGAATTCACATGAATACAGTGAGCTATCAACTTGGTCCGATAATTTAAGAATTTTTGAAACCTTAGGTGAACTCGAACTTTTACCATTGATGGATGTACAGTCCCTTACTCAGGCCTATTTTTTTCTACGTGATGAAAGCCATAGATTAACCCTGCAGCAAAAACCAGGGCAGATTGCCTGGGAGCATGTTAAGGATCATGCTCAGTGTGTTGTTGATATTTATCAGAAGGTTTTACTGTAATAAACCAATGACTACTCTCGCATTTTGCTATGCAGTTTGATTGAGTTGAATAATATCCCGAATGAGTCCGGAGTAACCTGCTGAAAATAAAGGCTAAAATTTATGGCCTGTTCTATGCATCCAAGTTGATAGTATCCTCTTCAACTTGGAGTGAGCGATGAAACTTGATCTCATATATTTATTTGTTCTCCTGGTAACTCGCTGGTCTTTCAGATCCTTCCGGTCAGTACTTTTTATTCGAACTCATCTCTTTAAATACATATCCAAGTTTATCGTTCGGGATAGTGACAAGATCACTTTTTTGAACGGTTTTGTGGTAATGATTACCTGTTTATTCGCTGTGCAACAGGCGAGTGCGGCAGAGAGTGATACTGGTTATATATCTCCTGATAAAGCTGAAACAGAGCTGATCATCATAGATCCAGCAGTTCATGATCCTTATATGCTTTATCAAGCGTTAAATGCCAAATTTAAACAGCATTTAGGTCAGAATCACAAAACAGAAATTGTCTTCCTTAAGCCGGGGATGGAACCCTTGCTACAGATAAGGAATGCGATTAAAGACAGGACTAATCTATCTCAATTATCCATCGTCTCTCATGCCTCAAACGGTGCGCTGTTTCTCTCGGGAAGATGGATAGACAAGAAGTATATCGATCAACAAGCACAACTGATGAGTGAGATTGGGATTAGCCTAAAAAAGGGGGCAGATCTTAAGTTGTATGGTTGTAATTTGGCTTCGGGCGGATCAGGTAAAAAATTCATCAACCGGGTTGCTGAATTAACTCAGCTGGATGTCGCAGCTTCTACCGATACGACCGGAGGAGTCGAACAAGGTCATAACTGGGAGTTGGAGTATCAGGTTGGCAGCATAGATACCCGTTCCTTGTTTTCTGAAGCCTTGCCTACTTTCTACTCTTCCACCTTGAATCACTTTCGTTACGGTACTATGGCTGTGGAGCCTATAGCAGGAGAAAGCGGCAAGGTGCGCCTGAAGGTTCAGATTGGTTACACTTTAGATCACAACATCATGAATAAGTTGGTGAACTCAGCGGTCGGTACAATCAATTGTGATAAAAATTATTTGGCTGGTTTTACTTGGGGAGATGGACAAGGTGAAGCCAGTATCTGTGTGCAGTTACTTTCTAAAGACAGTGCCACTAATGACTCTTTGGTAGAGATTGTCAGCCAAGGGGCTAATGGGTATGAGCCCGGCATAGTGCATCAATATCAGGCTGATGGTGATTACACGTTATCTTGGGACTCCTATGCAAGAAGTCCTGCCATGAGTCAGGATAATTCCTATTGGCGTGGTGAGCTGACAACCTCTGTCGTCAATGGTGAAGTTACCAATGCTTCGCCGGTAACAGCTGTATCGGCATTGGTTTATGTACGAGATGACCACCCGTTTACCATGCAAGTGTCTGGCGTCGATCAAGATGGTGATAAGATTCAGTATCGCTGGGGGGAGAAGAGGGAATTTTATTCGGGTAATAGTGGCTCACAGGTCAAAATTCCCACAGGGATGCAACTTTCAGCTGAAGGCTTGATCACTTGGGATTTAGCCGCTGATAAAGCCAATGGCGATCTTGTTACTTATACGGAACACACTAACCCAAGTACAGTGACTAGCAACCGTTGGCAGGCGGCTATAGTTTTAGAAGATCTTGATATCAATGGCGTGGTTAAGTCTAAAGCGCCACTGGATTTTGTATTTGTTATTAGCGATCCCGATAATGCTTCTCCTGGTTTTAATCTTGGTCCTGAAATAACGGGCACGCAATATATTCAACTGCATCAAACTACTAGCTTTACGCTTTCAGCCTCAGATGTCGATGAAAATGGCGATCCTGATATCCCGACGCTCAGTGTGTTAAATCCGCCATCAACCGATCCAGCTATCTGGAGTACCAGCATAGTAAGCCAAGATCCTGCAACTGGGACCAGTGTTATTGAGGTGACCTTTACACCGTCTGATGAGATGTTAGGTAAGGCTTATGCGGTGATATTTAGTGCCAAAGATAGCAATGGCATTAGCTCAGAAGCTTCAGTTAACTTAGTTATCGTCAATGAAGCACCTATTGCACAAGACGATGCTGGATTTACTCAGCAAGGCGAGGCGATAACCTTAGATGTGTTATCTAATGACTCAGATCCCGATGGTGACCCTCTAACTATCACCCAATATAATGCACCTAATGGCACTGTAGTGCTAAATGCGGATAGCACTATCACCTATACACCGGATACGGACTTCAGTGGTTTAGATACTATCTCTTATGTTATTTCCGACGGCATCGGCTCGGTGGCAAGTGCCAATATTTTAGTCACAGTGAATGCTAGTCCAGTAGCTGTCGATGACGCTTTCAATATTAATGAAGATACTATTACCCTTCTCGATTTACTGGATAATGATAGTGAGCCCGATGGCGATGCCTTGGCTATTACATTGACAGCAGCGAATTCTGGGCAGTTGAGTCTGGTCAATAATATCGTGACCTATATGCCTAATGCAGATTTTTATGGCACAGATTCATTTAGTTATATCATCAGTGACGGGCTCGGTGGCAGCGATACAGCTAGCGTCAGTTTAACGGTTTTAAGTGTTAATGATGCTCCAATTGCTAATGCTGATACAGCAAGTGTTGATGAGGATAGTTCACTAAATTATGCAGTATTAGACAATGATAGCGATTTAGAAAACCACCCTTTAACGGTATCGGTTACTCAACCAGATCACGGACAAGCCAGTGTAGAAGCAGATGGCAGCATTAACTACGTACCGGATGCTGATTTCAATGGTAGTGACGCTATAACCTATACCATAAACGATGGTCATGGTGGGCAGGATTCGGCGTTATTAAGCGTGATAGTGAATGCGGTAAATGATAACCCCATCGCGGTGAATGACAGTGCAACGCTAGATGAAGATGCTTCAGTATCAATACCCGTTTTACTCAATGATACAGATATTGACGGTGACAGTTTAACGGTAACGGTACAGGGCGCTTCAAGTGGCAGTGTTTCTGTGACTGCATTTGATCTGGTTCTATACACGCCAAATGCTAATTTTAATGGTTCAGATAGTTTCAGCTACAGCATAGATGACGGCAATGGTGGCACTGCAAGTGCGACTATCTCTGTTTTAGTGACGAGTATTAATGATGCTCCACTTGCGCTAAACGATGCCGTAACCCTGGATGAAGATACGAGTGTGACGGTACAAGTCCTGCAAAATGATAGCGACCTTGATAACGATCTGCTGGTGGTATCGGCGCAATCACCGGCTCATGGGCAGGTGTCTGTTGGGCTAGATGGCAGTATTCATTATATCCCTGAACAGAATTTCTATGGAGTCGACAGCCTAACTTACACCCTTGATGACGGTCATGGCGGCACTGCGCAAGCTCAACTATCCATTACCGTCGAGCCAATCAATGACCTACCTATTGCGCTGGATGACTATGTCAGTGTCGAGGAGGACTTATCGGTTACCATCGATTTATTAGCCAATGACAGCGATGTGGATAACGATGAGCTTACTCTGATACTAGAGCTGGGAGCACACGGCGAGCTGGTTGAGCTGAGTGGGGGAAGCGTGCGCTACACCCCAGATGTAAACTATAACGGCAGTGATACGATTAATTACCATGTTGAAGATGGTAATGGCGGGCAAGCAAGTGCGGTCGTCACTATCGATATTGTGTCGGTGAACGATAAGCCTGTTGCCGAAAATGATCTAATTAATGTTAATGAGGATACTAGCCTACAGTTTAACCTGCTTCACAATGATAGTGATGTTGAGTTTTCCCTCAATCCAGCAAGTGCAATTTTGATCGACTCTCCTGAGCATATGAGTGCAAGTGTGGAAAATGGTGTAGTGACCTTAACTCCCATTGCCGATTTTAACGGTAGTGACATGTTTAGCTATCAAGTGTCTGATGCCGAAGGTGAGGTGTCTAATATCGCCTCAGTGAGTATCACGGTCGCAGCGGTGAATGATGCGCCGAGGCCGCAGCCTGATTTTGCTAACGTCGATGAAGATATCATCTTAGATATTGCTGTTCTGGAAAACGATATCGATATTGATGATGCGGATAGCGAAAACTCCTCGATAGATATTCACTCCGTCGCGATAGTTCAAGCACCGCTTCATGGGCAACTAGTTGATAATGACGGTGTGCTCAGTTATCAGCCTGATAGCAACTATGTTGGACCTGACAGCTTCAGTTATACCGTTGCGGATATGCTTGGTGCCATCAGCCCTGCCGTCGATGTCACGCTCAATGTTGAGGGCATCAATGATGCACCTGTTGCAGTTGGAGATTCAACTTCCACCAAAGAAGATCAAAGCATTAGCTTCACGCTCACCGATAATGATACAGATCTAGATTCGATAATCGATACAGACTCAGTCGTACTCTTTAGTGCGCCGGCTCATGGTGTCGTGAGCATCTCTGAAGCGGGTGAGGTGAGCTATACACCAAGCGCTGATTTCTTTGGTAATGATAGCTTTAGCTACACAGTTAAAGACAATGAAGGCGCCGTCTCTTTACCTGGTAATGTGAATATAAGCGTTACATCTGTCAACGATGCACCGAGACTGCAAGATGATATTGCTGAGCTGGTTGAAGATGGCGTGAATGATATCAATGTACTGGGTAATGACAGTGATGTTGATGGTCAATTAGTACTTGCTAGCTTGAGAGTCATTACTGAGCCTGAGCATGGTTCTGTGAGCGTGTTGCCTAGCGGACTGCTGAGGTACATCCCCGATGAAAACTACTATGGACCAGACAGTTTTAGTTATCAAATTGAAGATAATCAAGCTGCTAGTAGTCAAGCGCAAGTCCAAATTAGTATCGATAGCATCAATGATAAACCTATAGTCCAAGATGACTTGGCTGTGGTTGATGAGGACAGTGCTGCAACAATCAACATTTTAGCTAATGATTCGGACCTAGACGGTAGTTTGGATATCAGCAGTGTCGTTATCTTGAGTATGCCTGCTTACGGTGAGCTTGAGGTGAATAGTGATGGAAGTGTTGATTACACACCAAACCGCAACTTCAATGGCAGTGATAGTTTTAGCTATCAAGTGAGTGATGACTCTGGTGATATTTCATCTCCTGCACTTGTCTTCATTGAAGTTAACGCCGTCAATGATTCACCAGAAATATCGGGTTCTCCAGCGACTCAAGTGTTGCAAGGAGAGGGGTATCAATTTGTTCCCGTAAGCCTAGATATAGACAATGATACTTTAGCCTTTAGCATCTCTGGTTTACCTGTATGGGCCACATTTACCCCTGAAACTGGCATGGTGTCAGGTAGCCCTGAGTATCAAGATGTTGGAGATTATGGACCGATAGTGATCTCAGTCACTGATGGGCTGGAAACTGTCACTCTGGAGTCATTCTATATTGAAGTTGTAATCTTAGATTCTGATGGAGATGGCATACCTGATGCAGTCGAGCTTGAGCTTGGACTCGATCCGTTTGACGGCAGTGATGCTGCTGGAGATGCTGATGGTGATGGCATGAGTAACTATGATGAGTGGCTGGCAGGTACAGATCTGTATATTGATGATGTGGCGCCTGAGTTAATTGCTCCTGCAGATATTTGGCTAGATGCAATAGGTCTATTTACTCAAGTGGACTTAGGGACTGCGCAAGCATATGACTACATTGATGGTGTAAGGCAGGCTTGCTGCCAAGATTTAAGTCACAGCATGGTAAGTGATCAGCCTCTGCTTAAACCTGGTAGCTATCAAGTGCTGTGGACTGCAATCGATGCTGCCGGAAATATGAGTGAGCAGCTGCAGAATATCTATGTTCGTCCGCTTATCTCCTTAGCCCAAGATCAAATCGTTAGCCAAGGTAATCGAGTCTCTGTTTCAGTTCACCTCAATGGGTTATCTCCCCAATACCCTCTAACGGTTGCTTACAAGGTTGGTGGAAATGCAGTTGAGGGGTTACATCATGATCTAAATAGCGGTGTGGTGGTATTTGAGTCGGGGCAAATTGCACAGACCTTAGAGTTTAATACTTTTGATATTGAACAGAATGAGCAGGTATCTATTCATCTGGATGACCAATTCAATCTGGGCAGTAAGAAAGAACACTATGTCACGATTACCTTAGATAATCTGGCACCAGAGGTACAGCTTTCCTCTTACCAATTTGATGAGAAGAGGACTTGGGTGGCACAAGTGGATGGCGCCGTTGAAATTAAGGCTAATTATACCGATCCCAATAGCCTAAATAGCCATACACTGGATTGGAGTTTGACAGACAGTGAACTACAGGATGTTCAACTCTTTGAAGGCCAAGGCGTTATACAAAACGTTTCCCAATCAGGAGTTAACGGTTCTAAGTTAGAGACTTGGTACTTTGACCCCAGTGGATTAGTTGAGGGGGTCTATACCGTGAGAGTGACAGTAACAGATGATGGTGTGCCTAATTTGAGCCATTTTAATGAGCTTAGAGTTCGAGTCTCAGAGCAATTACCCGTGTTAACTTCTGAGGACTCTGATGGTGATGGAGTCACTGATATTGAGGAAGGTTTAGTGGACTCTGATGGCGACGGTATCCCCGATTACTTAGATCCTATCAGCGCAGGAAATGTGTTACCTGAAAGAATCGCCAATACCGAATCCTATTTGGTGGAGTGTGAATCGGGTATCGATTGTCGTTTAGGTCAATATGCCATGTCGGGAGTTTACTTAGGGGCACAAGTGGCTGGCTCTGATATTCAAGCTAACTTACAAGGTATAGCGCCCGGGGGCTTCGTCGATGTTGGTGGTGTGTTTAATATAGAAGCGATTGAACTGTCTGAGCATAGCCAAGTCGTGAGTATTGTTATTCCACAGCGAAATCCAGTGCCTGAGCACTCAGGTTATCGCCACTTTATTCATGATAAAGGCTGGTTTACCTTTGAAACTAATGGAGATAACCAACTTATGTCTGCACCTGGGTCTGCAGGTTATTGTCCACCGCCGGGTTCGGATGAGTATTCAGAAGGGCTTAATCAAGGAGATTGGTGTTTACAGCTGATCATTCTGGATGGTGGTGTTAATGACGCCGATGAAATAGCTAATGGTGCAGTTAGTATCACTGGTTGCTTGATCCAAGAGGAGTCAGAGCCTGTAACCACTGAAACTGATACCAGTGTTGAAGTCGAAATTTTAACCGAGGGAGGCGGAGCCTCATCTGGAGGAAGCATGCAGATCATTATTTTGTATTTATTGCTGGTAACTGGCTTATTTAGAAATCAAACCTTGAACATAATCTTGCTACTGAATAAACAGCTTTTGACTCACAAGCATAAATATTTGCACAGATTAGCCTATTTGCCCCTGTTCTTCTTCGTCTCCGTATTTTCTCTAAACGCCACAGCCGCAGACAATGAATCTGGGGATGACGAGCTGGTGGGCTGGTTTATATCTGGCTTATATGGACAGTCTCAAACATCTGAAGGGACAAGTGACATTAATACCTTGCTTGCCGATGCCGAGTTGACGGCTGAAGTTATTGAATTAGATAGCTCTACTACAGGTTGGAAGTTAGGTATAGGTTATGCGTTTACTGCTAATTGGTCTGCAACGTTGGAGTATGTCGACTTAGGTGAGGTGAGTGTCAGAATTAAAGGTGAAACAGATAACCCACAAGCATTTTATGCCGCGGCGAGTCAGTTTTACCCTAACTCAGCAAAGGGAGTAGGGCTTAATTTAGGTTATAGATATCAGTTTGCTAGTGATTTTAGCGTGTTGTTGCACGGGGGACTGCTGAGCTGGCAAGCAGATTATAAATCCTATGATATTGATACTCAGCAGGTTGCAACAAGTGAACAGGATGGAAATTCTTTCTATGGAGGACTAGGTTTAGAGTATGCATTAACTAAAACTATTCGTTTCTCAGTGCAATGGAGCCATGTTGAACTAGATGATACGAGCCGTGATTTGATCGGTGCAGGTATGCAATTTCTATTTTAGATTTACGGCATATATAGAGGCGAATGGTTATTAGAAGAAAATTAGGGATGATGATGAGAATAGTTTCTGGGTCAGCGTTATTTAGTTTATCTGGTGCACTTTGTGTGGGTATGCTTGCATTGAAAGGCTATGCCCATGAAGCGTCTCATGACATGGAAACAGGACAAATAATTAGTTCACATGTGGAGCTGCTAATGCGAAAGTCGGCGGGTACCATGATTGAAAAGTGTGTCGAAATTCCTTCCCTGTACAGAGTAAGTTTTAATTACACATCGGCTGAGGTAACACTGTTTAGCGTGCACTATCACCAAGGCGAAGAGGTTTTACTCGCTTTTGATGAGGATGAGCAGTCGAGTCTAAGCAGTCATTTTAATACTCAATCAGATCAAACCTACTGCTTTACTTGGGTGAATGAACAGGAGCAAAGGCGCGATTGGGTCATTTCACTAGAGTATAAGGCCGCACCACTTTAACTATTTAGGTGGCTAAGCTGATCTGACATCTGCTGGTACGCTTTCTGAGTTGAGTCTACTAAATTCCAATATTGGTGACGTTTTTTGCAATTTGCTGTGCATTCTGTTGCGGAATACCAATTTTAATTATTGGTGTTTCGCCTAAGTTAATGAAAACTATTGAATTGGTTATTTTGGTATGGTCTATGCACATTAATGAGGAGTAGATAACACAATATTATTGGAGTTGACTATGAAGTCTCTGTTGAGTCAATGGTTCAGATGCATTTCAAGCTTAATCCACCTAAAAGTAGTGAATGTAGTTAGAGTGATCTTTGCTGACACTCGTAAGATTCTCACTCAATCACCTCCTCAAGATACTCATGGTATAGGACTCTTTACTTGTACTTTCTTGATTGCCACCTGCTTTTTTTATAGTCAGCCGCTGTTGGCGGTCGATGATTCGAAGCATGCGAAACATGAGTACTTGGAAAGGGATCTTATTATTATCGATCTCGCAGTGCATGATCCGCAGATGTTAGTCGCAGCGCTTGATACTAAGGCTAAGCAGCAGCGGGGGATAATAAGTTACCCCAAAGTTGTTTTCCTTCAGCCAAGTCTGGAACCTCTGCAGCAGATTTTAACTGCCGTTGAACAGACTGGACGAGTGTCAAGTATCTCCATTATTTCCCACGCTTCTACGAGCGCTCTTTTACTTGCCGGCAGGTGGGTCGATAAATATTACATTATCGAGAAAGCACCTCTAATGCGTGAAGTATCGACATATTTCAACCAAGGAACCGAATTAAGCTTATATGGATGCAACCTAACCTCTGGGCGACTAGAGAAGCATTTTGTTGACACATTAGCTGATTTAACATCTCTAAATGTTAGTCGGGCAGTGGATATTAACGGTGAACTCAGTGAAGGCCGAGCCTGGAAATTAGAGTATCAGATTAGAGATATTGAGTTAGCGTCTAAAGCTAGTCGAGGACTCAATCAAGCTGTTCATCAACCCTAACACTTAGAGTGTTGGTTGACATTTTTATGAGGAGTCTTTCTGGCTCCTCATTTTGCATTTTGCCACTCCATAAGGTGTAAGAATTTTGTCGATTTATTTACCTTACAAGTAAGCTATTGAAAATTGGACGGGCTACCGAGTTGGCTTAGCTATTGCAACGTATTATCTAACTGCATATTGCCAATGGAGTGCATCATGAAAACGTCAATAATCAGCAGAGATAATCCTAACTATATTGTCAGGGGGCTCTCGGTTCTTAGTTTGATTCTAGTCAACCATACCCGTAGAAATATGGCTCTGAATAAGAAAGCTGCCAAAGAATCACCAAGCAATAAATGGTTATCCTTTCCCTTTGCTTGGTTGGGGATCTTATGTTGTTTGTTTATTTTTCAGACCTCAGCCAATGAGACAAGAGTTAATAGGTTTATTTTGGGATCGACTCCATATCTAGTTTCTGACGTGCCTAATGACCAACAGCAGAAGTTGACCTTAGATCTTAAACTCAATGGTGGTCGTAGCCCTTTAGAGATTGGTTATAAATTCACGCCAAAATGGCAAGTTTCATTTGAATCAATTGAAGTTGGTGGAGTCAGGTCATCGCTGGATAGTTACACTTTCGTTAATAGCAGTGATATCCCTTACACGTCCCCCGCTTATCAAACCCGATTATACTCAGGCTGGGGAGCAAACTTAGGTTATAACTTGGATCTATCGTCTGCAATTTCAAGTCAGGTTTATCTAGGAGCCTATAGTTGGCGAGATGAGAGGACAAGCAGCATATCGGATAGCCGCAGTGAAGATGGACTTTCTCCTTACCTAGGCTTAGGCGTTAAATATCGATTATCAGATAAGGCGAATGTAAGGTTTGACTGGCATCACTTAGAAATACAAGGAGATGGATTCGATCAGCTTGGGATATACCTGGACTATAGATTTTAAACTGGTGTTGGCATGCGGTGATACAAACTGTATCAAGTGGGTTGTTTACTGCTGTAGATGTTAAATAGTATTATCGCTCTGTACTATGAATGTATCGGTGGTAATTATGACCATAACCAGTGTTGGAGCCCCAATCAGCGGGCTAAATAACTATTCAGTGAGCTTGCCTCCAAGCAGTCAAGGGGGAGCCACAGCCGTTGCTCATGTTACTGAATCTTCACAAGTGCGTCTTTCGCCAGAAGCTAAACAGCTAAATGCTCAAGCAATGTCACCATCAACAATGCCAAACTCCAATAGCACAGTGGCTCCTGTGAAGGAGAGTTCATCTTGGTTCGATGATGCATTGGACTCAATTCTTCCTGATGACGCTGATGATTCTGCAGGTACAGAAGATGATTGTTCTTGCACTGTGGGAAAATACTTAAAGGCAGCGGCATCTATTGGCAGTGTCATTGCGTTATTTGCCTGATTTATATCGGTTCTACCTCTATTTATCCGTAATCCTCAATCAGTCATTCTTTGAATACTTTCTCTAAGAAGCTCAACATAGAACGGACCTTAGGCGTTATGCTCTTATGGTTGGGATAGAGGGCATAAACTTTCGAAGGAGGGCACTGCCAGTCAGGTAATATATGTAACAAGTTTCCTTCATCAATAGCCTCATCACAAAGGTAAGACGGCAACATAGTCACGCCGCAGCCTGAAATGCAAAGCTGACTCAGTGAGAGAAAATCATTCACTTCCACTTTTGGTTTTACCTGTATCTGCTCCAAGATATCTGTTTGGTGTAATAGCCATTGATTTTTAGCCATACCGCTGGTCATAAACAGGCTGGGTAGTTGTGCTAAATCTATGGGGTGAAGCGGTAACATATGTTTATCTATGAGTGATGGGCTTGCACATAGCTTTCTCTCTAATTGACCTAAGTATTTAGCAATAAGGCTCGAATCCTCTAGCTCTCCAATTCGGATCGCCAGATCAAATCCTTCCTCAACGAGGTCGATACGCCTATTTGTCAGCTCGAGGCTCACATCCACATCCGGATATTGCTCAATATATTCATCCAGATATTTACTGATGATCTGCTGTCCTATGGTGACAGAGACGCAGATTTTTAGTTGGCCTCTCGGGCTTTCAACTAAGTGGTCGACGCATAACTCGGCTGATTCAACTTCTTCCTGAATACGTTGACAATGTTGCAGGTATATTTGACCTACTTCGGTAAGGTGAATACTACGAGTCGTGCGTTCGATAAGTCTCACCCCCAGATGTGTTTCTAGCCGAGTGAGCTTACGACTGATGTTGGACTTAGGTAAGTTCAGCACTTCGGCTGCCTTGGTAAAGCTACCTGCCTTAATCACCTCGGCAAATACCAACATATCATTAATGTTTTGCACTTCAGCACTCCTCTGCTACTAGCCAATTCGTCAAAAACAATTGTAACCTAAAACAGAACAGTTGTTTCTATTTTGTCATGTTTATCCCATTTGATTCGAGGGCTATTATTAATCCATCAACAGTCACTAAGGGCTGGAAAAGATAAGGAGTCACAAGATGGAAGTATTAACAAAATCAGATCTACGCGAAGGTGGTTTTGCCGGATTAAAAGAGCACCAACTTGTGATGGACAAGAAAGCCTTCGGTCCAAATCGTAACCCTCAGACTTGGGGCGGGTTAGGCAATTTTGTCTACCTAGCAGACGCGAGATTTATGCCTAAAGGTGAGACCTTAATGCATGGGCATAAAGAGGTCGATGTTATCTCTGTGATGGTCAAAGGCCGTATCAATCATGAAGGCTCCCTTGAGCATGGTCAGATGATGAATGCTAAACAAGCTCAAGTCCAGAGGGCGGGTGGAGAAGGGTTCTCTCATAATGAGGTCAATCCTGACGATGTAGAGAACCAGATGATACAACTCTGGGTTCTCCCCGAACGTAGTGGAGAGAAGGCGGGTTACAAGTTATATAGCCCCAAAACTGGCGAGTTAACACGGATCTACGGTGGTGAAATTGGACAAGATGAAACGTTCGATAGTCATACACAGATTAGTGTCGCCAACCTAGAAGCGGATCATGGCTTCGAACAGAATACAGCAAGTCTGGTGTATGTCAGCGATGGAGAGGTTGAGATAGACACAGAGCGTTTTGAGGCCGGTACGCTGGTGCGAAGCGAGGCGTTTACCCTGGTGGCGTTAACCAGTGCCCAAGTGATAGTGATCGATATAACGCCCATATGATGCTAGCTATATTAAGCACTGTAGGGCGTTACTTTTTTATGCTGATCCTAATAAGCCCAGTTGGCTCAATACAGGTTTTAATGGTCAGTATTAATGAGAGAGCGACTGAAACAGTCAACATCACAAATATGGCGACTAATATAATTAATTGATATTTAATGGCCACCATAGGGTCACTGCCACCGAGTATTTGGCCTGTCATCATGCCGGGCAAGGTAACTAAGCCCGTGGTGGTCATCGATGCGAGTATAGGTGCAAAAGATTGCTTTAATGCAGACTGCATAAAAGGAAATGCGGCTTGGTAGGGAGTGACTCCTAGGGCTAAGGCTCCTTCATATTGATCTCTCTTCTCATCAAAAGCACTGAAGAGCCGCTGAAGAGCGACAATATTACCGCTAAGACAATTCCCTAAAAGCATGCCAGCCATAGGGATCAGGTACTGCGCACTATAAACTGGTGAAGGTTTTAATAATACTAATAATAGAATTGCCATTAATGGCGTTATACCAACTAAAAGGCCAGTGGTTATTGGTAAAAACAGTGGTTTTTTTGGCAGTTTAGCACTTCCTATAATTGCGCTGGCACCAATAAGCAGCATTACAGTAAGCCAAATCAAGTTGAGCACTACACTATTAAGTTCAAATAAAAACTCTAGATAGAGGCCTACTAAGATTAATTGAGCCGTCATGCGAAAAATCGCTACGGTTATCTCTTTGCCAAGTGCTAATTTAAGAAAGCGATTGATGAGCAAGGGGATGGATAAAACCAACATAAACAGAGCTAGTTGAGTCCATGAAATATCAATAGTTGGCTGCATTTCTACCTATCCGATTATGGTGTCTTGCTGAGAAGCGCAATATCTTCTAAATCGACCTCTCTGGCAAGGTGAGCTTTATATTGTGTAAGCTCGCTAATTGGTATTACAGAGAGTTCACGTCCAAAAGCCTGTCGTCTACAAGAGGCTGAAAAGTCAGGTGAGAGCTCAATCCATCTTGATTGTTTCTGGCTATAAATTTTGGGCGTTTCATCTGTATTAAATTCAATCTTTATGCCCTGATAAATAAGTTGTAACCCAACCACGTCCCATTCGTTATCTTTATACCTCTGGGGCCCGAAGGTGAGGTAGTCTTTGCCGAACTTAGCTATTTTTTCTATGTCCCTTTGACGAACGGTCAAATCAATATCATAGATCTCACGTTTTGCTCCATAAGCAATGGCGGCAATCCCTCCAATCATAAAATAGGGAATAGACTCAGATTCAAGAAAATCGACAATCCAATTCATTGCTTTCATAGGTTCAAGGTGTCAACAATTACGGGTTTTAATTAACAGCTTATCACACTGATAAACATAAAGATTAAGTTGTTTAAACTGCTGTTGGTTTTATTAGTTTTATAAAATCAAATAATTAAAGGTGATATCGACGTTGCTGATACAAGTTGATCCACTTTAGCAACCTTTCTGAAATAGGCCATCACTAGGATTCGCAGCACTGAAATTTATCCTTTGGAGTCTGCTGTGTTTAAAAAAACTGTTCCTATTCTTGCTATGAGTCTTGCTGGTTTAGCCATTACTGCCTGTTCTTCTGACTCTTCAGAAGAAACACCTGAGGAGAAGCAGGGTCAATGGCTAAAGGGAGACCTTCATGTCCATACGGCCATTTCGTCTGATGCCAGAGAAACCTTGAGTGATGTTTTAAAGTGGTCTTTTGAGACCTTTGAGATGGATTATGTCGCACTATCAAACCATATGCGCAATAGCAGTCAGGATAATGATGATAACGACCTTGGGGGCATCTTATTTTATGATGCTCTAGTGAATTATGAGCTGCCAGGGGTTGCGGAGTTGCAGGCCAGCCACTACCCGAAACAAACTGTTATATCGACTTTTGAGTGGGATATGCCGACTCATGAACATTTCAATATCGGTATTTTGGGTGATGAGGTGAACTCAGCTGAAACACTTGAAGCGATTAAGACCTTTGAATACCTGTTTAGCTATCAAAATGACATTGAAGATTTTGATCCGAAAGATGTCGCGAACTGGACCGCACAAGGGCTAGTTAGACAGAATAAAACCCATCAAGATGGTGTGAGCGCTTTGGCTTGGCTGCAGCAACATTTCCCATCGACGAGCTATGGCATGTTAAATCATCCTAGGCGTTATTTAAGTAGTTACAGTATTGCTGATGTGAGAGATCTACATGACGCAGCACCCGACGTATTCTTTTTAGTTGAGGGGATGGTCGGTGGTCAGTTTAGTGGTAATCGAGGCGATTATGCCGAAGCAAGTAGCGGTGTGTATGGTGGTGTTGACCCTGTCGTTGCTGAAGTTGGTGGCTGGTGGGATGCGTTACTTGGTGAGGGGCGCAGAATTTGGAATGTTGGGAATTCAGATATCCACTTTAAAGTTCGCGAACCTTATTCCAGCAGCTACTTTCCAGGTGAATATGCAAAAAACTATACCTATGCGCTTGATAACTCTCCGCAGGGAATTATCGATGGATTAAGAAGTGGTAAGACATTTGCTGTATATGGTGACTTGATCCATGAACTGGACTTTACCATGAGCGGCACGGCTACCACTGAATATATGGGCGGTGTTTTATCCGCGAAGGCTGGAGATAAGGTGACCATTGATATTCGCTTCAAGAGTCCTGAAACCAATAATAAAGAGCAGGATATTGGTGATGAGAACTTTAATGGCCTTAACCCAGGTGTGCACCATATTGACTTGATAGCAGGGAGCGTTGGCACAAAAGCCCTGCCTGATAGCGGCTACTACCACAAGGAAACCAACGATACGACTCAAGTCGTTAAAACGTTTGTAGCACAAGATTGGCAGCTTGATGCTGATGGGTACTACTCTATGAGCTATAGCTTTGTGGCGAGTGATAATCAGTACTATCGTTTAAGAGGGACTAATCTTGATTATAACGTCGAAGGGCTAACGTATAAGGGGGATCCGCTTCAGTCGGAGTCATACCCTCCAGCCGATGAAGGCGAAACCCAAGCTCGGTACAACAAGATTAATCAGCGAAACTATGACGATCTTTGGTTTTACTCTAATCCTATCTTTGTCGAATTAGATTAGTGGCCTGTTCATTAACATTGGTGTAAGTATTATCGGTGAGAGATTAAATGACAGGGGAGCTATTTCCCCTGTCATCTTGATGGTAAAGGTCGATGACCCGATTATGGTTTAACGACACATGGCTTTACACTAATCTTATGCAGCCAGTGATTATCTGTAAGCTGATACTGACCGAAACAGTCAAATCTTAATAGGCTGCTCAGCGGCCCTGCTGAAACTGCTTTACCATCTCTTCCAGTTTGCCACTCATTTCCGATAAGCTCTTGCCTGCCTGAGAGTGCTCTTCTGCGCCTGAGGCGAGTTCGACTGACATGGTGTGGATCTTGGTAATATTCTGATCTACATCTTGAGAAACCGCACTTTGCTCATCTGCAGCCGTAGCGATTTGAACATTCATATTATGAATAGAATCTATAGCCTCGGCAATCTTAGTCAGTGCCACACCTGAGCGAGTGGAATATTCGACTGCTGCTTGAGATTGCTCGCGACTCTGCTCCATAACAGCAACAGCCTTACTTGAGCCTGTTTGTAGTTTTTCGATAATGGTATTAATTTCTTGGGTCGATTGCTGAGTTCGACCAGCCAAGGTGCGAACTTCATCCGCCACAACGGCAAATCCTCGTCCCTGCTCTCCGGCTCTTGCAGCCTCGATAGCGGCGTTCAA
The DNA here is from genome assembly GCF_007004545.3 of Shewanella eurypsychrophilus. Taxonomy (NCBI): domain Bacteria; kingdom Pseudomonadati; phylum Pseudomonadota; class Gammaproteobacteria; order Alteromonadales; family Shewanellaceae; genus Shewanella; species Shewanella eurypsychrophilus. The sequence continues at coordinate 4,897,718 of NZ_CP045503.2, read as the reverse complement.
TGCCAGTAAGTTTGTCTGTTCGGCTATGCCTTTAATCACATCCAATACAGTGCTGATGGCTGCACTTTGTTCATCGACCTCCGCAATAGCTTGTACCGAAATATCAATCTGCTTAGCTAATTCATTTATCTGTACCACGGCCTGTTGTACTATCTGAGCACCATCATTGGTCTGCTTATTGGCTTCTGTCGTAGAGTCGGCTGTCTGTGCCAGATTTGAGGCGACCTCTTGAGATGTCACGGTTAATTGATTCATTGCGGTGGCGACGATTTCGGTCTCTCTGCGTTGTTCATCGATCACTTCGCTGGATTGCTGGGATACTTCGGCAAGTTGCTCTGAGGCGGCAGAAAGTTGTACCGTGGTCTCTGAGATATGGTTGATCATATTAAGTAGTCGAAGACGCATATTATTCATTGCCGATAACAATTCACCTATTTCATCCTTGCTGGTGACTTCAATTTGGTGGTTTATATCTCCCTCTGCCATATTGGTTGCTTGCTTTATGCCGTCAATGATCATCTTGGTGGTGAGCCAGCTTGTAAATAGACCTATGATAATACTGGCGATGGCTAAAATGCTTAATACCCAGATGGCGTGATGTTCATAATCCTCAGCATGCCGAGCGCTGGCTTCGGTAAATTTTCCTATCTCATGGAGTAATGCCTCGAGCTCCTTATCGAGTTTATCTTCTTCTTGTTCAACTTTTAGAGCCATGACCTCTGCATCATGTAGCTTTCCGGCCTGCAGAAGTGCGAATACCTGATGAACATGTTCGACAAAGCCTTTGTGCTCGGTTTCAATTTGTTTCAATGCCGTGAGTACAGCCTTAAACTCGGCATAGGCTGCTTTTGTGGCGCCTTTCATGGCCTCACTGGCCATGGCTTCTGCTTCGAGTATCTCGGCATCGACTTGTGGCGTAAGTGCATCGAAATGATGCATTGCAGTGTTAAAATTTTCTCGGTTAGCTGGCTCCCGCTCCATTGTGGTGCCGAAATGCAGCGAGCGTTCAAATTGAATAGCCTGCTCAAGTTGATGGGTGGTGATGGCTGCGATCTTTTCCGTCAGCGGAATATCTTGTTCGGCTACAGTCTCTAATTCAGTGCCTATTTGGTTCATGCTGTAGATAGCATAGCCAGAGCTTAAAATTAATAGGCCGATCACTATGGCTGTATTACCAAGCAATCTAGCCTTGAGCGACAGGTTGATCATGAACATTTTCCTTTTATTATCTGGTTGAGATATCTCTCATATATCACAGCATAATTCACAGTCACTTTTCCAGACTTCGTCTTACGCCTACTGCAGAAGGAGGGCTGGATCTGTTATTTTTTTTAGCCTGTAGAGATGGCGTTAAACCGAGATCGGGCTTAGCTATGTCTCCTTGAGTATAGTCACACACACCACTTGGAAATATATTTTCGAGTTTTTGCTGATAGCCTTGCATGGGCACATCGCCATATATGCCTCCTTCTATGGCATCACTAATAGAAACTCGGCCACATTTGAAAATACTGCCGGCCCATGGGCCACCGGCTTGTACACGAATATTGCTGTAAGTCGGAAAAATTTTACTGCATTTTCCAGCTGGTTTATTGTTCCATTCTCCATCCCATACATTGTCGCCTTCAAATTGCACATTCCCTTGTTCATCGATGCAGCTATCGACAAGGGCTAAGGGTTTGGTCATTACAGGATCTTTATCTTCAGAGTTTCTTCTTGCCAGTAACCATTGGTCTAAGAATGCAATGCCTTTATCGATAGGGGTATGATCTTTATGAGATATCCAGATTACTTGATTATCATTGTGTCCCTGATATTCCAGCATACGTAAGCGGGCTTCGAAAGAGGCTAAGGTGTGATGCATGTTAAGATCTTCTTCAAGATAATGACGTATCTCTAAAATGGGGACTTCGGCTTTCCCGATAAACACTTGGCCGTAGCGGTAGCCATTATCAATAGCTTTAGGATCTGAGGGTTTTCGTTTGGCCACGTGAGATTTAGGCTCAGTAATATTATTGCGACCCCATAAACTTAGCCAGATAGGAAATTTCATACCCAATGGGGTAAATGCAGTCTCTTTACGCATCTTATCTTGAGGTACCCAAGAGCCAATATATTGATTGAGATGAATAAACTCATCTATGCTGATATCGCCTTGCTGCATCGCTTTGAGGCCATATTGAACACCTTCATTTCCCCAGGTCGTGCGGGCAAAACCATTATCATCGGTGCCATAAATCTGGGCTAAGTCTTGCCAGTAGGTCCAGTTGACTTGCTCCTTTACTTCATCAGAGAAGTAGGGTTTAACAAATCCTTGCTTAGGGTTGTAAAAGAAGGTCGATGCGATGAACCAGGAATAGACACATTCGCTACTGCCATTAGGCATCGAGGGCCACGCGCCAGCAAACATTTGATTAAGAGGGACTAAAAAAGTGTAGGGATGTTCGAAGCCATTGATACCATTCATACCTTCAATATTTTCTCGCTGCTCCCAGTCTTTCCATTTACTGTTACCATTATCTGTGATGTTAAAGTAGTGTTGTAGGAGATCACAATCGAGTATAAATATCGATTGTGAGACCATATCTGGGTAGCTATAAATTGGCATTAATCCATCTAAAACGCCGGTGCTGTTCTGTGCAATAAGGTATTGGGCAAGTCCACCACCAGAGCCACCTATTCCTAAGGTGTATAGCGGTTCGCCATAGAGAGAAATAAACTGGGATTTAACCCTTCTAGCAGTATCTTCAGCTAGCAACATATTATAGCTATAGCTAGTATTATTGCCGCTCGAGCCTATGACTGCATAGCCCTGTCTTAACAGGGTATGTCGTCGATTAATAAATCTGCTCGCGCCCATCTGCCCCTGACGAAAACCTATACTGGCACCGCCTTTAAATTGATAGATGAGCTTGTTGTTCCAATACTGTTTAGCGTCTCTATCACCTAAGCTTGTCTCAGGAACTAACATGGCAATAAAATAGATATAGCGGTTGATGCTGCCCCTTTCTAAGCGAAAGATTTCTGGTACAGGTTTACCCTCAATGTGTGTGGTTGCTATCTTTTCTCTAGCGGGTGGCATTTTTAGATCGTAAGGGAGGATTTTATCTGTGCCTGCTAAGGTGTAGAAGTAGTCGATTCTTGAGATGGTCATGCAGTCTTTGCTATAGCCAATGACCTTGTCATTTTTATCATAAACCGCGACGCCGTAGCCCTGCTGATTGTCCACAAGGGGTTGGCCTATTCCTGCATCGAGTGTCATACAATAAAATGGGTATTGGCGCTTACCTGAGTACAAGCTGTCGGCTGGGCCGACTTTGCCGAGTGGGATTGGAAAGGCAAATGTCTCTTCGGGTCTAGCTGTAAGACTGATATGTTTATCTATTTGTAATATTTGGTTTTTTTGATCCATGGGTGCAATGGATATTACCTGACGTTTAACTAAGGGGTCTTGTCCGCAGGCCACTAAAAATCCAGATGAAACCAATAGTAATAATAAAATACTTCTATTCATTCTCTGCCCCTCGTTCGATTTAGTTCTCCTATTAAGTCTTGTTCGATTCGAAGAAAATGCAAATAATTAATGCCAAAAAATTGTGTCTGTGTGTCAAGTTATAATGGAAATATATTTTGTTATTAAGGCTCGTGTAGTGAGCCTTAATCTTGAACATTATTTAGTAACGGAAATGGTTTATTTTTTTGTTAACCTCATCAACGAGCCTGGCCGAGCTGTTACTTTCGTCTTGTGCCGACTCAGCCCCTTGAGCCAAAGCCTCTGCGGCGTCATTGATGGCGACAATATTGCGGTTGACCTCTTCAGTCACTGCAGCTTGTTCCTCGGCTGCACTGGCAATTTGGTGTGCCATATCCTGAATTTTACTACTTTGATTACTGACTTCATCAAGCTCTTCTACTGCTTGATTAGCATGAGTTAAACAGGTTTGGCTTAGATCCCGGCTTTCGGCCATTGTGCTCACCGCTTGTTTGCTTTTACTGCGTAGAGAGTCGATCATCTGTTGGATCTCATCGGTAGAGTCGGCAGTTCGCGTTGCTAAGACTCGTACTTCATCGGCTACCACAGCAAAACCCCGGCCTTGTTCACCAGCTCTAGCGGCTTCAATGGCGGCGTTGAGTGCTAACAGATTGGTTTGCTCAGAAATGTTGCGAATAACATCTAAGATAGAGCCAATGCTTTCGGTTTGTTTCTCCAATTCTATGATTTCGTTTGATGCGTGGTTAACGTGCTCTGATAATGACTGTAAACCTGTAGCATTCGCCTGGACCACTTCCTGACCTTTAGAAACCGACTCTTGAGTCGTTGACACTGAGTCAGCAGTCACCTGAGCGTTATCTGAGACACTGTGAGCAGTTGATGACATCTCATTGGTCGCGGTGACGACTTGTTCTATCTCCATTTGTTGGGTACTGATCTGCTCTCTACCTGATTCAGCAAGGGCTGCATTACGTTCGGCGCTAAGGGTAAGTTCACTCATGCTATGCGCGACATCCGACACAATAGATCGAACATTGGCGATAAATGTATTGAGGTGACTGGCTAACTGACCCGTTTCATCGCTACGGGATATTTTTATCTCTTGAGTTAAGTCCCCTCCTGATTGAGTCAAGTTGGCGACGACGTCGACTAACTCACGGATCGGACGGTTGATCGACCCCGACATAAACCAGATGAGTAGCATGCCAAAAGCCGCGGCGATACAGCCCACCAGAAGTTGTCCGTTAAGGTTTTCTGCAAACCCCGTTTCAAGCTGCTCAGCAATGGCATTGGCTTTCGCTAGAGCCAGCTCTTTGGGGACTTGGATTAAAATTTCCCATTGAACATTTGTACCTTTAACGGCAAAGGTTTTGCTGGCGATGATGGCACTGTCTGTGATTGAGGTCTGCTGTAGCTGTCTAGCGGTAAGTAACTGGGCAATATCTGTGCTGTTGGCTGTCTTGCTAATATTGTTGTTATTGGTGCTGTCAGCGCTGATAAGTCCTCTAGGGCTCAGAATGATCACTCTTGCGGAGCCACTATAAAGGTTATCAGCGGCTTGGGTTGCTAGCTGCTGCAAGAAGTTAAGCGAGTAATCGACTCCGACCATGCCCACATATTGGCTGTCACGGATTATCGGTGCAACAAAGGAGCTTAGTAGTGTATCAACGCCCTGGACTTCATATGAGGCTGGATCGACGACACAGGGGGAGCGGCTTTCCATTGGGCATAAATACCATTCGGAGCTTCTTATTCCTGTCGCTGACAGTTTCTCTGAATAGAAGCCGCTTAGCGGCTGAATATCGATTTTACCGGAAGCTGAACGAGTCCAATAGGGAGCGAATTTTCCGTCGGGTAATGAGTACTTATTGTCAGTATTATTGGCATCGTCACCATCAAATTTATTGGCTTCCCATCCGGTATAAATACCTAGGATATCGTGATTATTTTCAACCAGATTTTTGAGTATGCTATTGATCTGGTCTCGGCTGAGACCGGGGGACGCGGGATATAATCCGCCTGCAACTGAGGTCGCGATATCCATGGCATGGTCAAAGGCAGCATTTATTTTCAGTGCCTCTTGCTGGGCGGCTAAATTGATATTCTCAATGACCTGTTCTTGCGCCTGACTCAGCACACTATCATGAACTTCATGTCGCAGAGCTTGATTAGAGAAATAGCCGTAGCCAATGATAGCTATTGCGACAGCAAGCAAACTTGCTGCTCCGAAGAGTAAGATTTGATGTCGAATACTTGAAAATTGAATCATTTGATCCCCTAGCGATAAAACTATTCTTCAATACTAGTTCACTATCTTGAATTGAGGAGCTTAGAAGGAAAAAAAGCGTTAAACCAACGCCTTTACTTTGCTTCTTAGCTGGGAGCTAGAGTGATTGATTGGTTTTAGGCGTTAAGCTGCCATGCGTTTCGCGCTTGCTGCATATTCTTTGGATTGCATCTCTTGTAAGCGGCTAAAGGTTCGTCTGAATTCGAAGCTCAGCGCACCCTCACTGTAGAGTTCTTCAAGAGGGACTTCGGCGGATAGATAAAGGTTAACTTGCTGATCGTAAAGCTCGTCTATTAGCGCGATAAATCGGCGGGCTGGATCGTCACCCACTGCATAAGATAGTTGGCGCTCACTAGTTTCAGTGGCAATAGCACCATCCTCGGTGCCTCTGGCGCGGATCCATGACTTTGGCTGGCCACCGAGCACCGGGATATCACTGACAAACAGGGTATCGAAGCGACTGGCGAGCTCAATATAGTCCAGCTGAGATCTAGGCCCATCACATAGAGCATCGAAGCTAAACCAAGCCTGAGATTCACATGCTTTGATCACTGGAATAGGGCGGCCTAAGATCTGTAGTGACTCATTGCTATGGCTGACCTTATGGGCCTTTGAATCAAACAACTCTTCGAAGTTGGCCTGTTGAGGTAAAAAATAGCTCTGTTGAAACTCGAGAGATCGCAGTCGATGGTCTTCTTTACCATCGAGGTGAAACTCACTGCAGTGTGTTTGCAATAGCGCTATTGTCGGTAAGAAGCGGTCTCTTTGTAGCCCAGATTCATACAAACGAGTAATAGGAATATTCGAAGTAGCGACGAGTATCACGCCTTGATGAAACAATGCTTCGAACAACCTGCCCAAGATCATCGCATCACCAATGTCGGATACGAAAAACTCATCGAAACAGATCACCTTACATTGTTGAGCTATGCGCTTGGCAATACGTACTAGTGGGTCTTGGCGACCAGACTCTGCCAGCATTTCTTTATGTATGCGAGCCATAAACCGGTGGAAGTGTAGTCTGAGTGTCAGCTCTTCATCTAATGAATCACAGAAGAGGTCCATCAACATGGTTTTGCCACGGCCGACATCGCCCCATAGATAAACCCCATACACTTTTGATGTTATTGGAGTATGGCGAGATGAGCTTGGTTTAGTGCTCACTAGCTGCTCATATAGAATATCAAGCAAAGCGACAGCCTGTTCTTGTTTTGAATCTTTATTAAAGCCTGACTGCGACTGTTTTAATTGATATTTAGCGCTAGGTGAAAGGCTCATGAGGGCAGGTGCTGTAATTATTGGATAGGCTAGTATATCAGCTGCTCCTTCTTTAAGGAGCAACCAATACCAGTTACTTTATTTATTATCTGATCTTAATACCAATTCGACACGGCGATTGAGTTTTTGCCCCGCTTCGTTGCTGTTATTGGCAACGGGCGAGTATTCGCCAATGCCCTTAGCGGTAAGCTGACTTTTAGGCACCTTGTGCGCAGAGGTGAGCTGCTTTACAACCGCTTTAGCGCGCTTATCAGACAATACCTGATTATAACTTTGCTTACCTTTATCATCGGTATGACCAATGACATAGAAGCTCTGCTTAGGATGTGATTTAAGGTATGTCGCAACTACCTCAACCACAGGTTCGGCATCGGGAAGCATCTCGTCGCTATCGAATTTAAACAGTAAGCCATCGAGTGCCACATGACCCGTTTGAGCAATTTTATCCGTCAGTCCATCAAGGTCGATACTCACTCTATCATCGACTAAACTCGTCTCTTCAACCAATTTAATTTCACCCCATAATCCGCCCTCAAAACCAATGATATAGGTCATGGCATGCACATTTCCCTCAGCACGAGTGAGGGTATAAAGGCTGTAAAACTGCTGATTAGCATCGCCAATATGGGCTAATGTTTTGGTGCGCTTCTCAATGTGACGCGGCTTACCACACGCTTTGCCTTGGCAGTTAAAGGTCTTAACAAAGCCCAGTTTAAGCAAGGCGGATTGGTAATTGGCATTGACCTCGAACTCAGAGTAAGTGCGTGGCAGTTTATAATTAATATCGGTAATTTTACCCTCTAACTGTTTAACTGCATGTTGGCCGTTATTAACCGCGGTGAATACTGCTGTTTGGCCAAAATCGAATTGTTGATACTTTTCGATATAGGCACCTGGCAGCCTAGCAATCATAGGGTGGTCGCTGGCGTTTTTTGTGTCTTTGTGACTCATGTCTTTAAAGGTCTTCTGCACGACCTCTGCACCTAAAAACTCTGGATTGACGGCGATAAGATCCAGTGGCTCTTCAATGACCTCGATAATATCAAGTTGCAATACTGCTTCTTTTTCCCAGTTAGTTGAAAAAGCAGACAGGTAAACCAGCTTTTTTTCTAACTGGACCTTTGCAGTAAGCAAGGCTGGTGAGCTTTTATAGATGTTATTTAGTGGTTTTAACTGCTTCATTAATTTGCTGACATTACCACAGCTTTTCTGATGACATTCAAACAGAATTTGGCCATTTAATACGCTGATCTGTTGTTTGTAATTGTTGATGATATGGCTAGGTTCAAAACTAACAGGTATTTTATAGTTAATTCGAGTGAGTTTACCTTGCACTGTTGTAGTGTTGATTGTTGACTTTTCTATGGCTGAGATAAGCTCAAAAGGGGAGAAGTGTCGCTCTGTCTGTTTATAAACTTTGGCTTCAGTTAAAGGGGTGAACAATGACTCGTTCGCCACGGCTTGCCAACTCAGCAATAAATTGATGGAAAGCAATATCGCTATTTTTGCTCTTAATGTCATTATTCTACTCCATGAACAAGGGGAGCAAAGCTCCCCGATAAATAAATTGATTGGCCTACATCAGTCAAGCATTAGGGCTGTGACGTGGTAAGCAGTGACGATATATGTGCTAAAAATCGTTGACTAAAGTTATCTGTATCACCGTCGTAAGTAATAAGCAGGTAATCATTCATATCGTTGAAACTACTGCTTTGATGCAGTTCGACTTCAATGAGCTTTGTATCTTCGATAAGGTACTCACCAAAAATAGCGCTGCCTTGCAGGTCAACGGGTAAGTTAATTTCCACAATGCTTAACAGAGGTTGGCCAGTCGGGCTAGTGCTCAGTGCCCACTCGAAACTGCTTGTCTCACCAGATGTATACTCCACTGATAGCTGCTGATTATCCTCATCAATAACCACATCTTGTGGATAGAAGTCATCCCAAAATAATCTGGCAATATCTGCAGTGGTTAACCTCTCTGCTGAATTATGTGCTGGCATATCCCAGACATTAGTATTGCTCTCTGTACGACAGATAACATCATCGGCTTGCTCAATATGGTAACGGTAAATGTATTCTGGCCATTGCAGCTCAGACAGTTTGAACTGCTGTGGTTGAGCGTTCAAAATCGCGCCCCAAGTTTCAGTATTCGTGAGGTGTTTTTCTATCTGAATATTGATAGCCACTGCAGTACCCTGATAGTGAGTATTAACGGTGTTGTTTGTATATTGAGCTACCACTGGAGCATAATCTTGATCGTCACGCTCCGGATTGATCCACTTTTCAAGTTGCTCATTCCAGCAGGCGGTAGCAACAGTTTGTGCGTTACCTGTATCAATTACACTGCCTGTTAGCAGGCTATTGGAGATAAAGCCTGATAGCGTTTGCTCTGAATCTCCGAACTCTAAAGAGTAGAAGTTGTTGAGGTGTGTGGGGGCTAAGGTAAAACCGTGAGGGTGAATATTATCGCTCAGTAAACTGGTTTGTAGTACCTGCCAGTCGGTATCAGACATGATTTTGTCATCAAAAGGCGTGACAATAAATCCTTGGGCGATCAGTGTATCGTTAACCAGAAAGCGAACGTCGATAGGATCATTAGCTAAGTAGTCGCTGATAGTCACATCACTTTGAAGGGCTAAATATGTTATTGAGGCTTTACTTGCAGCCATCACTTCATCAATGGCAAGGGTCGCCATTAATCTATCACCAATAAGCGCTGTGATATGTTGATGACTAAAATAAGTATCTAGAAACTCATCAGAAGCGGAACGCTCAGCAGTGACTTGATAAGCTTCGCCAGTAAGTGGCGCATACAGGGCGTTGAGGATGATGGATAGCTGCATCCTTAGCGCTTGTATCTCATCAGCAGATAACCCTTGAGCTAGCATCTGCTCATAGCGCTGAAACTCAAGGTGCGTCAGCGCATTAATGGCACCACCATGACCGCTCATTGAGATCAGTTGTGCATCACCATTACTGATAACCGCTGTAACCTTTGATGAACTTGTTGTGGTATTCGAAGCGCTTGAAGCGCTAGCAATGTGCTTCAGCTTTTCTGCTTTAAAGGCGCTGGAGAGTAATTTCGGCTGGGCTGGATTGCTATTACTAGTATCAGTCCAGCTAGCCAGTAAATAAAAACTAGGTGTGTCAGCCGTGCTCACCCAATCTATTTGATAAAAACCATCATTGTCAGTGCTAGAAGTAGGCTCTTGGGCACCACATAGCTGGTTCATATCTAAATCTACACACACATCGGCGCCTGCTATTGCGCCTTGGTAGGCAACCACTCCCTGAATTTGATGATTATATTCGGCTGGAACAGTGGGATCGGTGACAGGTGGAAGCACATCTGGGAGTGTTGTGTCATCAGAGTCAGAGCCGCCACAAGCGACCAAAAAGCTGGATGATAACAGTAAAAGTCCAAGTTTTTTTACCAACATATTTGCATCCTTACAAATACTGAAACTAAGTTAATTTAACCGCGATATTATCCTGATTTTTCTTTGGCTTACCATTACCCTTTAGGATGTATTTTGACTCTGACTTAATACTCTTTTAATTACCCAAGCTGCATTTGTGGCAGGGGCTAACATGCTATTTGGTAGACAATTTAGTCATCAATTAATTTGAGCACTATTCCTCTCAGCAGATGCCAAAGGGCGCGCTTTACAAGCTCGTTAATAAACTTGTTCCTTGGTACAATCTGTCATTACCATCACAGATTTAGTGCCGTTCTCGACTTGGAGCATTGTTGCCATTAACGCGTTTGAGTCTAGACCTTTATACATCACCGCTATATTACTTGCATTAGTTAACGGTTGAATAGATCGACAATTTTCGAGCTGATTGATACTGATTGAATCAGCGTTAGATTGAGCCAACTTTGCCCAATCCTTGCTGCTGACGTGGGTAAAATTAAGCGAACCTCGATACTGGCTTAACCCATCAAGTTGCTCTACCGCTAACTGGCTAAGGTAAAGGGTGCCTAAAGAGGGCAGAGATGCTAAAGGTACAAGTGACTCAATAGATCCCCCTTTTACGCTTAATAAATTAAGTTGCTGTAACTGGCTAAGATCATCGAGTTTAATATTAGTAGTTTGATCAAATGTACAATTAAGCTGAGTGAGCTGGTGGCTGTAAGTAATTTGATTCAACTGTGCGGCTCGGTTTACACAGTTTTTTACTTGCTGATCGATAAATTGAATATCACCAATAAGAGATGTTGCAGCACGTTCTATATTGATATCCAGGGTGACAATCTCAGTATCTGTCTCAACGGTCCCACTAATCTTAGCTAGGTAACGCTGGTCGATGTTAACCTGTGCACTGGCTGGAAGTTCGAGTGATAAGTCATTATTAACCGATAAGCCATTAGAAAAATTTAGACTTTTAAGTTGCGCAACATTTTCAATGTACAGATAAGTGAGCTCATTAAAGTGTGGCGCTGTACCGGCCTTAAACTGATATGTTTGCACAATATTATCACGAAACTTTTCAGTCATTTCAGCATGATTGTCATCATCGATGAGTTCGCTGGTTTCTGTTTGGTTTTGCGAGTCAATGGCTTGCACATAGCCTTGTCTCGCAGCTTCTTGTTCGAGCACTTTGGTTAGTGCTTCGAACTCTTGGCTGAGAGGACCAATAGCTTCAGTCAGATAGCAAAGTTTGAACATCTCAAATTGATTAACTACCATAGAGACGCGGGCTTGATTAATATTAATCTCCATTAAGGCCGCGAATGCTTCGCTGTCGCCTTGAGTTGCCGCAAGCTGTTGAATATTCCCGACATACACCTCAAGTTCTGCAATGGTCTGCTCAAATTCGCCCACTTGCTCAGGCTGATAGCAAGGCGACTGTTGGCTTATTGAGTGGACAAAGGTTCGATAGTGACTAAGGTACTGATTAGCAACTGCCAGCATACTTGAGGCGTTATACTCAATATCCCCGATTAAGTTACTTTGTAATACGCTTTTTGCACTTTCAGTCTGCTGTAAAGTCTCACTTAAGGTTTGCATTTGAATCGCGTATTGAGCATTTAACAGATGCGATTTATCTAACAGGCTTTTTGTATTGCTTTGAAATACTTCAATTGCCTGGTGAGTATCTTGTAATGAATTATTGGATTGTTGCTGGGCTTGGTTAGCAGTCGTAAAGCCAGTAAAAAAAAGTGTAAAAATGAGTACAAATATTCGTTTTGAATGAGTCACTATGTATTCCTTGTGCTCGTACTAGCTTTATTGGTTATTGTTGGTATATTAATCGAATTTTAATCACTAGCGTTAATAAAAATTAGTAACCAATTCAAAGTTATTAGTTTGTTTTCAAGGTCTGCTTTAACTAATGTTTGGAATAAGTCAGCCCCGTTGGTGTTAAATAGATGAGGCTGATTCTTTGATGGTTGCAGTATATATATGTGCGAGGGTGTATTTTCCAGGTCCCATTCGTCATTTTATTGTACCCACAACCTCCGCTTTCAGTCGATTTACCTGCTCTGGCTTTCCACTGTGAATCGACATCTGCAAAATTAGGATCTTTTACTGGACTGAGAGCTATTGATTGTAACTGATAACCCTCTTTTGAAATTCGGGACAATACCTTTTTCGACGTTTTTAATAACGCATTTTCAACGCCTTTGCGATTTTGGCAAGAAAGTCCGGATTGACAAAAGATGTCAATGTATCTACATCTGCCTTTTCAAGTGCGCTTCGGCATATACGGCATTTATCAAGAAAGATTTCATCCTGATTTGTACTGGCTGTGAATCCATAATTACCTTGCCCTTCTACGGCAGAAGCCGTAGCAGTTAGTGCTAGCGTGATCATGGTCATGGCGACAAAGTACTCCTTTTCATCGTATATCTTCCTTAATCTTAACTCTTTTATGTGTGCTATTTACTTAGGAATGGCAGTAGCCAACTGTGTATGGCATAACTGTACTTTGTGGGTATTTTATAAGCGAGTTGTTCTGAGCCTTGATGTGTTATCAAATAAGTTATTTTTGCCACATTAACAACACCAATCACTTCAGGTAATGGGTACTTAGCATGACCAAATAAACTGTTTTTTACAACCAAACTCCCATGGTCAATCTTCAAGCGAGTCGGCACAAAATTATTAATGACAAGGAGGCTAATACCGCTTGAAAAGATGAAGGCTGTTAAGTACTGCACTGCAACAGGGATGTATGTAAAACCTTCCAACGCAGATAAATATAGTAAAAATCCGCTCGTCATGATTGCCCATAAAGTAAGGCTAATAGGCATAGCACATTGCCTAATGATTCCACCTCGTGTAGATGCGATTCTTAATTCTTGAAAGCCAGTTTCTTTAACTGTTGAGTCATTAGGTAATGGCGTTTTTTGATGGTTTTTCAATAGCCCTTTGGCGCTAAACTTATGCCTTTTATGCTGTATGACCAAGGCTAAGTCAGTATCAAAATGCTGTTCAATAAATAGCATGATATCGAGCATGGTTGAAAAGCTTCTAATCAAAAGATTCCATTCCGGGTAGCTATAGAATTTAAGACTGTAATGATGTCTAGTCCGCTCAGTGCTATCAAAAAAGGCCTCAAACTCACCGCTGGTAAAGCCCGACATTTCTAGTAAAGATAAATTGCGATTAGTGACAACTTCCTTATTGGTGGTAATGCCAAACCAAGACTTCGTTTTAATAACTTCTTTATTTTCAGCATCAATAGTTAATCTGTTGTTCTTAAACATAGGGAAGAAAAAACAGCTTCCCAATAATAAAAACACAAAAGAAATTAATATCTCTCCTGTGTCTTGGTAATTAAACCAACTTAAATACATAATTCCAGCGCCTACAGACGCCAATACAATACCGAAAATGAAACCAGTATCTTGAAGAATAATATTCCCATCTGTTTTCTTACAAATTTTATAACTCATAAATCCCTTTAGTTTACTTTAGCGCTTAAAAGTAAAACCCTACTATGGATTAATAGGGATTTACTTAGTTAAGGTTTTTTACTGAAATACCATCGTTGGTCATCATTTTGTTTAAAAGAGCAAGCACTTCTACGATAACGATCCATTGTTCCGGCCTTAAATTTTATTTTGAAACGCTTTATCGAATCTCCTTTATGTGAAGTCTTTATGGGTGCATCATCCAACTCAAAAATGTCATATTCAGTTAACGGTGTACTACCAAAACGGCTTAAATGATTTTCATACCATTTTTTTTCAAGCCTTCCTTCACGTTCTTTCATTGATTTAGGCAATAAATGAAAGAACAATTCAGGATCATTTTTTAGGTAACTATTGACCATATAGTCTTTGCAGACAGCTTTTAAATTTTCATCAGAGCCATCTGCAAGCCCTGCGTAGCGCTCAAGGGCGGTAGCTGAAAAGCTGAGTATCGCTACGCTAGTCATTGTGATGATTTTTGCTGCTAATCTCATTCTAATCTCCGTTTAAAGCGCTTACGCGAGACAAAGTCTATTTGAATTGTTGTCATGTAATCAGCGCTATCTTTTTAGCTTTAATCACTCATGAGGTAGTGAAATTTTCTGGGGGACTTCCTCTTCAGTCATCACTATAAAAAATACTGCTTAAACAATAAGCCATTGACTGTGATATTAACTAATACTGGGAATGTAACCGCTATAATGCTCGGAAGATTACGCCATGGCCACTGACGGTGTTGCGTGGTCAATGGATAGTCAAAAAATCGCAACATATAAACAATACGCTTAAGTGGGAAGTACATCGCATTAAGAGAGATAACTTCGCCAGTTTTTAACTCTAGGTTGCAAGCAATAATATTATTACGTACATGTAAACGATGCATTTTGGATTTATATTGAACGGTAATGCATTCGATTTTATCGCGGCACAGGTCAAGCTGCCCTGCAGGTTTGTTAATGATTGCATTAGCTGGAATTGATAAGCGTTGCTGACTGACGTAACAACGTAATGTGCCTTTAATTGAGTAACGTAATCTAACTAAGATATACCGAATAATTAAATAAACTGGTAATAGCCCAATATTAATAAGTACCATCGTCCTAGCAAACTCGGTATTGGCAAAGCTCAAAGGAGCCACAGCCAGCCCTACCATTACACCAAAAAGTAGCAATGATACGGCTATTGATAAAGGGTAAAATAGGTTGGCTACATATAAGCTAACGTCACTTTTTGCATTTAAATTTCGCATCCCTTTTATGTGCAGATCAAAAAACCAAGATTTACTGTCTAATTCTATTGTTTCAGCCATATCGCTATGAGTATTTCCCTATATCTATACTTTTAACCGCATTTAGAGCAAAGAAATAACCTGCCACTTGTCTTGTAAGTAGGCGAGTTTGCATCGTCCACCATGCTACATGGGCTGTGTTATTTCTAGCATCGAAGGTATCGAATATATACTCAACCCAAAGCTCCAAGTCATACCCCCATTGCTCAGCAGAGCTGCTTACAATGTAATTTTTACTATTTTTAGCATTTTCAAAGGCCCACTCTTTACCTTTTTTTATTTGGTAATTATTGATACCTAAGTAAGTCTTCATAAAAAATTTGTTATGCTCTTCTGCTAAAAATGCTTTTACCTGTTCATCTGTTGCTGGAGTCTCAACAAAAATTTCTCTAAAAAGAGCCACATCTTGATTTATGACCACCTTTGCCGCTTTCTCACACAATAAGTACGGTTTTGACAACTCGATTTTTTTCGCTGCCTTGCTCCATCTATCATAGTCTTCTTCATCCATTGCTCCCCACGTTGAGCAGGTTGTAAACAAGAGCGAAGCTAACACTAAATACTTAAACATGAATAAGTCCTTTTAAATTTTTGCAGAGTTTATTTGTATGTATAGATTTATATATGCATAAATGACTTAGTTATTTCAAATCACACAGCAATGGAATCGTGCAAAACTGTGATAATTGCTGACCCAGGTTTTTCATTTTAGGCAAATTTCCATACTCAAATTTCAATGGCTCAACTTGTGAGTCCATCACAATGAATAGATCATAACCATTAATTTGGCCGAGTCGTCGCTGTATTTGAAGTGCTGCGATATGCTTGATTGGGATGACTTGCAGGCTTAGAGGGTAGAGCGAGCTAATTTTATTGGTGATCACCTGACGTTCTAGATCAAACTCGACTCGGCGACGTGCAAATAGAAAGTGCCAGCTTAGTAGGGCGGGAAATGACCAGATAAACACTTCGCTGTAGGGCCAACGCTCAAAGCCCGTGGTAACGAACAGGGTCAGTAACGCGACCAAACTTGCACAAAAGCAACGGGTAATAATCTGCGTTTGAGTTTTAGCCATTATAGCTTTGGTGGGGGAAAGCTGTTTAAAGTACATGGAGTAGGTCTCCAATAAACTTTATGGCAACTCCAAATGCCATAAGAAATGGCAAGGGATAAAAAAATCGTAACACCACTTTTGGGGACCAAAGCGGTGGGATAATTATCGGAGGAAATATCTCATCTGTAGCGTGACTATTTTTATCATCAGTGGCGTTTGCGGGTGGCAGCGAGGTTAAGTCATGGATATTAGGAAAGTCACTTATCTGCTCTTTGGCTGGGATCTTAAATGTGTGAGCAATAAACATCACTACTTGCTTTGTGTCGGCTAAGTTGCCGATTGAGTAAACCAAAGTATCTATTTTGAGCTCATATTGGCTCCTGTCATGGCTATCATGACGTAAGAGTAACTCGGTGGATTGCAGTGGAGCTTGGCTGGCTTTTTTAAAGTGAAAGCCCATAAACTGTAATTGCTTAAAGCGTTGCCCGCTTGGGTTATCGAGTACTAAATGATGCTTGAGTGTGCCAAGAATGAACAGGATAGGGAGTAGCAGGGCCACCAAAACCTGATAAAAAGATTGCTCTCCACCATCAAGGGTTATTGCCATTAATAAAGAAGCCGATAATGGCAACAGGCCTAACACTGCCAAACCACGACAAACATAATGACGCTTAGTCGACAAACGCAATTGATCTGGTAATCCGATGGGTTTGATAAACCTGTGGGCCTTTTTAGGTAATTGCGAATACTGCATTTACAACTTCCCAGCTTTCATGGCTGATTTCCTTCTCGGTGGGCTGAAAGCGCCAGCGTCGTTATGTTGAGTATTAATATTGAGCCACATTAAAATCATAGCCTAAACAGCATAGTCAAATTTAAATATCAGCTAGGCGAAGACTGTGGAATGACACTAAGGTAAAGAGGATAGAAACCACCCGTCTTTAGTTTGAATAAAATTGCAACTCACTCTGGAGTTGTAATTCTCACCAACGACGGTGAGTTTTACTCTAGCTTGATTTAATGCTCCGTATTTCTCTTGCTTCGCAGTACTTGGCTGCTGGTAACTTATCTCACCCACCTCGATATTGTTAATTTTTTCTTTTACAAACCATTTTTGATGAGCACGTTGTAACACTTTTGCAGAGCGTGCTTTTTCAGTTTTACTGGGAGTAAAAGGCATTTCAGCTATAAATAGGTCTAAATCTTGGGTTTTAATAAATTCAAACGTTGCCAAGCAGCGTTCACTCAATATACTATCAGGTGCTGCAAGCAGAGGTGAAAACCAAAATAACGGTATTAAACTGATATAACGTAACATCATCGATCCTTATGATGAGAGAGCACTAAGTGCTCCCCATTTGTTGATTAAATTTACTCTTGTTGTAACTGTCTCAAAGGGCTAACGCTGCTCTTCACTCTCTGAGTTGTGGCACCTACATTAACTTGGAAAGACTTTACACTGTCTTTGAGTAGGTCCCGGCCTTCAAGTGCATCTCCACTGACTGCAATGACATCACCTTCAAATTCAATATAATAAGTACCAATTTCGTCTTCGGCGCGAATACCAATCAACTTAACGATATGACTACCTGCACTTAAAGGCACCGAAATTGGACCAACCTTTCTTTGAGGGCTTGCTCCATCCTTAATGACTTGGTCATCTACCACTAACTTAAAAATGTCATCATTAAAGTTACCGTTATCGCCAAAGGTGATATCCAGAATATAAGGTACGGTGAATTCAAGACCATTACTGGTTTGGTTATTTACCTCAACGGTGACATCTCCTGTAATAATATTATTAGGCACAGTCACTGTTAACTTACCTGATTCCACTTTAATAACGCTTGCGACAACTCTGGTACCATTTTTACCTTCAAAGGTAACACGATTTTTTGATTTTAAACTATCAAAACCAATACCTTCAATGATTATTTTATCGCCTGGTTGACCTGTATTTATTTTTAATCTGGCGATCTCTAATCCATCGCCAATACGAATATCGATAGGCGATGTGGCTGGTTCTCCTCTATGTTCTACTTTGACGGAGATTGGGCCGACTGCATTTTCGAGAAAGCTACCTGGTACGGTTATCTCAAGTAGCGTTCCTTCTGATGAGATATTGTCATGCTCAATTCGTTCTGCAGACGTTGAAGCATTCTTGTCTTTTAAGAATGTGATAGGCTTTTCGTCAAACCAATACCAACGTGCATTGACGCCAAAACCAGTGCCTATAATAGTCAGCGGCTTATCGACTGCTTCTGCTTTCATGATACTTGGTTCAATATCGATAATGTTAAGTCCCCAAGTTACGGTGAAGTCGGCTTTTATTGGTACAAACATCATATCTTTAATCGTTTTTACTTGATCGATTAGAATATCGGCCACTTGTGCACCTGTGATGATTGCATCTATCTGGCCAACAAAGGGCGTCCATTTACGTAATGCAGCACCGGCTGCCATGGTGGCAATATCTTGAGGTGACACCCCCAACTCCAGCAGTACGGCCTTTGTTATTGGCCCCAGCTTGCCTGCATTGGCTGGATCGGCAAGTAACTCAACTTCATTTTTGTGAAATTCAATAGCGATCTGCTTAACGAAGTTCTCAATATCCTCATTACTGACATTATCATCATCGTAAAGCTTCTCTGCTTCTTCAATCAGCTTTGGAGAGTATTGAATGATTAATTTGGTGATTACCACTGGGTCAAACCCTGTGGAATCGTATCCTACACCAGTAAGAATAATGTCAAAAAATTTAAGTAAAATTCCATCAATAATGGTTCTAACCGCAATGCTTCGGCGGGCTTTATGAATCGCGCGATCGTAATCTGTAGTTTGAGCATAACTAAAAGGTGATGGCCCAACAGGAGTACCCACTCCAGGTGCTATCACTTGGTATAAGCAGTTCTGATAGGGACATTCATTGTAATATTGATCTTTTGACCAAAACTCTAACCCAAGAAAAGTACCGGATTGAGGGCCCATCATATTTCCATCCCAGCCGCTTAGCACATGCTTTCTGAGTGGGCTTCCTAGCTCATCCGGATCGTATTCTCCATTTTCACCTAGCGGAATGATCATGGTACTTAAATACAGCTTTGTTCGGTTTTGAAGCTCAACACACCCATCATAATTGAGTTTGCTTTTCTGCTCGTCGTTAATGTTTGAATTGTCTGGGCAGCTAGGATCTGAGGGTAGCCAGTTATCTAGAAAATTGGTGGCTTCCAGTGAGTAGTCGAAATGGTCCGCACCATAATTGACGATAGTGGGCTTTATGGTGCTGTTATTGGCTTGTACTTGCTTCGAAGAGGTTGAATGTACTTTTTGAGATGGCGCTACATTCGCATTTGCCTGAGTATATTTAGCGTAGATGGCATAACTATTACGGATCAACAAGCTTATAGTGCTTGAATCAAGTGCGTTTAAGGCGGTAGGTGATAGCGCTAAGAGTGTATTGAGGTGTTCGTGTATTTCAGTAAACTCAGGATATAAGGTTACGGTATCTTTGAATTGACTGAGTTGTGATAAAGGGATTTTACTGACGCCAATGTAGTCTAAAACATATTTGAAACTGGCATTAGTGATATCCAGTGAGACATTCGATTCTGTCGGTAATATGTAACTGGCAAGGTAGAGTTTTTCATTGCGCTCATCTTGGGTGTTAAAGTAAGTGGTTACAGGCGTGATTTTGTTTTTAAATCTATCAATTGTTACTGTGTTAGATGCAGAGAAACTGTAGCTTGTGCCCAGTAATGTCTCTAGAGATAGGCTAGCAGGATCTATCCCTTCAATATCAGTCAGCGTCATCTCAACTTGTTCAGTGACATAGTAGCTCACTGTATTGCCTTGTCCGATTGACGTATTTATTTCGAGTAGGCCGTCGGTTAATGCAGCTGGCAACATCAAGGTGACTTGTGAGCTGGTGTGACTTAATATCTCAATGGGTTTTCCATTGGCTGTGATCGTCATATCATCAGAAAAATCGGCACCCATGAGTTCAACTTGCGTATTTTCATTAATTACCAAGGCGCCCGAATGGCTGAAAATAGGCGTGCTCTCAGCATGGACCGTGATTGAGCGACTGTTTGTTCTCTCTGTGCCATTGGTAACAAATACGCTGCTTGTTGCCGGCGGGATATTAGCCTGAACAATCCCCGTTGATACTGACACTGGATGATTTATTGGTGCCAGCCCATCACGTTTAAAGACTAGGTAATGTTGATTAGAGCCAATAGGCTCGCTAACGGGGATCTTTACAAGATCTCCTTCTCTGAGAAACTTCACCTCTACATTATTATGTAGAGCATAAGGGGCGCTGGTCACCGAGTTTTCATTTTCTGTAAGGTCAACGAGTCTTTGTTGATCATAGATATCGAGTAAACCGTCGTTATCATCATCAAGATCGAGATAGTCTGGAATCGTATCAAAGTCGAGATCACTGGGCTGATTGATGTTTTCGCCAACTTCGATCGAATCTAATATGTCATTGCCATCAGAGTCATCATCAAGGAAGTTACCTATTCCGTCTGCATCTATGTCGTCAGCGCCTTCACGTTGGTCTGAAATACCATCATTATCGCTATCTGTATCGAGCCAATTGGGGGTGTCGTCGTTGTCCTGATTAAAGCTGATTTTATCAGAGTACAGTGGGTATAAAAATTCTTCAGTATCAGAGATACTATCAGCGTCGGTATCGTGAGTAAGGTTGCTAATTTCGAGGGCTATCTCTTTGATATCATCAATCGCATCACCGTCCTGATCGATGAAAACCTGAGCTTGGTATGTGAAACTTTCATCGCCATCGAAATTTTTATCGTTGATACCAATGTGGTGTAATCCACCTGCCAAAATCTCAACATTGATAGCAATTGTTTTTAATGAGGTCGCTATCTCTATCTCCCCGAAGTTAAGTGCATCACCGTCTTCATCTGAGAAATAGATATTCGGCTTAAAGTTGGCTGATGTATATTTCAGAATGAGAGTGATGAACTGCCCTTCGACGGCTTCGAACGAAAAAAGATCACCGTTGTCAGACTTTTGTGAAATGGCACCACTGATACTAAATGGCGGTGTTAAAGATGTTTGAGTTGCAATTGATGGGTTATCGTTCGGTTCAATTTCAGTAATATACGGCAGCGACTGCTTGGCTGCTGTAAATGGATATCCATCAAATTCATCCAGTACGCCATCGCCGTCTTCATCTTTGTTCTCCCAGGTGCCAACGAGATCTGCAGGATCCGTTGGTTCTGGATCAGGAGTCGGATCTGGATCTGGTGTCGTAGGATCGGTAGGAATGGGTTCTTGAGAGTCAGGCCCTTCACCTGCTTCTAGTTCCCCATTACAACCTGCTAGCCCTAGACTTGCGGCCAGTAAGGCAACCAACCACAGTTTGGCTGTTGGTTTGAGTGTGCTGTGTTTCATCTTTATATCCCTATAAATTTCCAATTTTCCAATTCTATAAAAGTTCTTAGCGCTAATTTTTGTGCTTATTGGTACTTTTTATTGCTTGTTCGTCTGTTAGTTATTTCCTAGCTTCCTAGCCTTTTAATAGACCTTGTGGCTACATCCGAAAAGGGGTTTGCATGCGCATTAGTCCTTGAGAGGTGAGTGCTAGAAAAGCATCTCCAGTGGCTGCGCCAAGTGCATTACAAGCAATCTGGTCCAAACTTGGCGCGTATAGCACCGAGGTGACGATCTCTTCGATAACATAGTTGGCGAAGGGGACGATGAGCTTTTGGCACCAGCGAACTTCAATTTGTAATAAGTTGGCATCTTGCACGTTTAACTGACGATTATTACCGACGCTTCTCAGTGCTGGATTACGGTACATTAAGTTGTTATTGGGGATCTCATAGATATAGCCATTGGGGTATTTGCTGCGCACTTTAAATTGACTAAACGCCTGATTATCTGGGTTTAGTATACGTATCTCGCTTTGTATGCCAGTCGCTATTTTAGATTTTACAACGGCAGCAACTGTGTCACTGATATCTGTTCCATGAGCAAACAATGGCATCATACCGTGAGCTAAGCCCTTACGGATCTCAGTGATGCTACCGTGGTGTAATGCGCCTGCTCTAACTGCCTGCATGGTTGCAGCATCTAATGTGCTCTTACTTGAGTAAATAAATCCCCATTGGGCGACCATCATCATAGCGACGAGAATGATCGGCATTAAAAAAGGCAGCGCGAGATTAAACTCCATCATGCTCTGGCCTTTTTGCTGGCGACTTAGTTGCCTTGTTTTCATCTGGCTGCTTGCTCACTAGGCAGATTTTTCAAGGTTGGCTTATGTGTTTCACTCTGTATGGTGTTGAGCGCATGCAACAGTGCCTGGATTTGACGACCTACAGGGCTATCTTTATCCCCTTGTCTGGCTGCGGATGTGAGCACTTGTGTTGATTGTTTTATTCTAACCAAGCTCATGTTATACCAAGCTTTCTGATTGGCAGGCTCTAGCTCTAAGCAGCGCATATAGGCGGATATTGCCGCATCATGACGGCCAGTGCGAGTATAGATGTTTCCAAGCCTGAACCAAGCTGGAGCATAGTTGGGAACACTGGTTAACACCTGCAGGTATAAGCTCTCAGCTTGATCGAGCCGCGCCATTTTATAGGCTTGCTCAGCTTCTGCCTGCAGGGTCATGATCTGTTGATTGCCTTCAGGCTTCTCCTCTTTATGAGAAGAGGCACATCCGCTAAGACTAAGCAGGCTAAACATCAATAGGCTTATCAGTATCAATCTTGCCATGATAAAGTATCTCCTTGATTTATATTCTTATTATTTGTATTTCCTGCTGCCAGCTCTAATACTTGGGTCGCTCCTCTGCAGGTACTGCTGCGCCAAGGCTGTAGGTTCCTTTTGATTTTTAGCACCTTATTTTTATTATTGAGGTAGACAATATCGAGCGGGTATTTCATGCCTATGGTATGCACTGAGTTACACGGCGTGATTAACATGCCTTGCTCATGGGTTAAGCGTTTTCTACCAAGCAAGCCTCTGAGACGTAGCCAGGGAGTGTTTGCAAGAAAGACTTGCTCAATGTGATTGCCGTTGTGATTAGTTAAACGTGTTTTTTTCATGTTAGAGCTCATACATAAATTTCATTGCAATAGGGAAGGCTAAAATCATAAAGGTCACTGGAAAGATGAAAATGACCAGTGGGAATACCAGCTTTACAGGTGCTTCCAGTGCTTTTTTTTCAGCACGCTGAAAACGCTCTACTCGGCGCTGGTCTGACTGCACTCTTAATGTTTGACCTAAACTTGCGCCTGTTTTTTCAGATTGTGCTAAGGCGCTGACTAAACTATTGACTTCAGTGACTTGAACCCGTTCAGCCATATTTCTGAATGATTGAGCACGTGACATACCGGCTCGCATATCGCGAATAACCTTATCGAACTCAATCTTTAGCGGGCCAGCAGGCCCTCTATCTACAGCTTGTCCAATTGCGCCTGTCATATTGAGCCCTGCTTCTATCGACATGGTCAGGTAATCTAAATAGACAGGTAAGGATTTTACGATAAGCCCTTGGCGTTTCTTACGCAGGTCATTCAGTGTCATTACGGGCAGGAAGTAACCGAATAATGCCGCAATAAATAGGTATTTAAGATTGATATCTTCGAGTAATAAACAGCAGATAAAAGCTAAGGTTATTGCGAAGAGTGTACTGATAATTCTTATGGCAAAGTATTGCTCTGCAGTCATCATGTATGACACGCCTGAGATCTGTAACTTTTTAGATGTTCTTTCCAAATAGTCAACGCTAAGGTTTTCACTGATATAAAAAGCAAACAGTCTCACTAATGGCCAAAGAATTTTGAGCCCTGGTGATAGCGGATCCATAAATTCACGATTAGTCTTGGGAACTTTGCGATAGATTCGGATACAGCTAACCGCCATAAAAATGATGGCGATAGTAAAAAAGCTAACAATGATATTAACCATATTTATCACCTATACATCGATTGCGACAATCTTGCGAATGGATAGATAGCCACTGGTGAGCATAATGACTATCAATGCTATTAGTGCCCAGCCCATAGGCTCGGTGAAAATTCTGCCCATGGATCTGGGCTCCATCTGATAAAGGACTGCGCCAATAAAGATGGGTAAGAGGGTCATTACCACACCCTGCATTTTCCCTTGGGAGGTGAGGGCATCAATCTTGCCTTCCATTTCAATTTTTCTTCTTAGGGTTGAAGATAGTCTGAGTAACACTTCGGCTAAGTTTCCACCGACCTCTCTGGATATTTGCATACCTGCAGTCACTAGTTGAAACTCATCTTCCGGAATGCGTTTGAGCATATTATCTAAGGCTGTATTAAACTCGACCCCTAAACGCTGTTCGCGCTGAAATAGCTGAAACTCCTGTTTCATTGGGGCTTCCATCTCTTCAGCCATAAATTCAATGGCACTGCTAACGTTGGCACCTGATTGCATTGATGAAGCAATCATATTGAGGGCATCGGGCAGTTGGTGAACAAATTTACGACGTCGACGGGTGTGCAGATATTTATAAGCGAATCTTGGGATAATGGCCAAAATGATGCTGATAATAAATCCGACAATCCATGAACCAAGAAATATTCTCACTATGAAAGGCACTGACAGTAAGGTGATCATATTGAGCCAAAAAAGCTGACGTGGCTCAATAAACAGAAACATGTCAAATAAGTTGGTTCTTGCCGATGAGGTGAAAGTTTCCTGATACCTGACGGCTAAGGTTGCAGATAAGTGTTTAAGTGCCCAGACCAGAATTGCTACCGCAAAAAAGGCAAAAACAGCGGCAAAAATAGCACTAGACATCTCTTACCTCCTTATCGAAGATATCGAGTTTCACTTTGACTCCTTGTTTACGAAGTTGCTCGTAAAACTCCGGCATAGTACCAGTTGCTGTGTAGTAACCCTGAACCTTGCCCTCTTCGTTAAATCCGGTTTGTTCGAATTTAAATATTTCAGACAGTTGAACAATGCTACCTTCTAATCCCGTGACCTCACAGATGCTAGTGACACGCCTTGAGCCATCTGAAAAGCGTGATTGCTGCACTATGATATTAACCGCTGAAGTGATCTGTTCGCGAATGGCTAGTACTGGCAAGTCCATACCGGCCATCATTACCATGACTTCTAAACGTGAAATACAATCCCGTGGAGAGTTTGAGTGTGCGGTGGTTAATGAACCATCGTGGCCAGTATTCATCGCTTGCAGCATATCGAGTGCTTCTCCACCTCGGCACTCACCAATCACCACACGGTCTGGTCGCATTCGTAAACAGTTTTTTACCAGATCTCGAATTTCAATAGCCCCTTTTCCTTCCTGATTTGGTGGCCGTGCCTCTAGTGAGACAAGGTTCGGCTGATATAACTGCAGCTCTGCCGCATCCTCGACGGTGACGATACGTTCATTATCGGGAATAAAATTTGATAGCACGTTGAGCAAAGTGGTTTTACCTGAACCTGTACCACCGGAAATGACAATATTTCGTTTTTGAGTAACAGCGGTTTCAAGAAACTCTGCCATGGCATGATTCATCGAGCCAAAATTGACTAAATCATTACAATTCAGCCTCTGCTGCATAAATTTACGAATAGTAATACAAGGGCCCTTTAAGGCGAGTGGAGGAATAACGGCATTGACTCGAGATCCATCTTTTAAACGAGCATCGACCATAGGAGAGCTTTCATCGATACGTCTGCCTATCGGGGTGACTATTCGCTCGATCGCTCCTAGTACCGCTTGGTCATCTGAGAAGGCAATATCGGAAAGGTAAAGCTTGCCTGCTTTCTCATAGAAAATTTGGTCGTGACTGTTGACCATGATCTCTGTGACCTCTATATCCGCAAGAAGCCCTTCCAGAGGCCCTAGGCCGATCGTTTCGTCGAGGACTTCTTTGATTAAGGACTCTATCTCAATCTCTTTAGGGAGTTTAAAGCTGGAAATTATTTGATTAATCAAGGACTCACTTTGACTCCTTAACTCAACATCACTCATCTCATTGACATTAACTCGCCGTAAGTCCATCTGCTTTAGTAGTTCAGAGTGTACTTTTCGTCGCCAATCATTACGTACTTTAATACTCTCTAGCTGAGCAGCGCTCTGAAGCGGTATCGTGCTTTGTGTTTTTTTACTGTTCTCTTTAAGCGGCTCAGCACTCTCTTGAGAAGTATCAGTTATCGATTCGGTTTTGAGAGAGTCTGTTATTGGTTCTTGGGTCACTGGCTGAGCAGAAAATTCAGGATCGGTACTGTGTACCCGTATCTGATAATCACCGACTTGAATCATATCCGTGAGAGTGAGAGGCCCAAACTGGGCTGTCTTCTCATCATTCACTTTTAGACCCGTCCGGCTCTTGTTATCTTGAATGAAGATACCTTTATCATTCTGAGTCAAAACTGCGTGGTGCTTAGATACCTTAAAGCCTCTTAAGACAATAAGTTGCTCAGGATCTTTGCCAATTTTACAGTGAGAGTGAATACACTGGAATTCGCCTACCTTGGTACCTTTTGTGGTGCTAACGACTACGTTAAACATCTTGCTCTCCTAATCTAAGATATAAAATGCTTCGAGTTCATTGGCTTCAATAGCCATCTCTTGACCACGAGCGAGCTGCTTGTCATGGCTCTCCTCTCCCGGGTAGACAACAGTAGGCGTGACAAAGATGACCAGCTCTGTCTTGTTATCTTTAAAGTCTCTGGATTTAAATAATTCACCTAAGATAGGAATGTCACCTAAGAATGGGAATTTATTGACGACTTTTGACATTTCGCTGTTGACGAGTCCTGAGATCACAATGGTTTCGTTGTTCTTTACATTTATGACTGATTCTGTGCGGCGAGTTAGCATGCCTGGAATACCGTCAATAGACACAGAAGGGTCTATTGAACTGACTTCGGCCATGACGCGACTGACGATATTGAGGTTTTCATCAACAACAGGCTCAATATCGAGCTTTATGCCATATTCTTTAAACTCGACATCGACTGCACCAAGCCCGCTGATACTGCGAATAGGAAATTCACCGCCGGCTAGAAAGCTAGCTGACTCACCGCTACGAGTGGTTAGGTTAGGCTCGGCTAACATACGAGCATCGCCTTTTTCTGAAAGAAGTTGGATTTGAGAGCCTATTCCGGTAACTATGCCAAAATAGTTCCAACCTCGAGTATCTAAGACACCAATACTGTCAGTGATTGCACCACCAATGGCATCGGCATATTGTCCCGGTGAAGCCACGCTGAAGATGGGGTTAGCACTAAAGGCCTTTGCGGCACCGAAAGCGGGTCCTGACATGGCGGTGTCCCATTTGATGCCGACGTTGTTGAGTGTTGATTTATTAAATTCCACAATTTTGACCTGCATCTTGACCATGGGAGCTAACGCTTTGGCGAATCGTAAATATTTTACGAGAGAGACAACATTTGGGGCTTCATCAATAATCTTCTCTAACTGCTGTTTCAATGCTAGGTCGGCTTCACCTTGTACGACGATGAGGCCATCGCTTTCGGTCACTTTTAAAGAAGGGAATGCTGCCAGCATCTGTTTTACTTTGTCAGTGGTCCGCAAGCTGTTGTCGTTGGTGACTGTGATACTGAGCTTGATTAATTTACCGTCTTTTTGCCATAGTTGTAGATCTGTGTTTCCAGAGGCTTCCCCGATAAGAATAACACCTTTGTTATCAACCACTTTGGCGCTGACAACGTTTCCATTACCAACAACAATTCGCTCAACATTAGCGGTTTTGTAAAGCTCTACAGCTCCGACGTAGAGCTTCAATGGTTTATTGTTATGGGCGAAACTGAGGAAGGGGATGAATAGGCATACCCAAATAATTTTAATGATGTTATTAGTCTTCATAGCGCTGCTTTATTCTTTAGTTGGCTCAGTTGTTCTAACATTTGAGTAGGCAGTGGGTAGGCTTGAATCGATGTTTTTATGCCGTTACCTCCAGTAATAATCTCTACTTCTCTCGTTAAAGCATCTTCAGATTGATTAAAAAGTTGACCCTCGTGAAGAGAGACAAATTCAAGGGGCTGGCTTTCGTTTTGATTACGGAGAAAAGTGATAAACTTACCTTTCTTTCTAGCTAGTGTGACTCTTGCCGCATCATTAACATTGAGAGCGAGGGTGACAGTGTCATAGGCATTTGGATTGTCGTACAGCGTGTCTACTAACTCTGGGTTGACATCTATGCTGTGTTTACCTGTTGCCAGTACCGTAATATCTTCCAGTAATAATTGCAGTTTATTGCGATCATCGCTGCCGCTACCTTCTTTGAAGGATAGGAGGAGATCGATATGATCAGAAGGAACCAACATGCCTGCGGTTGAGTTAATTTCATCGATGTTTATAGTGACCGCTCGTTGACCCTCTTTGAGCATATCGGAAAATTGTTCAATTCTATGGCCTGGCAGGTAGCTAGCCATTAACGGGCGACCTGGAGAGATAGGTGCAAGTAGCATTTGCCCCATGATTTTATCGAAGTCTCTAGGGTGAAGGGCATCAAGGGGTAAGGTGTCGGCTTGGATCCGCCTAACAGACATATTTTGCTGTGAGACTATGTCGCCTTTTCTTAGTTCTTGCGTTGCCACCACGACATCAGCCATCACGATATTATCTTTTGATAACTCAGCTCTTAGCTCTTGCTCTTTAGTGATGAAGTAATTTTTTGTCGCCCAAGCTGCGATACAGCCAAGCACAATAGCGATGACGAGAAGAACCCAGTTGAAGTCTATAGATTTTATTTGCATTGTTAGACCTAATTTAGTTGGGCAGAGTTGGCAATGATTTGCTGTATGCAAATGCGGTATACCAGTCTCTTAATGAGTCAAGGCAAAGTTCCATGACGTTGTTATTGTTCTCTATTGGGGTTAATAGTGCGGCAATAAGCGCTGAACATACCACTAGGTATTCGACGCTTGCTTGGCCATTCATATTGAGTTTTCTGGTGGAAATATGCATCGTTAAAGTCCTTCCGTGACTTGATTGGCTACAATGTAAACTTTTGATTTTTTCTTGTTAAAGCTAATGTCTATTAGGTTTGTTCCTTGGCTCATCTGTAGCACAGCTTTACCTGCATGAGTGTCTAAAATGGCAGAGTTTTCTGCCCAACCTCTCTGTTGAAAGTGACGGCGATAGTAATGGTAACTAGCAGATAGGCTTTGAGGGCTACTCAGTACTAAGGTGCGACCCAGTTTGAAAAGATCTTGGGATTGAATGTCAGAAATTACCCTTGCGCCATTAGGCTTTGGAAACTGGATTTGATTTGCGTCAATGAGCTCAGATTCATCAACATTTTTTGTGATACCGACATAAGTCACAACACCATCATAGTTTTTACTGATACGGGCAGTGAGAAGGTAAGGGCTCTGCAAACTGTTAATGACGTAATCGCCGTTAAACATTTTTGCATCAAAACGCTCACTGTTTTCTTGCCATTGTTGTGTAAAAAAATTTGCCGTCATCATCTGGCTTTGTTTGTCGTTCATCACCCAGGTTTTCATTGGGTAGCCGTGGTATCTCATACTATCCGCCACCACTTCTACCTTCGCAGTGTCAGGAAATTCAATTTCAGGCCAATCTGAAGCATATGTAGTGGCTGAAAATATTAGGCTTGATAGCAGTAAGTGAAATTTCATTCATTAGCCTCCGCAATTGGTTGTGCCGTAGGTACAGAGCCGGTTGGTAGGGAGAATGTCTGGGTCTACATATCCCAGTTTTAGCCTACTTGGGCGTAGTTCTTTACCAAAAGGGATGATGCCTAATAAGCTTTGTGCGGTACGAATAACGCTGACATCCATGTAGTTGGTAAGTACTAACCTCTTAACTCTATTTTTTACATGATAAGGACCTGCAGCATTCCAGCCAGAAGCGAGTAAAGCGCTATTACTGCTTATATTGAGGTTTAAATTGTCGAATGGCGCTAGGTATAAATTTTGGATGTTAGAACTGATACTTGTGCGGTAAAACTGATCGCGCTCTAATGAAAACCCGGTGAATGAAAGCAGTCCGACAGCACGGCCGACAGCACTGCCCACTGCACCTGGTAGCCGACCACCCGAATGGGAGCGAGTGAATCTATCAAGCACGTTAGTATTTGCTGGTGTTTGTTGATTAGACTTAAGCAGTGTATCAGCGCTTTGATTCTGTTGGGTCTGATGTCTCAATATTGGGTGAACACTCTTGTTCCAATCCCATTGGCTACTGTTTCGACTGGTCAGTTTGTTGCCATCATTTTGATAGAACCGCCATGGGATCTGTTTAGCTGTATCTTGTTCACTTTTTTGAGCCAGATATAACCCGCTTCTTCTGGGAAGCTTACTGGGTCTGCGCTCCTTCCAGACGGTTCTTTCCCAAGCTGAATAATGGGAGGCTTGTTGAGCTTTATGCTGTACTCCGCCAATTTTTGCCATAAATGGCAAGATTATGAGCAGTGGAATGACGACATAAGTGAGGCCCACCACGCTTTCTACTAGCGCTTGACCGGCTTGTTTATTAACTGGAGATTGCATTACAGCATCCTAGTTAATGCTAAAACGACATTACGTTCAGTATTTGTGGTGTCTGATAAGCGTGTTTGCCAGAAGGGGTTGTAGAGGTTGCCATACTCATGACGGCCATCACTTCTTCGCCATGCAGATGAAGATATCATTAGATCATAAGGTCTTGAATAGTAGACTTTTGCGGCAGAAATAGCTGTCATTCTATCGCCCAACATCTGTTCACTTTGTGCCGGATTAGTATTGTCTTCACCGACGTCTACGGTACTGCTTGTGCGAATATTATTTTGAGATTTTGAAATGACAACGGCAATATTTTCAGTTTGGTTTTTTGATTGGGCGCCATTGGCTAAGCCGTAAAATGGTTGGACACCGTTATAGCCACCCCGTGTTTCTTGATCATCGCCTGCATAACGGGAGGCCCATCCATTTCTATTTCTGCTACTTCCCCAAGAGCTATTGTTACCGACTCTTTCTATATTTGCTCTGTTATCTGACCGTGTTGCGCCCCAGCCAAGCGGGATTTCATTGTAGCCTCTCCAACGACATCCAGACCAACTGCAGCGGAATTTTGATAAATGAAAGCTGATGGTATCCATAGATGTCCAAGTTTCAGCTTCATTGTTGCCATTAGATATCAGTTCACTTCCACCTGCCTTATAAGTTTTCCATCGAAGTGGAAAGGCGGTAAAGGACCAAGGGAAACCGAGTTTATAGCTACGAGATTTACTGAAAGAGTCTCTAGAATCTAACGAGACGGTAATGAAGTCTTGAAATTGGCTGGAGTTATTCTGTGAACGGCTTCGTTGATTCTGATTCTGATTTTGATTTTGATTTTGATTCTGATTACTTCTGCTATGTCTTTTTTGAAATTTGACCCATACATTTCTGACATCATTAAGCATTTGTGGATTCTGCATTAGATCCAATTTAGCTTTAGGGTCATTGGCTTTGACTATGTCATCAGCAGTGATCACAGTAGAGGTAAGGCCAGCATAATGTACAATTTGTTGAGACATTGCCAAGGTCTGCAGGATGACATCTTCAGCATAAACTAAGGCTTCGAGTACTGGCTGGGCAACACTATTTATCGCACCTACTGCAGATTCGATTCCTGATAGGACTTGCCCTAAGTATGGAACCCAACATAGGGTATCACAGGCATTTTTAGCGAATTTGTCGGTCATGTTAAACCAAGACGATAGCCCCACCATTTGTGCTACCGCAACTTGATTGGCAACCGAAGCGCGATTGGTATATGCCTTAAAATTGAAATCACGGGCTGCAATGGTGGCAATACTGTAAGCTGTGTTATCTGCGGTATTTTGTAATCTGCTACTGTTTAAATTTAGCTGTGAGGCATTAAAGCTAAAAATTACAACCATCAATGCAAACGACATTAAAATTAAGGACAAGACCATAGCTTGGCCTTGATGTCGTGTCAGCATACGTCCATGCTTCATTGTGTATCTTCCATGTGCTAAAAATGCACTTTAAATAGAGCGTTAACTTGGCGATATTTGGAATTGTAACTGTTCATTACACTAATAAATGGTGTGAAATCTATAAATATATCAATGGCTTAGTCTACGCTGCCGCCACCAGTTCCGCCGCTGTTACCGCCACTGGCTTTATTCGCACCTTCATTGTAATTGCCGAGGTTATAATCTTTATTGGCAAGGGTAGTAGCCTGTGTTGCAGAGCCCTTTGCAGCAGTGATTTGTGCACTGGAGTCAACTCCAGATATCTCTGAAGCTAAGCCTGCCACTTGATTGCGGATTGTTTGTCCGAAGAAGCTATAGACACCGATTGCTGATACGGCTATTAAGGCAACAATAATGATGTATTCGGTCATGCCTTGACCTTGATGATTGAGGTTTTTCATCATTCAAATCCATTTGTGAAAGAAGCAAGAAAAGAGCTCCTTTTCTTGCTTTTATAGGTAGTTAGTTACCTGAAGCACTCTTATTGGCCGCTTCGTTGTAATTACCCAAGTTATAATCTTCTTTAGCAACATTCGTTGCAGCAACCGCTGAGGTTTTTGCTGCTGTAATTTGTGCGGTGGAATCAACACCTGACATCTCAGATGATAAACCTGCTACCTGGTTACGAATTGTTTGTCCGAAGAAGCTATATACACCGATAGCCGAAACAGCGATCAGTGCGACGATAATAATATATTCGGTCATACCTTGACCGCGTTGTTTATTGTTTAACATTCATTCTCTCCTTGAAATATAAAATATGATCGTCGATATATTATACAAGTATGAAAATGCCTCAATTGCCCATATGGATAATATTTTGTTACATATATATCCTTAAGGGTAGGATTAATGTGCTACAAAATTTTGACCATAAGTCAGAAGAAGCTGTCCTCTATTCTTAATTTGTGCCTTTTTATAAATGTTTTGCAAATGCATTTTTATTGTGTTTATCGACACATTGAGTTTGTTGGCTACTTGCTCATTACTCATGCCACTGCAAACTAGGCTAATGACTTCTTTTTCTTTCTTCGTTGTTGAAAATATAAGAGTCAGTCTATCTTTGTTTAAAGGGCTTCTGTTTGTATTTAATATGAACCGTGAACATGCTTCATTACTAAAACATAAATTGCCATCAATTACAGTGGTCATTTTTTTTATCAGAGTGTAAGGGCTCTCATTTGAAAGCAATGCAGCATTGAAACCATGCTCTATGAGTAATAACTCATCCTCAATGGTTAACGTTGAGCAGATTGCTATATGAGTCCCAGATTTAAATAAGTCATATTCGACCAGTTGCAGATAGCTCTGCATGCAGTCAATGAAGTGCAGTAATATTTTTGTATTTGAAGTCGTGTTTAACCATGCCCGAACAAGATTTTTATCCTTGTTTAAGCTTAGGTTTAGCAGGCCTGCAGCACTTTTTGCGGTTATAAAGTTACTAGAGTTTCCATTGATAGTGAATATTTCGCCATCATACATTTCATTTCCTTATGACATCTGTTAGATGTAATACTTTTGTACTAGGATAAAGATACTACTTTAAATGTTATTATTGTTTTTTTAGCTCATTATATATTTAAATCACTTGATATTGTACCGTTAAAATTTCAAGTGTTCTTTAATTTACAATTACTGTTTAAAGTAGTAAATATTTTGTTACGTTTGTTTTGTTGGGCTGATTTAGTATTTGTAGTTTGTTTTTTTATTATTTTTTATGATTTTAGATATGTATTTAAAAGATCAAAATATGGGGTGGAAAATATTGTTTATTAGGTGGTACGTGTCATCTTATATTGTAATGTGTGAATGTAAGTGACTAATCCATGGAGGGTTTTCACTATTTGTTTTTGGATGTCACAGATAAGTGATAGGGTTTTATTCTGTTATTTTTATGGCTCAATAGTTTGAATATTCCAGCTAGGCAGTTTATCTGCTAGATCTTGTCGAATTTTATCTGCATCGCCTCTAAGCACAATAAAAGGTGGTGAGCTGAAGTTCAGCTTGGCAATTTCTTTCAATGTGACCGAGTCTAACTTTTGGATCCTGGCTTGGTTTATGATGAGCTCTTTATTATTACGGCCTAGGGATAATTGGTTAATGTATTGTGTTTTCATTGAGTGCTGAGACTGCATTGTGAGTGCGTACTTACTTTTCTCATAGGTCTTAAGGGCTTCTAGCTCTTGGCTACCTATACCTTGCTCTGTGGTGAGTTGAAGGTGATCTAGGATGCCAGAGACGAAGGCCCCCGTGTGTTGTAGTTGCGTGCTGCCATAAAATTTCAGCGTACGAGCTTGGGGGTTATCGAAACAACGGCCGTAAATGCCATAGGTGAGTCCTCGCTTTTCTCTGAGATCGTAGTAGAGGCGACCGGAGAAACTACGTCCCAACCAACTGGCAAGTAGCTGACAGTTTAAGGGATCGCTAAGTGATATTTCACTCTTGAGAGGATCTGTATCAGAAGCTGAAAGTGGCAGTCTATATCCCACTCTCACCTGCGTCTGAACGGCCCCAGGGGCATCGATTAGATAGATGATTTTACCTGTGTTGATATAAGGCTGGCTATCACTTCCATTATCACTAACCTCCTCTTTGCTTGTTGGGAGCGTGGATGCCGTAGTATTTTGCTCTTTAACCATACTTGATCTGTTTTCTAGCTGTTTAGCTAGCTTAGTGGCTTGCTGTATCAGTTTATTTCTTTTGGATAAATTTGCGTCTTGTGCGTCAGGTATTTGTAAACTTGAAGGCTGCGACATAAATAGGTGCCATTTAGCCCCTGTCCCTATCTTTTGTTGAAGCTCAGATAGACTCGCCATGTTCAGTTCATTCAGAAGGTCTTGATTGTCTAGTGCCTGGTTATAAGGATGAGACTTGCCTAAGATTATTCTGGCCCAAACTTTGTCAATTTCTGCACCGCTATAAGCATTGATATGCTTGTTGAGTTTTAGTTTTCTTTGGATATTTTCTAGATCAATTTGCTCAAATGCAGAATGACTCCAGCTATTGGCAAGAATGTTTAATGCTTGTGGGACCTCATGGGCGGGGCAGGCCATTTTAAGGCTAATGCTATGCATTCTTGCATTTACACCTAGGCTCTCAATACAGGAGATTGGATACTGATCCGCTAGCCAGAGCGCACGCTCGTTGAGCGCAGCACTGAGAATATCTATGTTGTTAAAGGGCTTGTTAGGGTTTATCAGTACAAGCTCTACATAGTTGAGTTCAGACGGGCTTTTGGGAAAGAGGTGCAAGCTAAATTCTGCTGAAATCGACAGAGTTTCCGGTGTCCAGGACTCGATATCACTATGTGATGCCAACTCAACACTGGACTGAACTTGCGGCGCACCTTCTAGCTGATTAAATACCGGTGTTACGGGCTCTTTTTTGTCAGTGAATACTAACTTTGTTTGCTGGCAACCTAGCATCAATACCATGATTGATAACAAAGGGAATAAAGATAAAGTCTTAACCTTTGGCGGTTTTAAAAATATCATAATACCCAATCCTCTAAGCTATCGGTCAGAGAGTTCGGCAGCCATTCGAGCATGGCTTTCCCCCATCTTATATACCAGGGGGGTAATAGGTCTAGCCTGACATATCCTTGATTGAAGTAGCTTTGAGACACGCGTTGCATGTCTGCAGTGGTAACGGCATTAATTCGTTCCCAAGGGCCAGTCAGAGGAGTTAGTTGATCTTGAGCTAATGTTGCCGACAGAGATCTTGCCAATAGGGAGGGGCTATCTAGTTGTCTTAGTTTGAGGTTGAGCCATTGAGCCTTCAATTGAACTAGATCGCTATCAGTTATTCCTCGGTTGTTTATTGCTGCAATCATCTGCTCAACATTCTTAGCGAGTTGGTTTAATGAAGTTTTGGCTCTGGGTACCATGACTAGATTGGTGACGCCCATATGTTCCATAGACAGTGGAATTGAATAAGTGAGTAGTTGCTCAGGATCATTTAGGCCGCTCTGTTTAATGATGCTATTTCTATTTTGGAATAAGTAAGCTTCAAGTAACGATATTGCTGCAGCATCTTTATGTGCTTGTCCGACGGTATGCCAGGCAAGCAGTAATGCAGGCCAAGGGCCGCGACTGTCTACTATCTCACCCTTGACTGGCTTATTGTCAAAGCTAAGGTGCTGATGTTGTGCCAATGGTGTTGCTGGTTGACTCCATGTACCAAACTGAGTCTCAACCCAATGCTGAGTATTCTCGGGGATTTGACCGACAATGCTAAGTTGCATGGCATCGGGGCGATAATGTTGTTGATGAAATAGGTTTAGGCTCTCAGGCGTGGAGCTCGCTATATCCTGTTTAGATCCGATAACGGCGTGTTGATAGGCAGTGCCTTTGGCTTGCTCTAAAAGAAACTCCATCGCTTGGCGTACATAGGGCTGATTATCTATGCTAGTGGCCATCTCCTCTAAAACCGTTGCTTGTTGATTCTTTACGGTTTCAGCGGTTAATGCGGGACGAATGAAGCGATCGGCCTCTAGCCATAGGGCGAGTTCGAGTGCTTCAGAGGGTAAGGTGAGGTAATAGTTAGTGTAATCGAAAAAGGTCGAGGCATTAAATTGCCCGCTGAGTGAACTCATGGTTTGCGCGTAGCTGTCACCGGGGGCGTTTTTACTTCCTTTGAACAACATATGTTCAAAAAGGTGAGCGTAACCTGTTTGGCCCGTTTTTTCGTCACGAGAGCCTACGCTGAACTGACTGGCAAGCGATACGCTCTGTCCTGATGCAAAAGGCAATACTCTAAGCTGAAGGCCATTGTCTAGCTGATGGTAACGGATCTCTCGTTCTACCTGATAGAGAGGTAATGCCATCTGGTCAAGATCTAGCTGTTTTGCTATGGCACTTTGGCATAGTAAGCCTATACCTAGAAGGAGGCTTAAACTGGTTGCAAAATAATATTTTAAATAAAAATCCGTTTTCATTTTATCGCTTTATCTGGCTGCTATAACTATTTTATAACAGTTTTTTGTCTCGCAGAGCTAGCGCTTAATTTTCAGTTTAAACTTATTTCAACCGCAGACGTTTTGCTAATCGGTGTAGGTTGCCCGAGTCTAACTTTAATTTTCGTGCGGTAGCGGCCCATTGTCCCTCATTTTCGGCTAATGCCTGCCTGATATATTGAGATTGAAATTCGTCGATTGCATCTTTGAGGCTGTGATCGCCTATTTCAAACTGATTGTGTTTATTATTGCTTTGAGGCGTATAGCCTTGCTCCTCTGCGGGCATGATAGGATCGAGATGAAGAGGGGAGATCTGGCACAGTTCACCTCGAGATTGTGACTTAGCCAATACGGCGGCGCGATGAAGGACATGCTCTAGCTCTCTGACATTACCAGGCCATTGATACCGCTTGAGCAGGCTCAGGCTGGCAGGGCTTAAGCTTAGGGTTTTTATGCCTAATTTCTGCCTGCATCTCTCGACAAAATAGCCGCTCAATAGGGTTATATCATCGTCTCGCTCTTTCAGAGCTGGTACCAGAAGAGGAAAAACGCTGAGTCTATGGTAGAGGTCGGCACGAAAACGTCCCGCTAACACCTCTTGTTTGAGATCTTTATTGGTGGCGGCAATGATGCGAACATCGACTTTACGACTGCGATCGTCACCGATCTTTTGCAGATCGCCGTACTGCAATACACGTAGTAATTTAGATTGTAGTGTCAGTGGCAGTTCGCCAATTTCATCGAGAAACAGTGTCCCCTTATCGGCCAATTCAAACTTGCCACTGCGATTACTGATAGCACCGGTAAATGCGCCTTTGACGTGGCCAAAGAGTTCACTCTCTGCGATGGATTCGGGTAAAGCCGCACAGTTGAGATATACCAATGGCATGTCTTTACGCTCAGAGCCCTGATGTACAGCTTTAGCGACGAGCTCCTTGCCTGTGCCAGTCTCACCTAAGATCAACACGTTGAGATCTGTGTCTGCGACGACCTTTATTTCATTGTGCAGTGATTGCATGATCTCTGACTGGCCGATGATCTCTACATCTGTGTTGGTGTCTATG
The DNA here is from genome assembly GCF_007004545.3 of Shewanella eurypsychrophilus. Lineage (NCBI taxonomy): Bacteria > Pseudomonadati > Pseudomonadota > Gammaproteobacteria > Alteromonadales > Shewanellaceae > Shewanella > Shewanella eurypsychrophilus. Next base: position 4,859,388 of record NZ_CP045503.2, on the reverse strand, counting down.
CCTACCCGCATTGCTGGAGGTGAGTCTTGAGATTGTGCCGCCAGTTTCTCTAATCTATCGATCATCAAGGCATTATTGAGTGAGACTGCGGCGATGGCACTTAAGCTTCTTAATTCACCGTTTGTAAACTTATCAAATTGTAGCGGGTCGAAGCCATCTATGGTGATGGCGCCGATAAGATGTTCACTGGCAAACAGAGGCAGACCGATACAAGCATGGACCTTAAGCTCATCTCCCTGATTGGGGATCAAGCCGTCATAGGGGTCGGGCAGTGTGCTATCGGAGGGGAATCTGACAATATCCCCAGCGCGGGCAATGGCTTCTAATCTTGGGTGCTCATTGACAAGAAAACGCCTTCCCAATACATCAGCATTGAGCCCATCTATGGCTAATGGGGTAAATAGCCCGCCCTGAAAGGCTAACAAGGCGGCAGCATCGCAGTGGAGGTTTTGTCTTATGATGTCGAGCAGTCTTGAAAATCGATCTCGGTTAGATAGTCCAGAAGTAATATCTAAGGCGATATGGGTTAATTCAGTTTGACTCAAGGCCATATAGACTCCTAAAGCGGTTTGTTTGGCAATCGAATTCAAAGCAAACAGGTGTGCATTGTCATATTGATACTATGTCAATATGACAGTTGGAATATTGCGCTATGACAAGTTTTTGTTATTTATGCGCAGGCAGCGTTGGTTTATTGTGAATAGATGGGCTTGAAGGGGATAATACCGATTGTATAAGAGGGGCCAAGGCCCCTCTGTATGGTTAGCACTATCTATGCGTTAGCCGATAGCTCTTCATTGTCGTCGATTGTGGTGCGCTTACCTATGGCCTTCTTGATGATATCGAAGAAGAATAGCCCCATAAACAGGCCGCCTAGACCGAAGATTATATCGCCAGGAACACGCATCCAAACCAGAGTCTCGATGAGTGGACTGTGGATCACTTCAGGTGAGCGGGCAAACCAGTAGCCATTTTCGATAACAGCAAAAAACTGCACGATACCGACAGGTAGCAGTGACATCACTATCATGGCCATCAAACCGATATTGAGTGTCCAAAATGCACCTTTAAGGTACTTTTCATTCCACTGCATTTGCCCGGTAAGACCTCGCATGCAGAACAACATTAAGCCAATACCTAGCATGCCGTATACACCCATAAATGCACCGTGAGCATGGGTTGCAGTGGTGTTCAGCCCCTGTACAAAATACAGTGAGATAGGTGGGTTAATCAGGAAGCCAAGTACTCCAGCACCGAAAAGATTCCAGAATGCGGTGGCAACGAAGAACATGATGGCCCATTTATAACGGATCATCCAAGGTGCTGCTTGACGCAGACGGTAACTTTCAACCGCTTCATAACCTATGATAGCTAACGGTACGACCTCTAAGGCTGAGAACATTGCGCCCCAAGCAATCACTGAAGTCGGTGCTCCAGTAAAATACAGGTGATGCAAGGTTCCGATTAATCCACCAGTGAGGAAGATAAGCGTAGTGAAGAGCACTGCAGCGTTGGCGCTGCGTGTCCTGATAAGCCCTAGACGGACAAGCATAAGTGCGATAACTGATGTGGCGAAGGTTTCGAAGAAGCCTTCAACCCACAAATGAACCACCCACCAACGCCAGTATTCCGCGATAGCTAAGTTGGTGTGCTTGCCCATGAACAGACCTGCGCCGTAGAACAGACCGATAGCCACACAAGAGGCATAGAGTACCCAAATGACGGGTGCCATATCGCCTTGTTTATTGAGTGCAGGCTTGATGGCAGCAGTAACGAGTGCAAGCCAAATTAATAGTCCACCAAGTAGCAGGATCTGCCATACGCGGCCAAGATCTATGTACTCATATCCTTGATGACCAAAGAGGAAATTCATGTCTAAATCAAAGTATTGCTGTACACCAATCCATTCACCAGCCATTGAGCCAAGTACTACCACAACCAAAGCAGCCCACAGCACATTAACGCCAAGGCGTTGATATTTAGGCTCGTGTCCAGATAGTGCCGACGCAACATATAGGCCTGTGCCTAACCAAGTGGTCGCGATCCAAAATACTGCCAGTTGAGTATGCCAAGTTCGAGTCACTGAATAGGGGAGAATTTCAGCCAATGGGAAGCCGTAAAATGATTGCCCCTCTACAGCGTAGTGAGCCGTTAATCCACCGAGCAGTATTTGTAGCAAAAATAGACCGATTGCGGTGACAAAGTATTTACCTACCGCTTTTTGTGAAGGTAATGGCTTCTTAAAAAAAAGTGGATCTTGAGCTGCAGGCTCAGGAAGGGATTCATGTTTACCCGCTGCATGGTACCAGACGAGTCCGCCGATACCCGCGATCAAGCTGACGATACTTAGGATTGACCAGACAATATTGCTCGACGTTGGCGTATTGCCCAATTGCGGGTCGAATGGCCAGTTGTTGGTATAGGTATAATTTTGATCTGGGCGTTCTGTTATCGCCGCCCATGCTCCCCAAAACAAAAATGCATTGAGTTTTTCTCGGCGCTCAAGACTAGGGACTGTGCCCTCTTTCATTGCGTACTGCTCCCTGAGCGTGGAGAGCTGTGGATCGTCGCCAAAGAGTGATAGATAGTGCTGACAGATTGTCTTAATGGCTGCAATGCGTGTCGAAGAAAGGGTGACTAGTGTGGTGTCATCGGCATGAGTCACTACAGTGTTATGTCGCATATCTTCACGTAAAAGCTGCTCTAGACCCGCCTGTTGTTCACTTGATAGGGAGGTAAAATCTTTTTGAAAACGCTGCTCTGCTGTGATATTTAACCAAGCCTGCGCTTCACGGTGTAACCAGTCTGCAGTCCAGTCGGGAGCGACGTATGAACCATGCCCCCATATTGAACCTAGTTGATGTCCCCCCATTGAACGCCAAACAAGTTGCCCCTGCTCTACATCATCTTTACTAAATAATGTTTGTCCATTGACGTTAACGAACGCCATGGGGATCGGTGGTTTTTCACGATAAATATCACTCCCTAAACTGAGCAGTACAGTGAAGGATGCAATAAGCACTGCGATGAGTGCAATTGCGGTTAATTTTAGTTTGCTCATAAATCCTCTTAGCGCGGTAATTTTTATTCAGGCGCAGGAGGAATAGCATTAACCGTTCCATGTTTTTAAGTTGTTTATATTATTCAGGTTATTGCATTAAAAGTCTTTCCGCATGTCATTGTGACAATGACTTATGCGGTCATCATGACACTGAGTGTCATTTTGACTGTTGTACCGACTGGTATTAGTTGAGGACTTTTTCTCGAAAGCTAGTGCCCAGTAGGTGAACTACTGAGCATTCTCTTGTTTAATAGACCGAAGGATCGTCATTATTTGGACGCGTCTTGAAGCGGCGATGTAGCCACATATATTGACTAGGTTCGCGGTTAATAATCTCTTCGATAATTTTATTGCCTCGCTTAGCATCGGCAACTTCATCTTCGCCGGGGAAATTATCCAGAGGGGGAAAAATTTCAATGCTATAGCCTCTATCGTCCTTGTTACGAACCACGCTAAAGGGCAATACTTTTGCTTTTCCAAGACGTGCGAGAGTGGTTGCACCTGTGATAGTAGCCGCATCTGGCATGGCAAAAAATGGGATGAAAGTGGCACTGGAGCGACCAAAATCTTGATCTGCTGTATACCAGATAACATCTGGACTCCTTAAGCATCGAACCATCTTACGTAGATCGCGTTTAGGCACTAAGGCTTTGTTAGAGCGTAGACGTCCTTGTACCTGTAGGTATTCCATAACGGCATTATTATGGGGGCGATAGACGCCCACACCAGGCTGAAACTGACCGAAAATTCGTGCGCCCATCTCCAGCGGCAGACAATGCACGGCGAACAGGATAACGCCATGGCCGTCATCGAGTGTCTTTTCGACATGCTCTTGGCCTTTTATGCTCATGTGGCGTTGAATCTTAGCATCCGACCACCACCAGGCGTTGATGGTATCGAAGATGGCCTTACCGGTTTCTTCAAAATTACGCGTCAGCAAGTCTTGTCGTTCTACTTCGCTCATCTTTGGGAAGCAAAGTTCCAAATTACGTTTGGCAGTGTGCACACGACTGCCCATGACGGCTTTAGCTAAGCGCCCGATAAGACTTCCTAGTTTCATCTGTATCGATAGAGGCAGTAGTTGTGTCAGGCGCATCAAGCCTACACCGAGCCAAAGGAGCCAATATTTTGGATGATATAAATGTGTCGAAAATTGGGCTTTTTCTACCACGTTGAGACTCTAGAATTTGAAAAGACCTATTATTCTAACGTAAGTTAGTCAATGATGGTGGAAATATTCTAGCTTACTCCAATGTGAGTGGGGATAGCTGTAAAATTAATTCATCATTTTATTATCCATCCAATAATGGTTAAGTGTTCTGTTGATTTTAATGGCAGTTTAATCGTTTGATTAAGATGATGATGTGAGTGGCCATGCTATAAATAATTGAAATAGTGAGTAAGCTTTGATCTGGTTGGCGTTAGCTTTAAACTTGAATGTAAGCCTGTTTTGGACCGATATTGGTTCCAAGCAAGCTTTGGTTTGCCATGTATCCGTTTTACAGACTTGTCTAAACCAGCTTTCTCCGCATGTACGGCAGCAGCTGCCTAATACACAAGCTGATTTTAGACATGAATTAGGCCGAAGAGGCGCCATGGTACTCGCTGTTGATGACGAGGATATATCTGGTTTAGTGCTTCTGGCGCCAAGCCATCTACCCGAGTCTGTGGTTGTCGACCTGTCTGGTAGCATCTATTCCTTTGATTTAGCTCAGCAGAAACAGATGACCCTCTGGCATGAATTAGGTCATTTGGAGGCCAAAAGACTCGTTGAACAAGGCATGTTTAAACCGTTAAGCGAGTTTCAACATGAATGGCTGGCCGACAGTTACCTTATTTGGCGTTCGGCGAAAGAAAGAAAAAGCCTAGATCTGGCTTGGCAGCAATATCACAGAAGAAATCTTGATGTGATTAAAGATGTGTCATTTATGAGCCATTGGTCGGTGCCAATGTTAGATCAAATTCTGCAGCGTTACTCTTTAGAGGAGCTAAACAAGTTTGATAAATTTGGTGATCTTATCGCTGATTTACTGCCTCATTTAATATTCTTAAATCAAGATGAATTAAATGAATTTTCCAGTTTAATCCATAGAACTTTTAGCCCCCAGGCTTTTATGAACCTACCCAACTATATGTACTGGCGTAAGCCTGCTTTACGAAAGTATTTCGAGCCGACTTTAGTCAGCCTTCTAGGGGGAGAAGGTGCTCAACAGTGGTTACAAGAGCAAAGTCTATTGACTGACGCTGAACCATTCTCTGTGGATCCCGCCTTTTTAGCTGAACCTTAGCTGAACAAGCTTTCGTTAGCTTGTTGATGTGCTGAGTTAGTCAAGTATTCCCCTATCTGGTTTGATAGCATCTAGCGTAACTATAGAGGCATGAAGCATTGAGAGTGGAGGAGTTGGCATGGCAAAACGTTCAAAAGCTCAAACTGAGCAAACTATTCAGCAGATTCTGGATGAGGCACTTAAGCAGGTCCTATCTATTGGCTATGAGTCCATGTCTTACACCACACTATCTACAGCAACCGGGATCAGTCGTACGGGAATAAGTCATCACTTTCCGCGAAAAGCAGAGTTTTTAATTCGACTCGATAACAATATGGCCAGTATTTTTATCGATGAACTAGACTTTTCCGATCCTTCAGCATTAGAGCTATCTTGGATGGAAGCACTGAATAAACCAGGGTTTTGCGCCGTGTTGCGTTTGTTTTTTAGCTTATGTGGATACTCGAGCCGTGAGATCACCATGTTTAAGGCAATAGATATGGCACGTGATTTAGCTAACGCCAAACTCGGTGCGCCAGGGCTAAGCATATTTAATGATCTATTGGGGCGAAGTGCTGTGGTGCTATTGGCCCAAGCTAGTGAAATTAATGCCCAAGCGGCTTAGTTATACCAATTGCACTAAGTATTTGACCAATTCAGAGCGACTTAGGCTTTTCAATTCAAGGCGCATTGGTGAAGAAATGGTTATTCCCTTTTGAGCCAGTGCAAAGCAGAAGTGGGAAGCCTGAGTCACTCACGTAGTGCGGCTTTCAAAGCCCTTTAAGCTTCGTTGTGGGCTTTCGATATAGAATTACTATTAGCTTCAATCCCTCGCCTCGCCTACAGGGCTTTGAATTCCCGCTGAATGGTCAAACTTTTAATGCAACTGGTATTACATTGACGAAAGCTATAAATAACAAAAAGGAGCTTAGTGCTCCTTTTTGTTATTTTGTTAAATCGTAATTATCTATTTTCACGTAACACCAGTTTGGGACTGAAATTGATATCTCCCTCACTGTCTATGGTCACTAGTTGATTATCTTGTCTGATAACCGCCGTTTTTTCATTCCTAGATTGCCTGACAAATAACAGCTGATAACCCAGTTTAGCAAGGGTATAAAATGCGAATCTTTGCGCTGTGGAAAGTTTATGCCAGTGCTGATCTATATTAGGTTGAGTGATCCGTCTGTCATCGAAATCTGTGAATGAACTGATGGCCGATGCTTGCATGTTATCAACTCCTTGTAACCCACTCATGAACAATTTTAATAAGCCAATATATAACCAGATGCTGATATTTTATGCAAGTCAGTTTGTTGGTTTTTAGTTACAACTTAGAAAAAACTCTGTTCTACTGACTGTTTTGCACTTCTATTTAGAGCAAGGGTACTGCAAAGGTTCAGTTCAAATATGGCTGACAATATATTCGACAACATATTCGACAATTTTGCCATGCGTACGAACGATATTGTGACGGCATTAACACTTGCGACTTGCTCAGTATATAGCGCTTTAGAAGTGCCACTGTAGATATAAAGTTTGATAGTTACTGCCGCCGCCAATACGGCCGAAGGCAGAGCTCTTCTCATAAATCCCCGATCTATGATGTATGCTGTAACCCATCCACATATTATCTAATGAACTGCTATTAAATAGATCGCCCATATTCAGATCTAATGAGAAATCGAGATAGTTGAGTAATTTAGAGGGCTTATAGCCCTTCTCATCGAGTTCACTCCCTTCTATATGAGTGACACTGGAGACATAGGATAAGCCTTCAGCGACACCTAATCGCCACCTCGGACCGAACTCGAAGGTATAGAAGGCTTTTATCGCGATAACACCTTCAGCCAAATTACTCTGTACTTCTGAATCGTGGTGCCATACCGCACCTGGGGTGAAGTAAAGCTCTATCGGAAAGTTAAATAAGCTTTCGGTCAGGCGTGTTCCGTAAAATATTGAGGTCAGCTGATTGTTATAGGGATCGGTACGTGTTTGCCATGACAGTATCTCATTGAGGTTAGAGGGGGTTGCCCAGCCGTGTGCGATACGCAAAAATTCGTCATCACTGCTTGATGAGCTCACTGGCTTTACTTTAGTCGCCTTACTTTTTGTACTCTTGTTACTGAAGTCAGGAAAGAAGCCGAAACCTAAGAATGACTCATATTGATATTGAGTATCCATGGTCGGCAGGTTTGCAGTTTCATCATCAATTCGCCCGACACCGAATTGGCCTAATAGGTATAAGTTACTATAGAGATGGTACCTAGCTTTAATACCTGCATTGAACTCAATGCCTCCATCGACATCATATTGATCTAGTCCGTAGTAATGTTGATTGAACTCGGCACTCTTCCAGTGGAATTCGGCGTAGGGGTTGAGGTACCAATCGCCATGCTCCCAATGATATTGGGTTCGAGCATAACCATAACTGTGTTTATTGGAGTCAGACATGAAGGCAATATCGGACTCCCAGGCATCGTGAAAAAAACGGTACTGTAAACCGAAGTCAAAAGCCTGAGATTGAGATTTGTTTTGTAATTCCTGTGGGATGTCGACAAACCTGAAACGGGTATAGGCATTGACTTGGTGTTCATCGTTGCTCCAAAGGTGAACCCCTGCCTCCATACCATTAATGAAAAAGTAATCGTTACGGTACTTAATCAAGGGAAGCACATCGTGGACTTCATCATCATCTACAGCATAGGGAATATCCCCCCTACGAATACCTATACCTAAGCCCCAGTTTTCTGATTGAAATTGAGTAGCGTAAATAGGTGCCATTTTCTCATCGGTTTGATTCATTTCATCAGCATCGCTGTGTTCTGATGAAAAAATTAGCCCGCTATAAAGTGTGAGTGAAAGAGAGGTAGCTATAAGTAGAGAGTAATTTTTCATATGGCTTTTTTTAGGAGTCTTTATCTGGCTAGTATAAAATGAAAACAGAAAGTTAAAAGCTTTATTATCCCTTAACTTATCTGTACCTCTACTGAACATGCCTACGCTTTCTTTTGTTTTTTGTTCAGCTAAGCCTCTTGAATTGCTAAATGTTTAATTAACGCCCCCATCAATTTACAGACTGGCCTATGCAGTAAAAATGGTCATTCTTCTCGAGAATCCTCTCTTTTTGTTTAAAAATAAACCTCCTATATTCCAAAAAGGAATTAAAAATCAGATTTTATTCTTTTTTGCTTTTCTTAATAGCGGCTAAGCTAACTGACATTACATTGATATAGGGCCGTACCCATGTTGTTAAAAGAGCTTTCATCACTCGCTTCGCCATTGTCGACAGTGCAGGTGGATAAGTTAAAGCAGCTCACTGCAGAGCTGAGCGCCGTGCAACTTGCATGGGTAAGTGGATATCTATCCGCTACTGCCGAGCAAGGAACCAACCTTCTTAGTAGCGAAACTGCTGCTCAAAGTGCTCCCGCGCAGACCATCACTATTCTTTATGGTAGTCAGACTGGCAATGGCCGCGGAGTGGCAAGTGAATTAGCCGCGAAAGCTCAAGCACAAGGCTATGCCGTCAATCTCGCTTCTATGGGGGACTATAAGGTCCGTCAATTGAAGCAAGAAACCATATTGCTTGCGGTTGTCAGTACTCATGGTGAAGGCGAAGCGCCTGATGATGCTATCGAGTTGCATAAGTTCCTGGCATCGAAGCGTGCGCCTAAGTTAGATAATTTAAACTATTCGGTATTAGCACTGGGCGATACCAGTTACGAATTCTTCTGCCAGACGGGCAAAGATTTCGATGAGCGACTTACCGCCCTCGGTGCTAAATCTATTCAACCCATAGCGCTATGCGATGTTGATTATGAATCTGCAGCAGAGCAATGGCAGCAGAGCGTTTTAGAAGCAGTTAAGCCGTTAATTGACACTTCGGGTGCGAGTGTTGTCTCACTCTCTGGAGCAGGGCTACCAGGCGCTACTACAAGTGCGTTTACCAAGCAGAAGCCTTTTACCGCTGAGCTACTCGTGAGTCAGAAACTAACGGGTCGTGATTCAGATCGTGACGTTCGCCATGTAGAGATTGATCTTGGTGAGTCAGGGATCCGTTATCAGGCCGGTGATGCGCTAGGGGTCTGGTTTACCAATTCAGAAACCTTAGTCGATGAGCTACTGACCAAGCTATCCTTAGAGGGTGATGAAGCGGTGACAGTCGGCAAAGATGCATTGTCACTCAAACAAGCCTTGATCGAGAAAAAGGAGCTAACTCAGCTTTATCCCGGTTTAATAAAGGATTGGTCTGCACTAAGCGGCAATGGTGAGCTAATCGCGATTGCCGAAGATAAAGAGCTGACACGCCAATTTGTACACAATAATCAGTTAGCCGATCTGGTGACAAACTATAGCGCCGAAGTAACGGCACTGCAGTTGCTATCTATGTTGCGACCCATAACGCCTCGTCTATATTCAATTGCTTCCAGCCAATCTGAAGTTGAATCTGAGGTGCACTTAACTGTGGCTTTAGTCGAGGATGACCGAGATGGTATTGCTAGATTCGGTGGTGCTTCACAGTTCTTAGCACAGGCAGATGAAGCGGCTGAAATCAAAGTTTATGTCGAGCCAAATAATCACTTTAGATTACCTCAAAACCCAGAAACACCAGTGATCATGGTGGGACCTGGTACTGGCGTTGCACCGTTTAGAGCCTTTATGCAGGAGCGTGCAGCTCAAGGCATTGAAGGAAATAGCTGGCTTATTTTCGGAAATCCTCATTTTGAGCAGGATTTTCTCTATCAAACTGAGTGGCAGCAATACCTTAACGATGGTTCGCTATCTCGTATCGACTTAGCATTCTCAAGAGACCAAGAGCACAAGATCTATGTTCAGCACAAGATCGCTGAGCAAGGTGAAGAGCTGTGGCGTTGGCTTGAGTCTGGTGCACACTTTTATATCTGTGGTGATGCTGAGCGTATGGCGAAAGATGTGCATCAAGCCTTACTGGATGTAGCGGTTAAGTTTGGTGGTAAATCAGCAGAAGAAGCTGATGCCTACTTCGAAAACCTGCGTAGTGAAAAACGTTACCAGAAAGATGTTTATTGATATTCAGAAGCCTTGTCGGGCCTCGAACCCAGTGAGTAGATCTTCTGTTTAAACCTAATATAAGATGCGATGCCAATATGAGCGTCGCACCAAAGAGATGAGTGAGGCGGTGGCCATGAGTGAAGAAAAATTATCGGTTAATGAGTACCTGAAAACAGACAGTAACTTTCTTAGAGGCACGATTGAGGAGGGGTTAGATACCGCAGTTACAGGCTCATTCAGTGAAGGCGATCAGCAGCTAATTAAATTCCATGGCTTTTATCAGCAAGATGACCGCGACCTAAGAAATGAACGTAAAGAACAAAAACTAGAGCCTTTATATAGCTTTATGTTACGTGCCCGCGTTGCTGGTGGCGTATGTAGTCCTGAGCAATGGTTAGGCGTCGATGAGATCGCATCCAACTTGACCAGCTCAAACAGCATTCGCTTAACCACGCGCCAAACGTTTCAGTACCATGGTATTTCAAAACGTAACCTAAGGACTCTGATCCAGAGCCTGGACAGCAAGGCGCTAGATTCAATTGCGGCTTGTGGCGATGTAAACCGCAATGTCATGTGTAATCCTAACCCTGTGGAATCTCGTCTGCATGAGCAGGCCTATTACTGGGCTAAGCAATTATCAGATCAATATTTACCACGCACTAAGGCTTACGCTGAAATTTGGTTAGGTGATGATAAGGTTGTCACCAACGAGGGCGATGAGGTTGAACCTGTTTATGGTAAGACCTATCTGCCGCGTAAATTTAAAATGGCAGTGGCTGTACCACCAGACAATGACGTTGACGTATATACCAATGATTTAGGCTTTGTTGCCGTGGCCGAAGAGGGCGAGCTGATTGGCTTTAACTTAGTGGCTGGTGGCGGGATGGGATCGACTCATGGCGAAGTGGAAACCTTCCCACGTCTTGCCGATGATTTTGGCTTTATCAAGGCCGAAGACACGCTCAAATTTGCCGAGGCCGTGCTTAAGGTACAGCGAGATTGGGGTAACCGTTCCAACCGTAAACTGTCACGTCTTAAGTACACCATAGTGAAGCATGGTTATGAGGCATTCAAAGCAGAAGTTGAGAAGCGCGCAGGGGTTAAGTTCGAGCCTAAACGTGATGTAGTGATCGGCGATCGTGGCGATCGTTATGGCTGGATTAAAGGTGTCGATAATCAGTGGCACTTGACGTTGTTTATTGAAGGGGGTCGGATCAAAGACTTACCTGGCCAGCCGTTGCAAACAGGATTAAGAGAAATAGCCAAGATCCATAAAGGCGATTTCCGTATGACATCAAATCAAAACTTAATCATTGCTGGTGTCACCGAAGAAGATAAGCAAACCATTGAAGCTTTGGCTAGAAGTCACGGTTTAATGGGCAAGTTGATTACAGAAACTCGTGGCCGCTCTATTGCTTGTGTGGCTTTGCCAACTTGTGCGCTTGCAATGGCTGAGGCCGAGCGTTATTTCCCGGACTTCCTCACTAAAGTTGAGTCATTGCAGGAGAAGCATGGCTTCTTGGATCAAGGGATCGTTATCCGTATGACAGGTTGTCCCAATGGCTGTGCCCGACCTTTTGCGGCGGAGATTGGCTTGGTAGGTAAAGCGCCCGGTCGTTATAACCTCTATTTAGGCGCGAGCTTTGAAGGTACACGTTTAAATAAACTTTATCGTGAAAATATTCAAGAGGCTGAGATTTTATCTGAGCTAGATAGCTTGTTTGCACGATATGTTGATGAGCGGGAAGAGGCTGAGACTTTCGGTAATTTTACGGTACGTATCGGCGTCGTGGCCGCGGTTAACGATGCCGCTAAGGATTTTCATGGACAACAGAATACAAATGCCTGAATCAGTCGTCACTTCTGTCGAGTTGCTGGCGCTCTTGAGCGCGCCAGCCGTTGAGCAGAAGGGTGAGCTTGAGCGAATTAACCGCTATTTAGCTAAGCTAACACCACAGCAGAGAGTGGCGTGGGCGCTTGAGTATCTTCCAGACACTCACGCAATGTCATCAAGTTTTGGGATCCAGGGCGCGGTGATGTTACATCTGGTTAGCGCTCAGAAAGCCGATATTCCCGTTATTTTAACCGATACCGGCTATCTGTTTCCTGAAACGTATCGATTTATCGATGAATTGTCAGAGCGCTTAGCGCTAAACCTGAAGACATTTGCATCACCGATGACGCCAGCCTGGCAAGAGGCGCGTTTTGGTTTGTTGTGGGAAAAGGGACTAGATGGTTTAGAGCAGTACAACCGGATGAATAAGGTTGAACCTATGCAGCGGGCCCTCGATAAGTTAGCGGTCGGGACCTGGTTTGCTGGTTTGCGCCGCAGTCAATCGAGTACGCGTGAAGCTCTGCCAATTTTGGCTATCCATGGGACGCGGTATAAAATTTTGCCAATCTTAGATTGGAGCAATAAAGATGTGCACGAGTACCTAACTGAGCATGAGCTGCCTTATCATCCGCTGTGGGATCAAGGTTATGTTTCTGTTGGAGATACGCATTCAAGCAAACCGCTAGAGCTTGGGATGACTGAAGAGGAGACTCGTTTCAATGGTTTGAAGCGAGAGTGTGGCCTGCACTTCGAGATTTAGTTGTGGATAAGATTTTATTTTCATTTGTTCGCATCTACTTAATTTTATAACTGAAATAGAGTGCTTGATTCTACTTTCGTTGTATTTTTTAGTGTTTTGTACATTTTTACGCACAAACTTATGCACAAGTAAAAAAACTAGTCTATAGTCAGAAGTTCCCGTAGGTGGTTTTAGAATGCCGTTCTGTATCGAGTCCATATGTTGGTTACCTTGTAGGTTATAAACATTGGACTCAATGACTTTTAGATCTTCCTAGAGCTTGTTGTCACCCTTGTGACAATACTCGCTAGAAGTCACAGACAGTCTTTAAAATCTAGTTTATCTCTTTGTCGAGATAAGATACTGGTTTTGGTTGGCTTGTTAGCGCCTGCTTAATCAAAAGCCGTTACACCTGAATAGCCCGATGAGGCTATTCAGGTTAAGTTTAGTCAGCTCAGCCTTAACCTCTTGTCAGAACACCCCACAAGTAATGCAGTAAAACTGATTTATATTCAGCATCTTACGCGCTGGTTTTAGCCGGGCTATTTGTGGTGTCTAGTACCTGAATATTCTAATTATCTTATAGTATATCTAATCCGCTTATGGTCAGTTTGTTCCTGCTCTAGTACACTTGAGTCAGTTCTATTGTGTACAGAGATAGACGCTATCCCCTAAGGGAATTTCAAACAATAAAATGGAGTTTAATGAATGAAGAAAATATTAATTGCTGCCGCTGTTGTCGCCGCCGGAGCAGGCGGGTACTGGGTGAGTCAACAGCCTAGTTCCAGTGCTGAACAGTCAAACACAGTGCTTGCTTCTGTACCAGCCGACACACCAATATTTTCTGGTCAATTGGCTCCTTTTCCCATTAAGTCATATATCAACTCTTTGTCGCAAAGCTATAAAACCTACCCTGATGACATGTTTGCTGAATTTGAGCAGTCAGATGATGCTAGAGCAAAGTTTTTCGTCAGTCTGAGTCAGATATATATGGAAAGCCTAGAGAGTGGTGAAAAGTTTGTCACCACTTTTGGTTTGGCTGATGAGGTTAAGAGTTATTTCTATACCTTAGGCTTACTGCCAGTTCTTAAGCTCGACGTGGCAAAACCTGAAGCTATCTGGGCTCTGCTTGATAAAGCTGAGCAGGAAAGTGGTTATAGCCATGAGATGAAAACGGTTAAAGGAGTGTCTTACCGAGCATATACCTTAACTGATGTCGGCGATTCTGAGCCCATTGAGCTGTTGTTTTCTCAGCAAGCTGGTTTACTCACCGTGACCTTAGATACACCAATGCTTGGTGAAGGGATACTTGAAACGGCTTTAGGCTTAAACCCTATAACCCCCTCGTTGGCAGATTCAGGTATTTTACAGAATATTATCAAAACTCATGGTTTCCGTGATGAATCTATCGGCTTTATTAATCATCAAGAGCTGGTTAAAGCAATGACCACCAAAGATGGTAATCAGCTCGCTAGGCAGTTGACAGCGTTAGCAGAGCAAGAGGGGGAAGATCCTTTATTGGAGCTCAGAACGCCAGATTGTCATAGTGAGTTGTCGGCGATTGCAGCTAATTGGCCTCGTACTGTTTTCGGACTTAATCAGCTTTCAATTGGTGATAAAGAGAGCAGCATGGATTTCTCTACTGTGATTGAGAGTAAGAATCAGACCTTGCTCAATGCACTCAAGAGCATGCGTGGTTTTATTCCTGATTATGTGAAGAACAGTCAGGACTCTGTGTTTTCTATGGGAATAGGCATCGAACTCAATCAATTGGTACCTTCGTTAACCGCAGTATGGGATGAGGTTTTACAACCTCAATATCAGTGTGATGTTTTGAATCAAATACAGCAGGAGATGTCAGGACAAAGCCCAGCGATGCTAGGCATGTTTACTGGCATGGCAAATGGAGTTCGTGGTGTCAGTGCTACATTGATTGATTACAAGTTTGCTGAAGCATCGGATCAGAGCGAACCCAGTTTAGAAAGTGTCGATGCACTCATTAGCTTGTCTGCCGATAATCCAAGTATGCTATTTAACATGGCTAAGTCCTTTGTACCTGAGCTTGCCAATATTCAATTACCGCAAGATGGTAGCGCACTCGATCTTTCACACATAGTACCTCTTCCTCCTGAATACGGCATTTCACCTAAACTTGCAGTGAAAGGCGATCATCTGGTGCTTTATACGGGAGACAAAGCAGCTGCTGTTGCCGAAAAACTATCCAGCGAAAAGTTAGACAATAATGGTCTATACAGTGTTTATTTGGACTACAGTAAAGTCTTTGCGCCTATTCTTAGCTTAGCTGAAATGACCGGAGAGCCTATACCTGAAGAGTTTTCAATGATGAAAGATTACAATATGCAGGTACAGATGGGTCTGGATATTAATGATCAAGGTATCGTTTTTGATTCTTACATGAATAATAAAGTGTCATCAGACAAGGATACACAAGGCGGCGAGTAAGCTATTATAGTGACCCATTAAAGAGCCAGCTTTGCTGGTTCTTTTTTTTAGCGAGTTTCTCGGTGGTTACCCCCCTTGTTGAATGTCGCTGGGATAGTAAAAATAGTCGAGGTAGAAAGTGATCATCGCTGGATTTTTTTTAAAGGCAAATGAAGTGCGAATTGTTAGCCTTAATGGCCATCGCGGCTCTCATGAGCTAGTGTCACCTAAGTTTAATAAACTGAGTTTAAGTAAAAACCCTAGTCAAGAGGAAGTCGCCACTTTTTCTGCCGCGATCAATGCATATTGTGAAGAGAATAATATTGAAAAAGTGGTCCTAAATCGTAGGGCAAGCAAGGGACAAGGCGCTGGAGGAGCTGGCACCTTCTTAATGGAAGGAGTTATATTAGCCAGAACAACAGTTTGTGTGGAGTTGGTACACCCTGCAACGCTTAGAGCGACAGATAAACGTACGCTTGAGTTAAAAGAGGTCAAGCCGAAGACAGTCGATTTAGGAAAAGCCTACGATCTTGCTTTCGAGCTGCTAGCTTAATGTTAACTGAACTTTTGCTACCAATGCTGATGAATTCTTTGATGGCTACTGGCTATTTTGAATCAAATTCGGCTTTGTTATTCCATCAAAACCTTAAGTAGGGTATAAGTGCGCTATGAAAATTCCGAAACGCATTCAGCCTCTCGTCGATGAAGGCTTAGTTGATGAAGTCCTTCGTCCTTTGATGAGTGGCAAAGAGGCAGATGTTTATGTCGTCCGTTGTGGTGATGATGTACGATGTGCCAAAATTTATAAAGAAGCCGAGCAGCGTAGCTTTAAGCAGGCGGTTCAATATCGTGAGGGCAGAAAGGGTCGTAATAGTCGACGTGCTCGTGCGATGGAGAAAGGCTCTAAATTTGGCCGTAATGAGCAGGAAAACTCCTGGCAAAATGCCGAAGTCGATGCCCTGTTTCGCCTAGCCGATGCCGGCGTGCGAGTCCCGCAGCCCTATGGTTGTTTCGATGGTGTGCTATTGATGGAGCTGATCACCGATGATCAAGGATATGTGGCGCCAAGGCTCAACGACATCACCTTGACCCGTGAGCAGGCACTAGAGCAGCACAAATCAGTGATAAAAGATGTGCAGCGTATGTTGTGTGTCGGCTTAATCCATGGCGACTTGTCTGAGTTTAATGTGTTGCTGGACAGTAAAGGCCCTGTGATCATAGACCTCCCTCAGGCAGTCGACGCGGCAGCAAACAATAATGCTAAGCGTATGCTTGAACGGGATGTGAACAATATGACCCGGTATTACGGTCAGTATGCTCCTGATCTTCTTAGTAGCAAGTATGCTAAAGAGATGTGGGCCCTGTTTGAGTCGGGTAAGCTAAATCCTGAGTCTGAGTTGACGGGTCAGTTTGCAGAGAGTGATAAGGCTGCCGATGTCGATTCGGTACTGGCTGAAATTGAAGCCGCTTTCGACGAAGAGCAAGAACGTAAAGAACGGATTAGAGAAGCTGCT